>CAIYUY010000292.1 GCA_903929485.1 uncultured Desulfuromonadales bacterium
ACCCTTCGACAAGCTCAGGGCGAACGGATTCAGGTTTAATAACCGCCTTATTTTCCGTTCGTGGTGAGCCTGTCGAACCATGAACGGAAAATCGATACCGAACATGTTATACGGTACACTCTTTGCCGCGAATCACCTTAGTGGGTGCACCATGAAGAGCAAGGGGACTATTCAGGGCAGTTTTCAGCTTCATCTTAACCCAAGCAGCCAGCGAAGCAGATTGCCGCACTCGATGGCGACTCCTTGATGCATCTTAATTCCCTCATCTTCATCAAGCGAGAGCAGCATGTTCTTGCCTCCCCGCAAATAGGGATCCGCCAAAGCAAAGGCGCCAAGTTCCCGTTTTTCATCGTCCGCGGTAAGGGACCGTGTCACTTGGTACTTGTCATGAAGTCGACCGCCCTGCGGGACCAGGAAATCAAGCTCGCGACCGTTGTCGTTGGTGCCGAAATGAACGGTACCGTGACGGCGAAGCAATTCCAGACAAACCACGTGCTCAAGACGCGTCGCCTGATTCTCCTCCGCCGATCGAAACAGGGTCATTAGACCGGTGTCGATACTGAAATATTTGCGGGTATCACTGAAAACCCGGCTCTGTTTCCAACTGAACCGATTCAGCTCAAACAGGGCCAATGCTTTGACAAAATAGCCGCAGTAGGCAATAACAGTCTCGCTTTTGGTCCGAAAACCAAGAGCTTTTGCCTGGCGAGTCAAAGATGCAAACGTTGTGATGCTGCCGGCGGACGCCAGCAAATAGGTGAGGATCTTTTCCAGGAGGGTCACATTATCTACCCGGAAACGGCGGACAACATCATCAAGGATGACTTTACTGAGTATTCCGGAAAGATATGAAAGCTTGGCATCTCCGTCAATGATGGTGAATATTTCCGGTAACCCGCCAAACTTCAGGAACTCGTTGAACAGCGCTTGCAGTTCGCGCCGATTACGGTGGTATTCAGCAGTGGTGGTTATGGGCATTCCCTTGAAAATCAAAAATTCCCGAAGACTGAACGGAAAAAGTCGGAATTCGATAAAGCGGCCTGCCAGATTGCTGCCGAGTTCCGATGATAGCAACTCTGAATTCGAGCCGGTCAAGAGGATCTCGATCTCGTCACTCTCCTTTTCGTAAAGAGTGCGTATAAAGCGATCCCAGTTAGCGACATTCTGGATTTCGTCAAAGATGAGAAGCTTTTTGCCGGGCTTGGCCGAAGTGCTGAGAAACAGTTCGAAAATATCATTGAGCCGTTGCGGAGTAGTCACCGTCATCAGACGAAAATCTTCAAGGTTCAAATACAACAAATTTTCCGGAAGGATGTTCCCTTCGTCAACATAGCGGCGAGCCACCTGCTGTACAAGAAAGGACTTGCCGCTGCGTCGGAACCCGGTAACGATTTTAATCGGTCGTGAACCGATGGAGCGGTAGAGGGGTTCTTCCAACTCCCGCGTGACCCCTTGGCGACGCATGACAACATTCTGCCATTCGAAGATGAGGGGGATGACAACGGTCTTATCCATAGTAGCACCTTTATAGAGCGATAAATTGAGCTGTATTATACCTCTATAGGGTGATAATTCAAGGAAAGTTTTTTGTTGTTACTCCCTGAGCCGGTACCCAACCCCCGGTTCGGTGATAATGTGGCGGGGGCGAGAAGGGTCGGCCTCGATCTTGTGACGCAGGTTACTGATGTTCACCCGGAGGAGATGGGGTTGCTCCAGATAAGCGAGTCCCCAGATCTGTTTGAGAATCTGGCCGTGTGTCATGACCCTTCCCGAATGGTTCACCAGGAGGCGGAGGAGGTCGTATTCGGTGGGGGTCAGTTGAATCTCTCCTCCCCCCACCGAAACCCGGCGGCGGGCCAGGTCAACCTCCAGATCACCGCAGGTAAAGAGCGGTTCCGGAAGCTGCTGCACCGAACGGCGCAGGGCCACCCGGATCCGGGCCAGCAGTTCGCTGATACCGAAAGGCTTGGTCAGGTAGTCGTCGGCCCCGGCGTCCAGAGCCTTCACCTTGTCGTCTTCCCGATCCCGTACCGACAGGACGATGATGGGAACCGTGGACCACTCCCGGATTCTTCGGATCACCTCCACCCCGTCCAGGTCAGGCAGTCCCAGATCCAGGATGATGATGTCCGGACGAACCGTGGCTGCGGCGGCCAGAGCCGCGTGGCCGGTCTCGGCCAGGTGGAGAGAAAACTCCCGGGCGTTGAGGATCGTATGGAAGAAGCGGCGGATGGCCGCCTCGTCATCCACCACCAGGATGCGGGGGAGATTTGTCGCTTTTTCGTCGGACATGACATGCACCTCGTACGGGCGTGTGGCGTAGGGGCGTATGATTATACGCCCCTACAAAAAATCGGCGTATTCCCGGTCATAGGTCAGCACGTGACGGATAAACCACTCAGCGATGCTCACAAACTCATCTTGTGCGCTCTTCGTATCAAAAGAACGGGAAGCCTTGAAGAGCTCCAGATGGTGGATGAACAACTCGTGCTGTTTCCGGTGCAGTTCCAAGTGGGGGAAGCCGGCGGTTTCCATCACCCGCTCTTCATCAAAAAAATGAACCTTGCAGTAGATGTCGAAAGCATCCAGCAGGGAGGGGACGATGTGGCCGACAGAGCCGTTCGCCATGGCGAAGCAGATCTTCCCGAGAGAGTCGAAGATCACCTTGTGCTGTTCATCAAGAATTTCCACATCCACCGCGTACGTCTCGTTCCATGTATATGTTGTCATGTTAACTCCTTTCAGATTTGACTTCCCGGAAATCGCCTTCCGCCCCTACCTCAACGGCAGAAGTATGGTGATCCGGAGCCCGCCGCCCTTGCGGTTCCTGGCCCGGATGGAACCACCGTGAGCCTCCACGATCCCCTTGCAGATGGAGAGCCCCAGGCCGGTTCCTCCCGCCCCTTCCGGCACCGGAATCCGATAGAATTTATCAAATATCCGTTTCATATCCTGGTCGGGAACCCCACGCCCCTGATCCGCTACCTCGATAACGAGCCAGGGGGGATCGGTCCGGGCGATGAGCTCCACCGGGGTAGCCGGAGGAGAGTATTTCAGCGTATTTTCCAGGAGATTGACCACTACCTGGGTCATGAGCACCAGGTCCATGGGGACAAGCGGCATCATGGGGAGCATCCTGATGGCTACTTTGCGGCTGCTTATGCGCGGTTCCAGAGCTGCCAGGGCGCACCCCATAAGATCCTGAACGTCGCAGAGCTCTTTTTTAAGGGAAAGTTTTCCCGCCTCCACGCGGGTCATGTCCAGAAGGTTTCCCACGAACCGGTTCAGACGGTTGGCCTCTTCCGATGCACTCTCCAGGAGTTCCCGGCGGACGTCGGCGGTCAACTGAGCTCCTTCGTCCTTCAGGCTGCTCAACACTCCGATGATGGAGGAGAGCGGCGTCCGGAGGTCATGGGAGATGGAGTTGAGCAGCGCCCGTTCCAGGGTCTCCCGTGCCTGGAGGAGTTGGGCCTGGGCTGCCTGCTTCCCCAGTTGGACCCGTTCCATGGCCATGGTCGCCTGGGAGGCGAATGCGTCCAGGAGACGGCGAATCTGGGGGGAATGATGTTCGATGTCGTGTTCCAGCGTCACCCCCAGCACTCCCAGAAGGGTTGCGGAGCCCTGAAGCGGCAGGTAGAGAAGCGCGGATGAGCCGAGGGTGTCGGTGCCACGTCCGGCGGGTTGGCCGTTGCGAAACGCCCAGTCCGCCACGGCCAGTTCCTTGGAATCCAGATTGACCCCCGGGCTCCCCCCTTTGAACTCCAGCCGTTCCCCTTCGGGGAGGAGGATGGCCACGGTGCAGTGAAGGCTTTCTCCCACGTTGCGGATCACGGCGTCGATGATGGCCTCGATCCCCCCTGAGCCGGCCAAATCGCGGCTCAGGTAGTAGAGACTGGCCGTTTGCACCTCCCGTTCCCGCAGGGTTTCGGCCCGTTCCCGGGTCTTGGAAACCAGGGTGCTGATGACCACCCCCACGGTGAAGAACGCCAGGAAGGTGATCAGGTATTCGGTGTCAGCCACGGCCAGGGTCAGTCTCGGCGGGACGAAGAAAAAGTCGAAGGCGAGTACGCTGAGGAAGGCTGTGAGAATGGCCGGCTTGCGTCCCAGACGGAGCGCCGCCATGACCACCGCCAGGAGATAGATCATCACCATGTTGGTGGGCGCCAGGAAGTGGCGAAGCGCTTCGCAGGCCAGCGAGGCCAATAGCACCGCCATGAGGCTCTTCATGTAAAGCGCCACTGCAATGGGGTGTTGCGGTTGTGCGCCCCTACTCCTTATCCTACTCTCGGCGGATTGAATGCTGACGACATAAACGTCGATCGTCCCGCTGAGACGGATGATCTGATCCACGAGAGGTTGCCGAAGGAATTCACGCCAGCGCGGCTTGGTCGGTTTTCCCACGATAATTTTCGTAACATTGTGCTGAAGAGCGTACTGTGCGACGGTATGGGGAATGGATTCGGCCGTCAGGGTCGTCACCTGGGCGCCCAGACTTTCCGCCAAGCGAAGCTCTTTCCAGACCAGTTCCCGGTTCTCCTGGAGCTGGCGCGTCCCTCCCGGTGTCTCGATATAGAGCGCCAGCCAGGGAGCGTTCAGTTCATCGGCCAGTCGCCGGGTGGAGCGGATCAGTTTTTCGCTGGAAGGGCCGCCGCTGATGCAGACCAGGAGCCGCTCCCCGGCGGGCCAGGGACCGGCTATGGAGTTGGATTCCATGTAGGCCCGCATCTGTCCATCCACCCGGGATGCGGCGCGGCGGAGGGATAATTCACGCAGGGCGATGAGATTGCCGGGCTGGAAGAACTTTTGGACCGCAACGGCGGCCTTATGGGGAAGATAGACTTTTCCTTCTTGCAGCCGTTGGAGGAGCTCTTCGGGAGGGATGTCCACCAGGCGGATCTCGGCGGCCTCATCCAGGAGACGATCCGGGACCGTCTCCCGGACCACGACCCCGGTGATCTTGGCCACCACGTCGTTGAGGCTCTCGAAGTGCTGAACGTTCACCGTGGTGTAGACGTCGATCCCCGCGCCAAGAAGTTCCTCCACATCCTGCCATCGTTTATGGTGACGGGAGCCGGGGGCGTTGGTGTGGGCCAGTTCATCCACCAGGACGATCTGAGGCTTTCGGGCAAGCACCGCATCAAGGTCCATCTCCGGGAGGGAGACCTCCTGATAGGTGATCAGGGCGGGAGGAATGATCGTCATCCCTTCCAGGAGAGCGTCGGTTTCCTGGCGCCCATGGGACTCCACGTATCCCACCACCAGATCCCGCCCTTCCTGCCGCCGCTGACGGGCAGCTTCCAGCATGGCATAGGTCTTCCCTACACCGGCTGCGTAGCCCAGAAAGATCTTGAGACGGGAGCGGGGTTCGGCCTCGGTCGCCCGAATCAGCTTTAGCAGGCTCTCCGGATCGGGTCGGTTATCGTTATCATCGGTCATAGGTAGTACCTGGATACCGTATCCTGAAAACGGCTTTTGAACCACTGAGGCACGGAGACACGGAGAAAAACAGTGAGAAAATCCGATTCTTGGTTTTAACCCAAAAGGTTTGACCAGTCTAGAGCTCTCTTGAGTGTAACAGTCCGTAACTGTGTGAGATTATCCTCCGTGTCTCCGTGTCTCCGTGGTGGACTGTTTTTGGATATTCCGGAAACATCACTTCGCGGGAATCTTGAACAGATGTTCGTGGATGGTTAAACCGTTTTGGGAGATGGATCCCTGGAGCAGGTAGACGGAACCGTCCGTGTCCTGAAACCAGAGATTATTGGAATTTGACTTTTCGCCGCTGGAAACGGCGATCAATTTCCAGGATTTGGGAATTGATGGTGGGGTGCTGCCGGCGCCGCGAGCGTCCTGGATTCTGATCCCTTCAATGCTGGTGGAATCCTCGGGAGATTTTGGGGACTGGAAGGGGTATGATACTCCGTATGCCGTTGTCGCCATGCAGAGCGCTGCGATAATCATGTAAAATTTCATTAGTTACCTCCGGAGGATCGTCGTTGGTTCAACGATTTCAGCTTCAGGTTTAACTCTAGCACATTTACCCGCGGTTCTCCCAAAAAACCCAGTTGCCGGTCAGAGGTGAAGTCATCTACAATTTTGCTCAGATCCTGTCGGGAAATGCCGCGGGTCTGGGCGACTCGTGGGATCTGTATTCGGGCGGCTTCCCGGGAGATGTGGGGATCGAGCCCGCTGGCGGAGGCCTGGACCAGTTCGGAGGGGATGGGGCCGGTAATGCCTGTAGCGCGAAGCGCCTTGACCCGTTCCCCCACGACCTTCAGGTAGTCGGGGTTGGTGGGGCCGGCATTGGAACCACCGGAGCCCATGGGGTTGTAGCCGAAGTCGGTGGTGGCCGAAGGACGGGGCCAGAAGTAATCCGGCGAGGAGAATGGTTGTCCCAGGAGCGACGACCCGGTCACCTTCCCGCTGGTATCGGCCATGAGGCTCCCCTTTGCCTCTCTGGGGAAGAGAACATACGCGACTCCGGTGACGGCCAGCGGATAGACGCCGCCGCAGATAACCGTGAAGGTGATGAACATCAGAATGGAGCTCTTAAGATCTTTCATGTCGTTGCCTCCGTGTTGGGCGCGCCGTGCCCCTACATTGTTAACATGCTCACCAGCAGATCGATGGCCTTGATCCCCACGAAAGGGGCGATGATCCCCCCCACTCCGTAGACGAGAAGGTTATGGATGAGGAGTTTTTCCGCCGGCATGGGACGGAATTTGGTTCCCTTCAGGGCCAGCGGAATCAGCAGGGGAATGATGGCCCCATTGAAGATTACCGCGGAGAGGATGGCGCTGAACGGGGTGGACAGATGCATGACGTTGAGTATTCCCAACCGGGGGTAGATGGATAGCATCATGGCCGGGATGATGGCGAAGTACTTGGCGATGTCGTTGGAGATGCTGAAGGTGGTGAGGTTTCCCCGGGTCATCAGGATCTGCTTCCCAACCTCCACGATATCCAGAAGTTTGGTGGGGTTACTATCCAGGTCAATAATGTTGGCAGCCTCCTTTGCCGCCTGGGTGCCGGTGTTCATAGCCACCGCCACGTCTGCCTGGGCCAGGGCCGGCGCATCATTGGTGCCGTCTCCGGTCATGGCCACCATGTAACCTGCCTCCTGATATTCCCGGATCAGCCGGAGTTTGTCCTCGGGCTTTGCCTGGGCGAGGAAGTCGTCCACCTGAGCCTCGGCGGCGATGGCGGCGGCGGTGAGTGGGTTGTCCCCGGTAACCATGATGGTCTTGATCCCCATGCTCCGGAGCTGCTGGAACCGTTCCTGTATTCCCCCCTTGACGATATCCTTCAGGTTGATGACCCCGAAGATGTCGCTGTCGCGACAGACCACCAGTGGTGTCGCCCCGCCACGGGCGATTTTATCCACCACATCCTCGAGAGTATCGGGAATTGCTCGCGCGCCAAGGCGCTTCACGAAGGAAATTGTTGAATCGGACGCCCCTTTCCGGTACTGCATCCCCCCGGTATTGATCCCGGAGAGACGGGTGTCGGCGCTGAAGGCGATGATCTCGGCGTCCGGGGGGAGCGCTTCCGGGTTAAGGCCGTAACTCTTCATCGCCAGCAAGACGATGCTTCGCCCTTCCGGGGTTTCGTCGGCCAGGGATGCCATCAGGGCGATCTCGGCCAGTTCCCTTTCCGTATATCCTCCCACGGGGACAAAGGCGACTGCTTCACGGTTCCCCAAGGTGATGGTGCCGGTCTTGTCCAGCAGGAGAATGTTCACGTCGCCGGCGGCCTCGATGGCCCGGCCGGAGAGGGCGATGACGTTTTTCTGGAAGAGACGGTCCATCCCCGCGATGCCGATGGCGGGAAGAAGCGCCGCGATGGTTGTGGGGGCAAGACAGACAAAGAGCGCCACCAGGATCGTGAGTGAGATGGGGGTTCCCTGGCCGGCGGACTTTACGCTGTAGATGGAGAGAGGGCTGATGTTGGCGCAGACCAACAGAAAGACCACGGTCAGGGCGACCAACAGAACCTCCAGGGCGACCTCGTTGGGGCTCTTGCGCCGCTTGGCTCCCTCGATGAGGGAGATCATCCGGTCCAGGAAGGTCTCTCCCGGGTTGGCGGTGATCCGGACTATGATGGCGTTGGCGATAACCTCGGTGCCGCCGGTGACGGCGCTCCGGTCCCCGCCTGATTCTCGTACCACCGGGGCCGACTCACCTGTCACCGCAGCCTCGTTCACCAGGGCTGCGCCGGCAACTACATCGCCGTCTCCGGCGATAATCTCCGGCGCTTCCACAAGGATATGGTCACCCTTGCGCAACTGGCCGGCCCCCACGGTGGTAAAGTCGCCGCCGAACTCGGGCTTCTTCAGGAGCTTGGCGGTCACGTCGGTGCGCGACTTGCGTAGCGACGCCGCCCTGGCCTTGCCGCGACCTTCCGCCAGCGCCTCGGCAAAAGTGGCGAAGATGACCGTCAGCCAAAGCCAGACCGAGACGGAGCCGGTAAACCAGGCCGGTTCTTTGTTGAGACCGGCCAGGGATAGGGCGAAGGTTACCAGGGTTATGACGCCGGCAATCTCCACGCAGAACATGACCGGATTACGCCAGAGGATCCGCGGATCGAGTTTTTTCAGGGAATCCAGGAGTGCGGACCGGATGATCCCGCCGTGAAAAAGGGAAATGGTTTGTGCCGCGTGTTTGGACATGATCATTTCCCCCACATGGTCAGATGTTCGATGATGGGTCCCAAGGATAGGGCCGGGAAAAAGGTGAGCGCGCCCACGACCAGAATCACCAGCGTCAGCCAGAGGGCGAAGGGCGCCTTGTCCGTGGGGAGGGTTCCCAGGCTGGGGGGGACATACTTTTTCTCCCCCAGGGAGCCGGCCATGGCCAGCACCGCCACTGCGGGGAGGTAACGTCCCAGAAGCATGGCAAGGGAGCCCAGGATGTTATGGAAGTTGATGTTTGCGCCCAGTCCCGCAAAGGCGCTGCCGTTGTTATTGGCCATGGAAGCATAGGCGTAGAGGATTTCCGAAAGGCCATGGGCGCCGGGGTTGGCCATGGATGCTACGGCGGCGGGGGTGATCATGGCGATACCCGACGCTATCAGGACCACGATCCCGGCGGTGAGTATGGTTATCATGGCAAGCCACATCTCCCGCACTTCGATCTTCTTCCCCAGGTACTCCGGGGTCCGGCCGATCATCAGTCCGGAGACGAATACCGCGACCACCGCGAAGGCCAGCATGGTGTAGAGACCGGAGCCGACCCCGCCGAAGACAATCTCACCCAGAAGCATCAGGGCAAGGGGGATCATCCCCCCCAGTGGGGTGAGGGAGTCGTGCATGGCGGTCACCGCGCCGCAGGAGGTGCCGGTGGTGGCCACGGTGAAGAGATTGGTGCCGGACAAGCCGAAGCGGAGCTCTTTTCCCTCCATGTTGGCTCCCTGGAGACCCAAACCGGCCAAGAGCGGATTGCCGTTGACTTCGGCCCACTGAAGCACGCAAAACGACCCGATTAACAGAAGGAGCATGACCCCCAGGAGCGCCCATCCCTGGCGACTGTTCCCCACCATGAGGCCGAAGGTATGGGTGAGGGCGCCGGGGATGAGGAGAATCAGCAGGATCTGGAGATAGTGGGAAAGAGGGGTAGGGTTTTCAAAGGGGTGGGCCGAGTTGGCGTTGAAGAAGCCGCCGCCGTTGGTCCCCAATTCCTTGATTGCCTCCTGGGATGCCACCGGCCCCATGGGGATGGTGACTTCCTTCACGGTCACGTTTTCGGTGATGGGGTTCCCCTTGGCATCCTTGATGGCGTTCCCCTTGTCATCCAGCTTCGGTTTGTCGTAGGTTGTCGCCTGGAGAAGCGGCGTCGACTTGTATTCGCTGAAGTTTTGGATCACCCCCTGGGAAACCAGAACCAGGGCGGCAACGAGGGAGATGGGGAGGAGGATGTAGAGAACGCCGCGGGTCATGTCCACCCAGAAATTCCCTATAAGCGAACTCTTGCGCCGGGCGAAGCCGCGGATCAGCGCAATGGCCACCGCCATGCCGGTGGCGGCGGAAACGAAGTTGTGTACTGCGAGTCCCACAGCCTGGGTGAAGTAGCTGACCGCCGATTCGCCCGAGTATGCCTGCCAGTTGGTGTTGGTGACGAAACTGACGGCCGTATTGAGGGCCAACTGCCAGGAGAAGGAGGGGAGTTTTTGAGGATTGAGCGGCAGCAGATGCTGCAGCAACAACATGGCCAAGAGCCCGGCGAAGAGGACAAGATTAAAGAGAAGCATGGCACCCGCATAGCGTCGCCATCCCATCTCTTCGCTACGCTCCACGCCGCAGATCCGGTAGATGAGGTTCTCGCAAGGGAGAAGGAGAGGAGAGAGGAAGGTTCGCTCTCCTTGGTAAACTCCGGCCATATAGGCGCCCATGGGCTTGAGCAGCACCAAGAGGGTGAGAAAAAAAAGCGCTGTTTGGACTGTTTCGTAGTAGTTCATCTCAGCGCTCCCTTGCTGCCTGCGCGGCAGAGTTGACGGTGTGCCGGGTGGACCGGAGCTCGGCAAGGCGTTTGGAGGTATGGGGAGTCATGACCCAGCCCTCCGCTCCCTCGTCGAAGCGGGGGACGAATCCCTTGTCACAGGTTGGAGGAGCCATGACGGTGGCTCCACCATCTTTCAGTTCGGAAAGATCCGCCACGAACTCTTCCCCCTGGTATATTCCACTACTCGTGTCGTAAAGATAAACTTTCATATGCTCGCCCCCATTGGTAATCGGCTTTCCATAAGTATACTATAGCCTGATTCACATAAATGCAGCCTCAAAATAGGGGGCAAAGGCATCAAGAAAGCATCAAGAACCATCTTATTTTGCGCCGATACTCCTGTCTTGATGTTTTCTTGATGCCGATACCGCTAATCTTGAGCCTTTCTTGACATGAAAAAAGTTACGCTGCGGAGTAGTTAAAATCTTGTATCTCTACGAAGAGATTAAATCCGGACATGGAGCCTTACATGGTAGAAGACAATAACGAAACCCGAAGCAACCCTCTGGTGAAACTGTGGCGCGCCATCGTCGGCGCTCCCAAGCAGATCAAGGACCCTCACCTCTTTCACAAGATGTCGCTTATTCCGGTGCTGGCCTGGATCGGGCTCGGTTCCGACGGACTTTCCTCCTCGGCCTATGGACCGGAAGAGGCGTTTCGGGCTCTGGGGACCCATACCTATCTGGCCCTCCTTCTGGGAGTGACCACGGCTGTGACGGTCTTCATTATCTCCTACGCCTATTCCCGGATCATCGAGCATTTTCCTCATGGGGGTGGCGGGTACATCGTCGCCACCCACCTCCTGGGCGAGAAGGCCGGGGTCGTCTCGGGGAGCGCCCTCCTGGTGGACTACGTCCTTACCATCACGGTCTCCATTGCCTCCTGCGTGGATGCTCTGTTCAGCTATCTTCCCCTGGAGTATCACCACCTGAAGGTTCCCGTTGCCTGTTTCCTTGCATTGTTTCTCATCATTCTCAATATCAGGGGGGTCAAGGAGTCGGTGGCGGTGATGGCCCCTATCTTCGCCGTCTTCGTCATCACTCACCTGATCATGCTGGTTGACGGCGTCTTCACCCATACGGACAAGTTTGTGCCTCTGGCTGCCCAGTTCCGGACCGGCCTGAGCAAGGACATCTCCACCATCGGTTTTTTCGGCATTCTCCTTCTCTTCCTCCGCGCCTACTCTCTGGGTGGCGGGACCTATACGGGGATCGAGGCGGTCTCCAACGGGATGCAGATCATGCGGGAGCCCCGGGTGCAGACGGGAAAGAGGACCATGGTCTACATGGCCACTTCCCTGGCTTTCACTGCCGGGGTGCTCTTTCTCTGCTATGCTCTCATGGATGTGAAGCCGGTAGAAGGAAAAACGCTGAATGCGGTTTTGGCGGACAATCTCTTTGCCGAATGGGGGATGGGGAAAGCCATCGCTTTTATCACCATCTTTTCCGAAGGGGCGCTGTTGCTGGTGGCGGCCCAGACCGGTTTTGTGGATGGCCCCAGGGTCATGGCCAACATGGCGGTGGACTCCTGGTTCCCCCATCGCTTCGCAGCCCTTTCCGAGCGGCTCACCATGCGCAACGGGATAGTGCTCATGGGTGCGGCCTCCATTGCCCTGCTCCTCTACACCCGCGGCTCGGTCTCGGCCCTGGTGGTCATGTACTCCATAAACGTCTTCTTAACCTTTTCTCTGTCCCAGTTGGGGATGTCCAAGTTCTTCATCCAGCGCCGGAAAGAAGACCCCAAGTGGCTGCAGCACCTGGGAGTCCACCTTGTGGGACTGGCGCTTTGCGTCACCATCCTGGTCATCACCACCGTGGAGAAATTCGCCGAAGGGGGGTGGCTGACCCTGGTGATCACTTCGGTGGTCATCGCTCTCTGTTACGCCATCCGGAGCCATTACCTGACCGTGCGCAAGGGGGTCGCTCAACTGGATGAGACGCTCCTGGACTTTCCCATCTCCCGCCCCTACAACGCCGAGCCGCTGAAAAAGAACGAGCCAACCGCCATTCAGCTGGTCTCGGGATACAGCGGATTCGGGGTTCACACGCTTCTCTCTATTCTCACCACCTTCCCCAACACCTACAAGAACGTCATCTTCGTCTCCGTGGCCATGATCGATTCCGGCTCGTTCAAGGGGGCCGATGAGTTGGCCGCCCTGGAGCAGTCGGTGCAGGGTGGGCTTGATAAATACGTAATCCTGGCGAGGAAACTCGGCTTTACCGCCGATTGCCGGATGATGGTGGGAACCGACGTGGTGGATGGCGCCATCGGCCTTTGCAAGGAGATCGCCCGGGAATACCCCCGCTCCACGGTATTCACCGGTCAGCTGACTTTCCGGCTGGAAAAATTTTACCACAAGATGCTCCATAATGAGACCGCCTTCGCCATTCAGCGGCGGCTCCAGTGGGACGGCGTCACCACGGTTATCCTCCCCATCCGGGTCCGGATCTGACCAGGCGGGGTTGCCGGAGGCAGCTGTAGTAAATCTTTGCCTATGCGGTGAATAAGAGCTATATTCACCGCATGAGGTGCGGCGAATGATTACGTATATCCACACATTGCCGGATTGGCCCAGGTTTCGTTGGAGTCAGGGGGTGTTGCTGCAACAGTTCGCTGCTGTGCGACACCGGCAAGGGCGTCTGATGGGGCGGATGGAAAGCCTGGGTTTTTCTTCACGGACTGAAGCCGTGTTGAGCAACCTGACCCAGGAGGTCCTCAAATCCAGTGAAATTGAAGGGGAATTCCTCAACCGGGATCAGGTTCGTTCTTCCATTGCCCGGCGCCTGGGCATCGATATCGGCGCACTGACCCAAACTGACCGAAACGTTGACGGCGTGGTCGAGATGATTCTTGACGCTACCCAACATTACGCCCAGCCCCTGACCAGAGAAAGGCTCTTTGGATGGCACACCCTGCTCTTCCCCGTAACCGCCCGCACTCTCGGCAGGATTATGGTCGGAGCCTGGCGCGATGACGCCAAAGGTCCGATGCAGGTTGTCTCCGGGGCGATTGGTCGGGAGCGGGTCCATTTCGAAGCACCGGCATCAGGGCGAATCGAGGAGGAGATGTCCCGGTTTTTCGACTGGTTCAATGGTGACGACAGCACTGATCCGGTGTTGAAAGCCGGGATCGCCCATCTCTGGTTCGTGACCATTCACCCGTTCGAGGACGGGAACGGTCGAATTGCTCGCGCCATCGCCGACATGATGCTGGCCAGTTCTGAACGTAGCAGCCAGCGTTTCTACAGTATGTCATTGCAGATCAGGCAGGAGCGGACTGCCTACTACCGCACTCTGGAGCAAACTCAGAAAGGGACGGTGGAGATTACCGGGTGGATGGAGTGGTTCCTGAATTGTTTGGGGCGGGCGATCGACGCAGCTGATGAGACTCTGGTGATCGTGCTCAGAAAGGCCCGTTTCTGGGAAACTCATGCCTGCCGGTCGTTCAACGACCGGCAGCGCCTGATGCTCAACAAACTGCTGGATGGTTTCGAAGGCAAACTGACTACGTCAAAATGGGCCAAACTGGCAAAATGTTCCCAGGACACGGCGCTGCGCGATATTATCAGCCTCGTGGAATGTGGTGTCCTGGCAAAAGATGAAGCAGGAGGCCGCAGCACCAGCTATTTGCTCCTGGAGTTTTGAAATCAGAAAACAAGCGGGCTATCCGGGTAGAGTTTATTCATTTGAATTTATCCCGCAGGAATTCGTCCCGGAGGACGTTAAGTATATTGTCCCCGAAATACGCGAAGTGTGATGCTTTGTCAGTGAGGTTGATAGCGATTCCATCAGGCTGCATTGCCCCATATACTTACCTCGTTGATCCTGTTATATTCGTCCCATGACTCTGTCCCTGTTGATCCTGCGTCTCTGCATGGCTTTTGTCTTGTACCTTGTGCTTGCTGCGTTGGTCGGCAACTTGGTTGCGATCCCTGTCGCATTTTTTTTAGCACTCTGCGCCGTCATCGTTGCAGCGGGTGAGCTGATTATCGGTATTCTCCGTATTTATGCGTGGTTTCTCCGGTTGCGTTCTTCATGGATGTAGCGCACCCTAAATCCCTGCGCACCATTCGACTGAATGAGGATCTTTCATGTCCCCCCGTAATTTTATTACCAAGTGGCAAAACTCAACTCTGAAAGAACGTTCCGCTTCCCAATCACACTTTAATGATCTCTGCACTCTCGTGTGTGAACCGTCACCCACCGACGCCGATCCGCACGGTTCGTGGTACACATTTGAGAAGGGGGCCATGAAGACCGGTGGGGGGGACGGTTGGGCCGATGTTTGGAAAAAAGGGTGCTTTGCCTGGGAGTACAAGGGGAAGCATAAGGATCTGGTCGCGGCCTTTGCTCAGCTTCAACGCTACGCCATTGCTCTTGAAAACCCGCCTCTCCTGGTCGTCTCCGACATGGAGACCATCATCATTCACACCAATTTCACCAATACCGTTCAGGAAGTCCGCACCTTCACTCTTGATGATCTGGAGAAGCCGGAGGTCCGGCAGTGGCTCAAGTGGCTCTTCACAACCCCGGAGAGGTTTCGCCCCGGCGTGACTCGCGAGGCGATCACCGAGCATGCGGCGGAAGCCTTTGCCGGCTTGGCGCAACGGTTGCGGGAGCAAGGATACGAGGGGCGGCGCGTGGCGCACTTCATCAATAAGTGCCTGTTCTGCATGTTCGCCGAGGATATCGGTATCCTCCCGGTCGGTCTGTTCACGCGGTTGCTGGAATCCAGCGGCAAGAGCCCCGGTATCTTCGTCCCGATGACGAGTAGTCTCTTTGCCGCCATGAAGAGCGGCGGCTTCTTCGGCGCCGATCCCATCGATTGGTTCAACGGCGGACTGTTCGATGATGACGACGTACTCCCCCTGGACGCCGAGGGACTGAAGTTGATCCTGAAGGCGGCGCGGCTGGACTGGAGCGACATAGAGCCGTCCATCTTCGGTACCCTGTTCGAGCGAGGACTTGATCCCGCCAAGCGGTCGCAACTGGGGGCGCACTACACCGACCGCGACAGCATCATGAGGATCATCAACGCCGTGGTGGTGAATCCCCTG
>CAIYUY010000293.1 GCA_903929485.1 uncultured Desulfuromonadales bacterium
AAGGTGTCGATAGCAAAGGTGGCGCTTACCGTATGATTGGTCGTCACAGCAGAGAAGGTATAGCTGAACGTCTTGGGATTGCTGACGCTCTGGCCGACGGAGTCAACCAAAACCGACGCAATGTGGTATCCGGTGTTGGGGGTGACGACCACGGCGGCGGAGCTGCTGTTGTAGTTCACGGTCTGTCCGGCGCTGATGCTCCCGTTAGCCCCGGCAGCCGTGGTGATGGCATAGGTACTCACCTGAACGGCGTCAACTGCCCTGCCAAGATTGACTCGCGGCTTGGTAATGGCAATCTTGCTGTCGGTGACACTGTCACCATAGCTTACCAGATAGCTTCTGACCTGGGCCGGAGTTAGAAATGAGCCGGTTTTGGCCTTGGCTGCATGTTGCAGCACCGCAGCCGCGCCGGCAGCGTAGGGAGAAGCGGCCGAGGTCCCGCCAAAAGTTGTATTATACGCTCCCCCCAGATCGGTCGTATAGGCATTATGGGATGGGGCTAAAAGAGTCAAAAAGGAAGCACTGTTTGAATAAGAGGTAACCATGTCGCTTACCGTGCTATTCCAGGAAACGTATCCTGCACTCCCTGTCCCACACCCGGGATAGGCTACTTTCGTTGCGCATGATGCGGTAGTTGTACAAAATCCGAGATTCCCTATCGCTGCGTCAAACACCGCGCCCACGGAATTGACGTAGCTGATACACGCCGGCCACGCCATGGAACCGCAAAAGCCGTCATTACCCGAGGATGCAAATAACGTGATGCCGGCGGCAACGGCGTTGGCGGCGGCCGTCGTCATGCCGGGAGATGCCGAGTCGCAGCTCGCTGAATAGCTGCCGCCTCCGAAGCTGGTGCTGATTACCAGGATCGGATTTCCGGGATCATCATTTTTATGAGTAACCGCCCACTCCCACCCTGCAATCATGGCCGAGGTGGAAGCGGAGCCGGTCGCACCCGCTGAGATCTTTATGGAGTAGAGCTTGGCGCCCGGCGCGACGCCGCCGATATAATCCCCCACCGTCCCCGTGTAACCGGCGGCAATCCCGGCGCAGCAGGTGCCGTGATTCTGGCCGTTGGGCCGCGGATCGGCATCATTATCCCCCGTATCGTACCCGCCGATGACCTTGGAATTGGGAAAAACCGCGCCGCCGCCCAGGGCCGGATGAGACGAATCGATCCCCGTATCGCAGATGGCAATACTCAATCCGGAGCCGTTATAGCTGCTCCGGGGGATAGTGGCATTCATCAAGGGGATACCCTGGGCGAGATGCGCCTGCAGGATGGCATCCTTTTCCACAAGGAGAACATCCGGTGAATTAACGATCCGCTCCAACGCCGCCGGTGTTACCCTGGCCGCAAAGCCGAATTGATAGGAAAATCTATGGGAAACGGTTATCTCCGACGCGCCAAGCTGATCAATGACACTACCAACAGTGTCGGTGACGGTTGAACGAAGTTCCGTTTTAACGGACTCATCGTGCAGGTCATAATACGCGGGAGCGCTGACCGGTATGAACTCAGCGGGAAGCCGCCCGGATTTCCGCGAATGTGCAGCCAGAGACGTCGCCGCAGCCGTCGGCTTCAGATGAATAATGACCGCCGTTTCAGGCTCCCCTCTGTCAAAGTCAGCCAGAATACCATCGGGGAGATGAAGCTTGGCGTTTGTCTGCAAACGGGCCCGCACGGGATCGGCGCCACGTTCGGCCATTGCCGGAGATGCCGCCAACGACATCAACACCAGAAAAGTCGTCAGCATGAAACTGCTCATCATTACACCGTTTCTTCGTTTCATTTCGCATCTCCACTGTCTGTCAACATTCGCCACGTCACTCATTCCATGGACAGAAGAGACTCTCTTGTTTCTCCACAAAAAATGACCGCCGAACAAGTCGGCAGTCATTTTTTTAAACTTTAGTGCAAGGAGAAAACCGCCCATACTTTAGCTTATCGGATCAATTGACAGACACATGAATGTCAACCCTTAGGTGATTCGCGGCAAAGAGTGTACCGTATAACATGTTCGGTATCGATTTTCCGTTCATGGTTCGACAGGCTCACCACGAACGGAAAATAAGGCGGTTATTAAACCTGAATCCGTTCGCCCTGAGCTTGTCGAAGGGT
>CAIYUY010000294.1 GCA_903929485.1 uncultured Desulfuromonadales bacterium
TATGTCAAATTTATCGTACAGTCGCGCAAAGTAACGAAACATCCGCCGGGCAAAGCCGCTTTCGCTGGACGATTGCGCCTCGATGTGAATCAAAAAAAATGCGTCCTTTTACCACAAGGCAACGTAGAGCTTAAATCTTAGCACTATGAAATTGAAGGTATTTTAAGCTTTTTGCCGAGAAAAAGTAAAGGAAAACTCAGGTGGGGATGCTTGGGGTGGGGGGCGCGTTGTGATGCATGCAACCGGGTGCGCTCGGTTGCGGATATTTCAGGGGAGTTCCGGTGACAGTATATTCAATTGAGGGGAGTTCCCGAGACGTTGGGAAGTTGTTGAAGGAAATACCGAGGAGAATCTATTTAAATCTAAAACGAATTCTGTCAATTCCCTTGCCAAAGGGGAAAAGCGTCAGCTTCTCGGCACCTTGACAACCCATTGACTAGGGTATAGGATACCCATATGAAAGCGACACTTGTCAACCACGTCAAGGTGCGTGATGAACGGGGCAACATCGTTGAAACCAGGATGTGGCGAGTATCCTCCACTCTGGACAAGCCCCATGGCTACAAGTACTCCTTGGTGTATATCGTTGACGGCGTCCGCGTCATTGGCTACGACAACGGTGAAAGTCAAGGTGACCACCGGCATTTCGGCGACAAGCAGCAGCCTTACATTTTCACAACGTTGAAGCAATTGGCCGGGGAATTCCTGGCAGACGTAGAAACCTGGAAAAAGGATCATCCGCCATGAAAGCCAAGAATGTGAATATTGGAATCAAGTCAGTTGAAGAAGCACTTAGTGATTTCGTAATGACCGGTGAAGCAATCGAACGTGGCGAACAAGTGAAGCCTCTGAAGGGTATCTACTTCACTAATCTTGATGCATTCCGAAGAGTTATGACTCAAAAACGTCTTGAGCTCCTGCACATAATCAAAACCGAACATCCTGAATCCATAGCACATCTAGCGCGTCTTGCCGGAAGAGATGTCACTAACGTTGCTGATGACGTAAAATATCTTTCGGAAATCGGGTTATTGGAAATGAAAAAGATAAAACGATCCCACATTCCCACCGTTAATTACGATTCAATAAACCTGAAGATTGCAGTTTAAAATAGGGTGAGAGGGGATGGAGGGTCAGGGGAGGGAGGGTCAGGCCTGCATTTGTTGGATAAAAGTTAGACATATTTGTCATGGCACGTAAACCACGAGTTCACTACCCTACAGCACTCTACCATCTCATCATGCGTGGCAACGCCCGTCAGGATATTTTCTTTGAAGATGGGAAGTCAAGTGGACGTTGTTATTCATTTTTCTAATTTGTTCCATGTAAAAACAGATGAGAACATCTCTCTTGTACCATTGGTTACTCAAAAATTGTGGACAACTTTGCCAGGACTTCATCCATGATCACCCCCGGCACACCTTCCAGCCTATGGGCGCTGCGCGAGGCTAAATCGAGCGCACGAGGCTGGTCACATCTGATTACACCCATTGTTTTCGTTCCTGCCCCAATCAGCGATACGGCAAAGCCGGCCGTACGTGCGAAGTTGCCCCCGCTGGTAATTGGCAGTACAACCGGCGTCTTTGTCAGACGGTTGAAGGAAGATGGAGACACAACCAGTACGGGTCGTGTCCCCTGCTGTTCATGGCCTGAAGTCGGGTCAAGTGAAACCAGGTAAATATCGCCGCGCTCCATTACAGCAGCTCACTGCCGACCGGCTTGCTATCCAGCCAAACTCGATCTTCCGCGCAGATCTCGGCCGATGCGTCACATTGAGCCAGCAGTTCGTTCAGACTGTATCTCTGACGTAATGTTGGCTCAACCACTATGCGACCGTGATCGATGGCCAGACCAACCGTTGCGCCGGCGTGCAGGTGCAGAATATCGAGGATGGCCGGTGGTACGGCCAGCATGATCGAACCGCCTACTTTACGAAGGTTTGTTGTGTGCATAGCTCGCCTCTTTAAAATTATATTTAAGTATAACTTTTTTGGTCCAAATTACAATACAAAAGATCCTCAACCGCAACGGGGGTGAGGGGTGGGGGGTCATGTGGAGGGTGGGTCAGGCCTGCATTTGTTGGATAAAGGTTAGACATATTTGTCATGGCACGTAAACCGCGAGTTCACTACCCTACAGCACTCTACCATCTCATAATGCGTGGCAACGCCCGTCAGGATATTTTCTTTGACGATGTGGACCGTTGTCGCTTTTTTCTGTTGCTACAGGAAGGGGTGCCGGAAGGACATTCCTGATTAGTTGACTCCAGGTATGTATCGTGTGTGCTGATATGGTGCGGAGGGTCATGTTTGGGGAGTCAAGGGGGTCTGTGACTCCAATGGTGAACTATTCGAACAGCTCAGCGTGCGTGCCGGTACGAACAAAGATAATCAAACCAGTTTTTTCACTGTCATCGAGCTTGTAAGTTAACAGGAAATCGCCACCGATGTGGCACTCTCTATGCCCCTGCCAGCCACCACTCAGCGGGTGGTCAAGCCACTCTGGCCCAAGTGACCCCTCATTGGAGATCAACAGGAGCATCGCTTCTTTAAGGCGGTTCATGTCGTACCGACCGGATCTTGACAGCCGTTCCCAGTCCTTGAGGAAAGACTTTGCATAATCGGCGGCATGCGGTAACCGAGCACGCTTACTTGATGCTGTTTTTTTCGAGATCATCAAATAGTTCCGTGGCGGTCGTAAAGCGAGAGCTGCGTGTGCGTACGATCTCGTCGGCTTCTTCCATTGCGGCGAGTGTTATAGCGTTTGGCACCCTGAGCTCAAACGGTAGCTGCTTTTCGGCAACGACGCGCTTCAGAAATACCCGTACAGCATCGGATAGAGACAGTCCCATCGCCCCTAAAGTTTCAGTAGCCTGCTTCTTCATTTCTTCATCCACGCGAACGTGGACCATCGTGGTGGCAGCCATGTCGGTCTCCAATTATTGGATCTGGAAAATATTGTATCTCAGACAGCAGTTGCATACAAGGAAAACCGCGATAAGAAACATGCCGTCCCATGTCGCGCCGTAACAGCAAAAATTCTCATGATCAATCGGAATGTTACCGGTAGGGGGGGGTGGGGGGTCAGGCTTGGGGGGCGGAGGGTCACCCATTTAAAGGCCCCTGTCAAGCTACAAAAACAACCCCTCTACACGATTTTGATCTTTTCGTGCACTCTTGCCGCGGTCAGTTACCATCACCTTTGCCGATGCCGTAGTTTCTTTGAATTTCGACAGTCAAGCTTCGCTGCACCAGTCACCCATCAGGATCTAAGGACCTGAGGGGACATTGCTTGCTATCTTGCTATTGCAATAATTAGCAAGATAACAAGCA
>CAIYUY010000295.1 GCA_903929485.1 uncultured Desulfuromonadales bacterium
TATCGCGGCCATTGATGAACTCCTGGTCCGAAAAATGTCCGGCGACGAACTGGATACATCGGCGAAAATACCTGAGCTGAACGACTTCATCCAGCAGATGCTGGAAAAGTACAGTCTATTGTCCTGCACGAGACCGACTCCCGTTACTGATTTTGCACTGCTGGATCAACTCTTCCGGGAGATGCTCCACGCCGTCTGGTCCACTGAACCACGCAGTGAAATTGTGGACTTTTGTCCGAAGGAAAAGTAAATGAATGCTCTCGCACTGGTAAAAACCCTTTTCCCGGAAAACGTCTGGCCCAGGATCTGGATTGTGGGGGGGACGGTCCGGGACCATCTCATGGGTAAAGAGGGGGATGATATCGATCTCGATGCCGTTTTGACTCCCCAGGAACTGGCAGCCTGCGGCTTCAGGTCGGTTGACCCGGTGACCAGCGCTCCCATCTGGTTCCGCCATATCCCCGGCATCGGCAAGATCGAAGTCACCAGGCTGGGCGAGGCCACTGATTTGACCGGGGATATCTTTCGTCGGGATTTCACGGTGAATGCCTTGGCAATGACGCTGGACGGGGAGTTGGTGGATCTCACAGGGGGTGTTCGAGATCTGGAGAAGAAAGAGCTTCGGGCCTGTTCCCCTGAAAGTTTCGTTGACGACCCCCTGCGGATCTTTCGGGGCTTTCGTTTCGAGACGGAAGGATGGCGCCTGGTCCCGGAGACCGAGGCGCTGATACGGGCCAAGTCGTGGGAAAAGGAGTTGAGCGAAATCCCCGTGGAGCGCTTTTCCCGGGAGATGCTGAAAGCGCTCACGGGGAATTGTCCTGTGGAGTTCTTCCGCGAGATGATCAGGTTTGAGGTGGGGCGGAGCTATCTGCCGGAACTGTTCCGGATGCCGGATATTCCGGCCGGCCCCATTGACAAGCATCCGGAAGGAGATCTTTTTACCCATGCATGTCAGGTTCTTGAGCGGGTGGCGGCGGCAACCGCCGATCCATTGACCCGGTTCTGCTCGTTCTTTCACGATCTGGGAAAGCTCGCCACGGCGCCGGACCTCTATCCCCGTCACCATGGATATGAAGACGCCGGATTCGACCTGGCCAGGGAGTTTTGCAACCGGCTCTCCCTGTCAGTGGCGTACCGCAATGCACTCTGCTGGATCTGTCGCTTGCACGGTAACGGCGGTGGCTGGCAGGAACTCCGGGATGCCACGAAGATCAGGATGGCTGATCAGGCTCGTCGGGCCGGAATCATCGACATTCTCCCCTTGGTTGTGGCCGGTGATAAGCCGGATGGCGGAAATATGCCACGTTGGGAAGAAGCCGTGCGTGTGGCAGGGATGTCGGCGCTCCAGTTGGGCATCGAACGTTCGCGTCTGGAGGCCATGCCCGTAGAGAAAAGAGCTGATTATGTCCTGCAGAAACGGATTGCGTGTTTCAGGCATGCAGGGTAATACCCGAGCCTACCTGTCTGCAAGCACTTCCCAACTGCCTTCTTTTCTCCCGCCAATTCGCCGGAGCAAGCCATTTTGCTGTAGTTTATGAATATTGCGCTCCACGGAGCGTTCAGTGATACCAAGCAACGCAGCCAGTTCCGGAATAGTGATGGTATTTTTTTGGCGACATATATCGACAATCTTTACCGACGCTTTACCGACGCTTTCCCGACTCTTTACCGACGCTTTCCCGACGATTTCCCGACGATTTTATTGCTATTTACAGCTGCTTTACCGACAAGGTCAGGTTCAGTCGTATGGGGAAATGTGTCGTTTCCAGACGTTTTACTGACGCTTATTTTTACATAGTCCTCATTTGCTTCAAATGCGTAGTGCACATCTTTTGCCCTAAGAGCTGGAATAACCTTGGTTCGTACTCCCATACCTCTGGCATCCACATAGCCATAATCGCGAAGGACTTCGACAAGAATACTGTTTCGGGCTGATCGTTGACCGGCCAGCATTTTTTCAATGGTCATGGAATTGGTCAGGGCACCGGGACTGGTCATTTCTAATCGGTCGAGATAGCCTACAATTTCCACATCAGTAAAACGGGTCCAGTCCCGATGAACGAGAGCATTGACCAGTAACTCACGTATGGCTTCAAACGGATAGAGCCATTTTTTTTCTCGACGAAAGTTTTGGTCGATCTCATTGGGCTCCAACGTAATAAACGGTTCCATCATCTCCAGGGTTTTTTCGATCAACCCTGCATCAATCAAATTTTTGCCAGTAGTTCCTGTTTGAAAACGGCCCACGAGCGGAGCATCCAGCACTTTATCCATCTGTGCCTGATATATTTTATCCAGGGAATCAAAGAACATCAGGCGAATCCCGGATTGTTTGAGGTATTGCCGGGGCTTGATACCAAACAGAACCAGCCCGGCGATAGTACAGACCGCTTCACCGGTTACTCCGTCAGTTAGAAAACCCAGAGCTTTCAACCGGGTAATCCAAGCCTCACGTGCTTCCGGCACTTCCGGGTCTTTCAGGATATCCCGCAAATAGTTTTCCAGACGAGCCAGATCAAGTGATTCAAAGCTGGTGCGATGAACCGGCATAATTTCCGCATGTACGACTCCGCTGGCCGATCCCAGCATCAACAGTTGTTCACGGGTAGCGGGACGAGAGACCGAGCCGATCCTGACATAGGGAATTTCGCGATCATTGGCTCTAACCACATATGATTTAGCGCATTCCTGGCCCAACGTAATGATAGCGACTCGTTTGCCATCATCCATGACCACTTCTTCGTAGTATGGCAAAATGAGCGGGTGTACGTATCGGGCAAAGACTGTATCAGCCACCCATTCGCAGAGATTCGACCGGGAAATCCCCACGATCGTTTTATCGTCGGCGACTCCCAGTAAAATATGTCCTCCCTTCAGGTTTGCCAAAGCTACGACCTCTTTAGCCAACTGCTCAGGGCGGATATCATCCAGTTTAAACTCAACACCTGAATTTTCGCCATTAGCAATGATTTCAAGCAACTCAGCCTTCATCATGTTTCTTCACCCCACTGTGCCACTATCTTTTTGCGCCAAACATATACGTTCAAGCTTGCCATACCATGATGCGATTCATAGTGTACTGATTTGCCAGACCATTAACAACTATCACCAGAGTTCATTGCCGCAGGTGTTTTCAACAGCGTCTCTGGAAAAATCCCGTGTTGCCTGTGAACTATCGTGTACAGCTGACTGTTTCATAAGGAAGAATAGCTTTGTGCCTACAGATGTGGCAGCCAGCTCCCCCACCCTACCCCGCTCGTGACACCCGGTCCAACACCATGCGGGCTCGCTCGACGGCGTCGTCATACCGGTCGCTGATCACCCAGATATCCTGGGCATTATCATGCTGGGCGGCAACCATCGCCTGTGAAGCATCCCGCAACTCCAGCAACGCTCCATAAAGCTCTTCTTCGGTGATCGTCAAATTCTTCACGTCAAAATCCTCTACTTCAGGGAATGCAAGCCGATCCTGTTGCCTTCGGTATCATATAACTCCCTCACGTCCATGCTTACTCAAATTCGGTTTAAGCCTTGATGTAGGCATTGATGCCGATGGTCACCGGTTTCCCGTCGACCATAATATCGGTAACCACGTTCCCTCTCGTGCTCGCCACAACCAGGGTCTTCCCCGAGGTGGAACGGGTCGGCTTTTCCAAGTCGATCTCGATGTACAACTTATTGTCCTTTTGTTCAATTTTCAGCGCCAAAAAGAATTATCCTCTCTTATTGTTATCAACTCGATTCAATCTGCATCTACATGATAAAAATGCTGCCGGAATGTCCGGATCGGGAACTCATGGCGCAGACGCACACTCGGTATCATGCCCGATTTTTCCTGAAGAAATCGTTCGGTCCCTGAACGGTGCACTCCGGATTGTGGTACAGGAGCCAGACTTTTTCCACGTCATCCTGGTCCAGTTCATGAACACCTTGATTCACCGAAGCTTCCATCCTCTGATTGCGCTCATAGTGATACATCCCCGCATCCTTCTGAATCACATCTTTCAGGGGGGAAATCGAACTCTTCGGCACAAACAGAAAATCCGGGCACCACTGGACGGTGGTCTTTCCGCCATCCTGGAGGTCTAGCTGCTCCGCCTTCAACCGGAGTTGATAGGTGGTCACATCCAGCAGTGCCCCGTCCATCTCCAGCCAGACGTGATGGGGGAGCGCGTTCGACTGAACGACCATTCCCGGAGTCGGCGAATGGAGGATGACATCGCTGTCCCCCGGACCGACCCGCCAGGCGGCGTGTCCGACGACAACGTGAGAGTCGAACCCTATCTGGGCCAGGACCTCACGGACGATTGCCGCGTGAATATAACTGTCGGAGCAAAGGCGGTCACTGGCGGCCATAGCGTACTTGCGCATTGCGGCGGCCAGTCGGGGGATATCCACTTCCACATCAAGACGAGCGCGAGCCACCGCCCGGCGTTTAGCTGCTCCCATACGTTTCTCCCCTACCAGGATATTACACAGATTCAGCCGGCAATCATCCCCTACCCCGCCCGTGACACCCGTACCAATACATACGGGTTGATCCCCGACGTAGTGAGGGAGCATGCAGGCAGATGGTCGTCTTGCCGGCGCCCTGTCCATTGTTACTACCACTAGTGTAAACGTCGGGCAACTGTAAACTGTTTTCTTGAGCAATGATAGTTTGGGAGGGATTCGGTCAGCAGGTCAAATCGCGCCATCAGTTCTTTCCCGATTGAATCGAGGAGGGAGGATCTATGTCGTTTCGGGATAGTCAGGGTGTGTCGTGGGGGGAAACTGGGAAGCCATCGAAAATGGCAAGGGCGGGGGAATTTGCCAGAATAATTCTGGAGTCGTCAAGGGAGCAAAAGGGGCAAAAAAAGGGGTTCATCCGCAGAACCTGTGGGAGGGGTTCTCGAAAAACGAATCTGAGCACCCTGTAAATTAATAAAAACCATTCAGCCTCCAAGTCAGTTATAATGAATTGTACCCTTCAATTCCGACGCTGAACATGGAGGACAAAATGTTAATCCAGACGATCTTGA
>CAIYUY010000296.1 GCA_903929485.1 uncultured Desulfuromonadales bacterium
CGTCCCACCCTTCGACAAGCTCAGGGGGAACGGATTAAGGTTTATAACTGCCCTCTGTTCCGTTCGTGGTGAGCTTGTCGAACCATGACGGAACATTTCCGCCGACCTTGTTGTGGTACATATTTTCCCGCGAATCACCTATCATGCATGCAATGAGCATGCCGCGAATTGCTTGTCTCTTTTGTTGGTTATTCAAGGCGGTTGGACCTGCTTTTTATGGAAAACCGAATAGTTGTAAAGTTTTTCGACAAGATGGTGTAAAAAAAACCGACAGTCGTGAGCCGACAAGGTTGAAGCCGCTTCAGTTCCCGTGGGTGGTTTTCCTCGTTTTGGACCCCATGGCGGTCATGATTTTTTAAAACCGCTCATCTTCCGGCTTTCTCCGCGGGATGGAAAATGGTAGGATACTTGGCCGTTCCGGTATAAGATCCGGCTCTTGTGATCTTATCCCGGATCATGGGGCAAAACGGCAACCTGATGCGGCGTGGGAGATACGGAGCACCGGTCGAGAGGGGAGAATCATGGTAAACAGAATACTGTTGGTGGATGATGAATACCACGTGCTCTCGTCCTTGCGGAGGGCGCTGCATCATGAACCGCTGGTCATCATCACCTCTTCCAGCGCTGACGAAGCACTGGATATAATGAAGGAGCAGGAGTTCAAAGTCATTATCTCGGATGAGCGGATGGCGGGGATGCAAGGGTCGGAATTTCTCGCCCGGATCCGTCATCTCTACCCCCGCACGCTCCGGATAATGATGACCGGATACGCCAGTACCGAGGTCGCCATGAAAGCGGTGAATGAAGGGGAGATTTATCGTTTCTTTCTGAAACCGTGGGACGATGATCAGCTGAAGCTTGCCGTCCGTTCAGCGGTGGAAAAATATGACCTGGACGAGGAGAATGGGCGCCTGCTGGCCATGGTCAGGCAGCAGGAATTGGAAATAAGGGTGCTGGAGAAGCGTTATCCCGGGATAACCAGGGTGGAGAAGGACAGCCGGGGAGTGTTTATCTTGCCGGATATGGCGAAAGAGGATATTAACGATCTGATCCGAGAAAGTGAAAAGGATTTTGCCTAGGGGATGGTTTGGCGCCGTCCTCCCCCCTGAAACCAGGGGGGAGGAAAGAAACGGTTATACTTTCTTTTTGGGGGCGCGCGCCCGTTTGGGCCGGTCAGCCGCCGCGGCGCCAAGGTCATCCCCGTCCGGAGCCGCTACCTGTTTTGTCGCCGGTTGGCGTACCGGGGAGACCATTGTCTCCGGAAGATCGGAGCGTGGCTCGGGAGGATTCCCGCCGGGTTGCCTCCCGCGCCGGGGTGTCGGTTTCGCCGGCGCGTTTGCCGGTTCCGAAGGATCGTTCAGGGGAGGCGCCGTGATGAGCTCCGCCGTTGGTTGGGCTTTTTTTCTTGGCTGCCGCTTGGCTGCCGGCCGGATGACCGCCGCCGTCTCCCCGTGGGCGAGATGAACCGGGGAGGTGAAGGGCCGCGGCGGATCATTACCGCCGGGTTGCCGTGTCTCCGGAGCAACAGGCTCAGGAATCGGAGCGGATATGGCTGCTATCGGCTCAGTTTGCAGGGGGAGGGGGTCCACCGGGGAAAGAGCCGACACCGCCGATTCATCATCCGCTCCATTCTCTCTTTTTGTGGGGTTGGTCATCTCAAGGATGAGCTCTTGTAATCCCAAATCCAACTCCCGTTTTGACAAATCATGGGATACCAGACAGATAGCGGCCTTGGCGTTGTTGAGCCTGGTTATTTTTAACTTGAAGTAACTGCTCCGGAGGTAGACCTCAATTCTGGTGCGCGCCTGGGAGATCTTGTTGGCTTTCTCTTCCTTGCCGTCACAAAGAAGCCACCGTCCATTCCTTTCGTAACAGTAATAGTTCTTGGCCCAGGGAAGGTTCCTTCCCCAGAGGGAGTTCCCCGCTTTTTTCAGGGAGCGCATCACCATGGGGGAGAGGGCTTGGCTTCTCCCCTTGCGCATCTGGCGGGAATTGTCCATGGCCTGGGTTTTCATGGAACGGATGCCGGTGAAAATGCCCCAGAGGACGGCGACCGCCGAGAGGAGAAAGGCGAATAGCCGGAGAAAGCCCTGATAAAAGCGCTGATCGGCGGGTTTGTCCGGTTTCATGTCGATCTTTTCCCTGGCTTTCCGGGTCGGATCAGCCGCCTGGTAATCCTGCGGATGGCGCTCCTTATACCCTTGCGCAGCGATTCCCATGGCTTTCGCCTGAAATCGGGGGTCACGCATCATCGTGCCTGCGAACAGATCCATCCGGGTTTTGTCGAGCATGCTCATGAGCTGATAAGCGTCGGTGAGAACCGCTGATTCGGCCGGTTCCGCGGCGATTCGCTTTCGCTCCGGATCCGTGACGATTTTCTCCGCCTCGCCCTTGATGGCGGCGATGTTCACGTCGATGAACGAAGATTTCCCCGGAGTGGTCTGATCGATGAGAATGGTCGCGGCATTGGTGCCGTCCGTCAGATGAACGAGTCCCTGGGAGAGGATATACGCCACGGTAATCCCACCGGTCTCGGTGATCCGGTCGACCTTCATGGCTTCGGTGAAGTGGCCGACGAGATCCTTGCGCAGGGGGATGGTCCCCTCCCTGCCGTTGAACGTGGCCCCGGGATACAGGTCGCTCAGTTTGCGGAGAAAGTTCGCCCCCCGGCTCCCTTGGTCGTCTGTAGCCGTGGCGACACGAACCCTTTGCAGCACCGCCTCCAGTTCGGCCCCCTGTTTGATAAACCCCTGGAAGAATCTCACCGTTTTTAGGAAGCCGTCATCGGCCGGGGGGGGAGTTTCCGGAGCGGAGAAGTCGCCGGACTGCAGTTGCGGGGGAGTGGTGGAAGCCGCGGAAGCAGGGATTCCAAAGTTAAGGCAAAATGTCGCCGGCAACAGCAACACCGCGCCGAGAAAAAATCGAACAATCATCGTGCAACGCTCCTTACGGGAATATACAGCTGTCATCTTAACTGAAAAGCCGAAGATAATCAAACCGTGGGAGCTGCATCCGGCGGGGGAGGGGAGAGTTCATGCTCCTGCTCCAGGAGTTCACAGGTTTTGTTCAGCAGGTTGAATTCCTCCTGGACCAGACGGAGGGTTGCCATAAACTTCTCACTCTCCAGCTGCGGCAGATGTTCGGCGATGGTCAGCTTCATCCGTCTCAACTTGTCCTCGTCCAGAGAGGCGATATCCATGGTGAAGAGATCAAATCGGCACTCCTGCATCGCTTCCATGCCGACCCCCTCCTGATAGAAGGGGGCGCAAAGGAGGCTGTCGGTGATGGTTCTCCGTATGTGCTGATTTTTTTCACTCTTCAGGCGCCGCAGGCAAAGATCGATGATGGTCGCCTTGGGCCAGGGGAGGTTCTTGCTGTCGTAGATTTCATTGTTACGGTGGCGTCGATCGATGAATCTGACGAAACCGGTTACAATCTCGTTCATGGCCTGAGGGTCATACTGGTTCATGGCGCGTTACCTTTTGGAATTTTAGCGAATATATACCATGATACGTCATAAAAATCATTCAAATTGCGCAATTGCTCTCATCTTCATCCAAGGTCGGGCTCACCAAGGGGGGCGGGGCGCGAAGGGGCGTTTCGGCGCCGGCTCGGTTGACCGATTGCTCCGCTGAAACTGTAAAGAAACCTGACAGTAGGGGGGGGGGAGTGTCGGAATATCTTACACATTGGTGTGGAATTCAATGGCTACTTTCGGCTTTTCAGGGGGATATGGTGCTTTTTAGTTGGCATGCGTTGTGCATTAACGTCGCGACTGCTTAAAATTCAGCCATACATGAGAAAGGAGAGCTTTACTAACGCCGCTAATTGTCGCCGCCGCCTGAATGACCTGTTCAGGCGTAACCAATCCCGATGGGATCACGAAATCAAGGAGGAACCAAAAGATGAAGAAAAAGATTCTCAGCAGTTTGTGCGCCGTGGCGGTAATGGCGTATGCTTCGCTCTCGTGGGGCGTTGGCGTTAACGTGGAAAACTACTCGGAAAATTTCCTGATGACCGATGCCAGCGCTTTCGGTCTGACTTTGGGCACCACGACCAGCGCCGTCAATGACACCACCACCGTCAACGGAGTAACCGTGGTCCAACCGGTGCAGGCCGGACCCGGCGCCATGTCAGGGTTGGGGACGGTAACCACGGCCACCACGTTGATCCAGGGGAACTCCATCGTGGCGGAAAGTTCGGTGGCCATGTCGCCGGCGGCGGCGAGCCCCGATGTCTACGCTCTGGCGGCCGGAAATGTCACCATCGTTCCCTGGGGCAACGCCAATCCCCTTCTCCCCGATCACGCCCGTCTGCTCAGCGCCGCCACCTTCCATCAGAATTTCACCGCCACCGCGGCGGGAACCCTCATCCTCCAAGGCGATTTCCGTCACTTCTGGCAGGGTGACGCCAGCTCCTTCAAGGGGCTCTGGTCCAACACCTTTACGATTCTCGACTCGACGGGTACCGCCATTGCCGCGGATTACAGCCTGAACGGTGGAGCTCTGGTTAACACCGGGCTGTTCACCGCCGGCGGCGCGTACCTGCCCGGGGAGAACGGCAATAACGGTTTATTCAGTAACTTGGTTGCCGTGGTTGCTCTTCCCGGCGCCGGCATCTACTCCTGGGAGTCAACCGCCGGCATAGACGCCGCCGATCCCGTACCCGAGCCGAGCACCTTCGTCCTGGCCGGCAGCGGTCTCCTGGGGCTCTTCCTCATGCGTCGTCGCGCCGTCAAGAAGGGCTAATTACCTGAAAAACCGTAGAAACAGCCGCCTTAACGATTAATGGCATTCACGAAATCAAAAATATTTTGACACTAACCGCAACTTGAAAGGACGGTGGCATCCATGACTAAAATCAGTAGAAGAAAGTTTTTGCAGATATCGGGTCTCGCGGCCGGCGCCTCAATGCTCCCCATGCCGATGAAATGGCTGGGCGCGGGGAGCGCGGAAGCCTTCATGCAGTCCCCCAACACCATCCCCCTCTACGGCACCACCCTTCGCCTGGGCGAGATTCCTGTGGCCCTGTCTAACCCTTTCGCCACCGAGTTTGCATCCAATGAAGTCGCATCCGCGGTCATCCCGGGCATGGGCGCTACCGCCGTGACCTTCCCCTGGGGCTTCCCCCAGACCGGTTACGTGGGAGGTCAGACCGGCGCCCCGGTGACCGGCGTCCGTCATTACTCCGAGACACTGCAGCAGTACAGTGACCCCGGCGTGGTCCCGACCCTGGGCGCCACGACCCTTTGGGGGTACAAGCCTGACCTGACCCTCCTGGAGGGGCTCACCGCCCTTGGGTATATCCAGGCGGGCAATCCCTTTTTTACCGCTGTGGGGACGCAGCCCCAGCGGCATCTGGGAGGGATCATCATCGCGGAAGGTGGGCCGGCCGGGCAGCCGCTCCAGCTCACCATGAGGAACAACCTCCCCCTCACCGAGATCATCCCCAACGACATGACCATTCCCGGCGCCAACCTGGGGCCGGATCGGACCACGGTCCATTTCCATGGCGGCATCATGCCCTGGATCAGCGACGGCGGCCCCTTCGACTGGTTCAGCTCCATCCAGCGCTCCGCCGTGAATCGGCGGACCGGCCAGAGCTTCCTGAACAACGTGGTCCTGAACCCGGCGGCCAACGCCGACCCGGTCAAGAAGTACACCCAGGGCGAATTCTACTATAATATCGAGCATCAGAACGCCCGGTTCGGCTGGTACCACGACCATGCCTTCGGGATCACCCGGACCAACGCCTACGCCGGGGTCGCCTCCGGTCTCATCATCCGGGACAACTTCGAGCGGGGTCTCATCGCCCTGGGGCTCCCGCCGCTCCTGGAGAACAGCCTCCTGGACGGCATCGCCCAGAACAACCCCGTCCCCAGTCCCAATGCCGGCTACTGGCCGGTTCAGGAATACCCGCTGGTATTCCAGGACAAGATCTTCGTGGGGACCAACGTCAAACTGATGGACGCCACCTGGACCGGACCCAAAACGGCCGGCTCGCTCTGGTACCCCCATACCTACGAAGGAACCCGCTGGCGCCGCGTGGCAACTGCCTCCAAGCTCCCCAGCAACTCCTGCATCGCCGAGATGTTCGGCGACACCATGCTGGTGAACGGCACGGCCTCTCCGGTACTGACCGTGGAGCCCCGTCGGTACCGTTTCCGGCTCCTTAACGCCTGTAACGCCCGGTTTCTCAATCTGCAGCTCTACGTCGCCGACGCCTCCCCCACCGGGATCACCCTGGTTCAGGATCTCAGCGGCAACTTCGTCCCCAACAACGTCCCTTTCCTCAATGCAGCCACCGGCGCTTCTTCCTGGGCGGTCCTGGCCAACGAGTGCGGGTTCCTGGAGACCGTCACCGGGGTGTCGTCCACTACTCCGCTGCTGGGGGCCAATTCCCCCTACAAGCTTCCCACCCAGCATGCCCTCCTGCTGGGGAGCGCCTTCCGCCCCGACGTCCTGGTGGACTTCAGTCACTACCCCGTGGGGACCGAGGTCATTCTCTACAACGACTGCCCGGCCCCTTTCCCCGGCGGCGATCCGCGCAACGACTACTTCCCCGGCATGGCCAACGGGAATACGGTGAACACCAAGAACCTCCCCCTCACCGCCAACCTGTCACGCAACACCCGCTGCATCATGAAATTCACTATCGCCACCGGCACCGCCGGTCTGAATCCTCTTCCCCCCCTGCAACTGATCCCCGGGTACAACATCAAGGCGCTGGCCAACCCCGTCAAGGACTGGAACGCCGAGCCGCAGCTGGTCATCCAGGATCCCAACGGAAGCTACACCATCAATGGGGCCGTCACCAACACCCCCCCGGCGCTCTGGACCTCCATCAACGGAATCAATCTGGCGGCGCCCGGCAACGCCTTCAAGCTTCTTGCGCTTAATGAGGCTTTCGACGCCTATGGCCGGCTGGAGCAGAAGCTCTCGTCGGTTGGGGCGCTGGCCCTTAACCCCGACGGCCTCCCCTACATCGCCGCGCCGGAAACTGTCGACTACGCCGAAAACAGTCACGGGCCTCTCCCCGTTGGCGGTGTCCGGACCGCCGGCATCGACGTCCTGGCGGTTTACAACACCACCGCCGACGTGCATCCCATGCACTGGCATATGAGCAACTGGCAGGTTCTTGGCCGGCAGGCGTACGCCGGCGTTGGGGCGGCCATGCTCCCCACGGGCGCCATGCGCGGCCCGCTTCCCGAGGAGTTCGGCTTCAAGGAAACCGTCCTCTGCTGGCCGGGTGAGATCGTCTACATGATCGTCCAGTGGGATATCCCGAAGATCATCGGGCCCGCTGTTGCGACCCCCTTCGATCCGCCCGCAAGCCCCCGCTTCCCGGGGCAGAACGTCCACGAGACCGTATGGCATTGTCATATCCTGGAGCACGAGGAGCATGACATGATGCGTCCGATTCTGATCAAGATCGTTCGTCCGTAACCGGTATTTACTCTGTATTTCGTCCGGCGCCTCGGCGCCGGACATGCCAAGCCCCGGGAACCGTCTCGGGGCTTGTTTTTTTTAAAAAAAACTGGTAAATACATACAATTACGAACTTTCGGCGAACGTAGGGGCAGGCGGAGATGAACAGAAAAACAGTTATCGGTATCGTCGGATTATTCGCCGTTCTCGCCTTTGTCGCCGGTTACCTTGCCCACCGCCCCGCCGCGGTTACGGACGGGAACAGCGGCGGGCGGCGGATTCTTTACTATGTGGACCCCATGCATCCGGCCTACAGGTCCGACAAGCCCGGCATCGCCCCGGACTGCGGGATGCAGTTGACTCCGGTCTATGCCGACGGCGGCGCCGCCGCCGGAGGAGACGCCGGGCTTCCCTCCGGCGCCATCCGGATCTCTCCGGAGCAACAGCAGCTCATCGGCGTCAAGAGTCTGGTGGTGGAGAAGTCACCGGTGACCCATCAGGTCAGGGTTCTGGGTCGGGTGGTTCCCGACGAGGGGAGGATCTACCGGATAAACTCCTCTCTGGCGGGATTTGTCAAGGAGGTCTCACCGGTTACCACCGGCAGCTTTGTCAAGCGGGACCAGTACCTCGCCAGCATCTATTCGCCTGATCTTTACGCCGTGATCAATTCCTATATATTCTCCCTGAATTCCATCGACCGCCAGAACAGGATGACTCCTGAAAATATCAAGCTGTTACGCCAGGATCTGAACATCAGGGCGAACTGGAACTCCCTCATCAATATCGGCATGAGCGAGACCCAGCTGGAAGAGGTCATGAGAACCCGCTTCAACAAGGAGGCCATCGATATTCGCGCCACCGAGGCGGGGTATCTGCTTGTCCGGAACATCTCCCTGGGAGAGCGGTTCGAACGGGGGGTGGAGTTCTACCGGATCGCCGACCTCTCCAGGGTCTGGATCCTGGCCGACATCTTCGAGAATGAGGCTTCCTATTTCACCCCGGGGGTTCGCTGCACGGCGCGGCTCCCCCATCGTAATCTCAGCTTCGCCGCGCGCGTCGCCAATGTCCTCCCCCTGTATGATCCCGTCACCCGGACCCTCAAGGTTCGCCTGGAAACCGAAAACAGCGGCATGGTTCTCCGTCCCGAGATGTTCGTGGATCTGGAGCTTCCGGTAAACCTGCCTGCTATGGTCACCATACCCCGGGAGGCTCTCCTGGATACGGGGCTGAAACAGACGGTCTTCATGGACCGCGGCAACGGGATCTTCGAGCCCCGAGCGGTGGAGGCCGGTCGTCATTTCGATGATCGGGTGGAGATCGTCAAGGGGCTGCTTCCCGGTGAAAAGATCGTGGTTTCCGGAAATTTTCTCCTGGATTCCGAGTCGCGCCTGAAAAATTCCTCGGCGGGGATCTCCGGAACTCCCGGGAAAGATCCGGTTTGCGGCATGGCCCTGATGGAGGAGTGGGCCAAGGCCGCCGGCCTCGCTCGTCAGTTCGCCGGAAAAACATACTATTTCTGCGGCCCCGAAGACATGGCCAAGTTTGACAAGGCGCCGAAACGGTATACCGGTCCCCACGCGGCCACCGAGCCGATGCCCATGGGGTCGGCGGCGTCATCACCCAGGGCGCACTCTCCGGCGGGAGGGGACGGCATGGGCTCCATGACGGCGGCTCCTTCCCGCAAGGGGGGGATGAAGTCCGTGACCATGGGGAACGAAGGGAGAGGCGAACAGCGGAATTTTCCGCTTCTCTTGGATGATCAGGCGCCCATGGACGGCGCCGCCCCCATGGCCGAGGCAGCTCCCTCCGCCCCCCCCGCCGCTCCCTACAAGGAGGTTCCTTCCTTTACCTCCCTCAAGGTGCCGTCGGCAAAGGTCGCACCCGCGACGACGCCCATGAAAGAGGTTTTGTCACCCACTCCCACCAAGGTTCCCCCTTCGCATGATAACTAGGATTATCGAATTCTCCGCGGCCAATCGGCTGGTCGTCATTCTTTTCACGGCGATCCTCGCCGTTGTGGGGTGGTGGTCCATGCGCCATCTCCCCCTGGACGCCATCCCCGACCTTTCCGAAACCCAGGTCATCATCTACTCCCGGTGGGACCGGAGCCCGGACATCGTGGAGGATCAGGTAACCTACCCCATCGTCACGGCCATGCTGGGCGCGCCCAAGGTCAAGAGCGTGCGGGGATTTTCCGACTTCGGCTACTCCTACGTTTACGTGATCTTCGAGGAGGGGACGGATATCTACTGGGCTCGGTCGCGAACCCTGGAGTACCTCTCCTCCGTCCAGCAGCGGCTTCCCCAGGGGGTGCAGAGCGAGATGGGCCCCGACGCCACCGGCCTGGGGTGGGTATATCAGTACGCCCTGGTGGATAGCAGCGGGAGCCGGAGCTTGGCGGAGATCCGCTCCTATCAGGATTGGTATCTCCGTTACTACCTGAAGTCGGTTCCGGGGGTGGCCGAGGTGGCCCCCATCGGCGGTTTTCGTCAGCAGTATCAGGTGAACCTGGACCCCGCCAAGCTTCAGTTCTACGGTATCCCCCTGACCAAGGTCCTGGATGCGGTGAGGAACAACAACAGTGACACCGGCGGACGGCTCATGGAGTTCGGCGGGACCGAGTATATGGTACGGGGACGGGGGTACGCCAAATCCATCGCCGACTTCGAAAATATCGCGGTGACCGCCAGCGAGGACGGCACTCCCATCCGGATCAGTGAACTGGGGCAGGTCTCCCTGGGGCCGGATATCCGCCGGGGGGTGGGGGATCTGGACGGGACCGGAGAAGCGGTGTCGGGAATCGTGGTCATGCGGCAGGGGCAAAACGCCCTGGAGGTCATCAGCCGGGTCAAGGCCAAGATAAAAGAGATCGAGCCGGGACTCCCCGCCGGGCTGAAGATCGTTCCGGTCTACGACCGCTCGGATCTGATCATCCGGGCCATGGACAACCTGAAAGGGACCTTGGCGGAGGTGATGCTCACGGTCTCCCTGGTGATCCTCTTCTTCCTCTGGCACATACCCAGCGCCATTATTCCCATCATCACCATCCCCCTGGCGGTGCTGATCTCCTTCATTCCCTTCCGGTTCATGGGGGTCTCGGCCAACATCATGTCCCTGGGGGGGATAGCCATCGCCATCGGCGCCATGGTGGACGCTTCCATCGTGGTGGTGGAGCAGAGCCATAAGAAGCTGGAGCTCTGGGAGGAAGGGGGACGCAAGGGGAGCTACAAGGATGTCATCATCAAGGCGGTGAAGGAGGTGGGGGGGCCGAGTTTCTTCGCTCTCCTGGTCATCGCGGTGGCTTTTCTCCCGGTCCTGGCCCTGGAGGCTCAGGAGGGGAGGCTCTTCAAACCGCTGGCTTATACCAAGAACCTTGCCATGATCGTCGCCGCGCTCCTGGCCATCACCCTGGACCCGGCGCTCCGGATACTACTCACCCGGGTCAACCGGTTCCATTTCCGTCCTGCCTGGCTCTGCCGGGTAGTCAACTCCTTGGCGGTGGGGACCATCTATCCCGAGCAGCGCCACCCGGTGAGCCGTTTTCTTATTCGGTGGTACGAGCCGGTGGTGACCTGGGCTCTGCGCCGCCGGTGGCTGGTCCTGGGCGGCGCCCTGCTCATGGTGCTGGCGACGCTGCCGCTCTACCTGAAGCTCGGCACGGAATTCATGCCCCCCCTGGACGAAGGGTCGCTCATGTATATGCCCTCCACCATGCCGGGAATCTCGGTGGCCGAAGCCCGAAAGCTGCTCCAGACCACCGACCGGATTATCAAGCGGTTTCCCGAGGTGGAGCGGGTCTACGGCAAGGCGGGGCGGGCCGAGAGTTCCACCGATCCGGCCCCACTTTCCATGCTGGAAACCGTGATCACCCTCAAGCCCAAGGAAGGGTGGCGCAAGAGTGAAACCTGGTATTCCTCCTGGGCGCCCCAGTGGCTGGCGTCCCTGTTGCGTCCCCTCTGGCCCGATCATCTCTCCCGGGAAGAGCTGGTGGCCCAGCTGGATAGGGAACTGAAGATCCCCGGCGTTTCCAACGCCTGGACCATGCCCATCAAGGGGCGGATCGACATGCTGACTACCGGTATCCGGACACCGGTGGGCTTGAAGATCTCCGGCGCCGGCCTGGTGCAGATCGAGCAGATCGGCGGCCAGGTGGAGGCGCTCCTGAAAAAAGTTCCGGGGACTCGCGGGGTTTTCGCCGAGAGGACGGGTGGAGGGTATTTCCTGGATATCACCTGGAATCGGGAAGAGCTGGCGCGCCATGGTCTCTCCATCGGCCAGGCCCAGGAGTCGGTGCAGAGCGCCATCGGCGGGGAGAACGTCACCACCACCGTGGAGGGGCGGGAGCGGTATGCCGTTAATGTCCGGTACCTGCGGGACTTCCGGAGCGACATGGGGGCTCTGAAGCGGGTTCTGGTCCCCGCCTTTGACGGCAAGCGACAGATCCCCCTGGGGGAATTGGCGGAGATTTCCGTGGTGGACGGCCCCTCCATGATCCGGGATGAGGACGGGATCATGACCGGGTATGTCTACGTGGATATCACCGACCCCGACCCCGCGGGGTATTTGGCCAAGGCTGACAAACTTCTCCGGAGCAAGGTGGAACTCCCTCCGGGGTACGCCGTTACCTGGAGCGGTCAGTTTGAAGCCATGCGACGGGTTCATGAGCGCCTGGAGGTGGTTATTCCGCTGACACTTCTCATCATCCTGGGGCTTCTTTACCTCAATACGAAATCCCTGGCGAAAACCGCGCTGATCATGTTGGCGGTTCCCTTTTCGGCGGTGGGGGCGGTCTGGTTCCTCTGGCTGTTGGGTTACAACATGAGTATCGGGGTCTGGGTGGGGCTCATCGCCCTTCTGGGGGTGGATGCCGAAACCGGGGTCTTCATGCTCCTCTACCTGGATCTGGCTTATGCCCAAGCGAAGCAGGCGGGGAGGTTGCGAAGTCCGGCGGAGTTGCATCAGGCCATTCAGAACGGCGCGGTGAAACGGATCAGGCCCAAGCTGATGACCGTGGCCTGCATGTTTTTGGGGCTTCTTCCCATCATGTGGTCCAGCGGCGCCGGCGCCGACGTCATGAAGCATATCGCTGCACCAATGATCGGCGGCATCCTGACCTCCTTCATCCTGGAACTGGTCGTCTATCCGGTGATCTACGAGATCTGGCGGTGGCGGGAGGTGAGAAAAATGGTGAAGGGTGAAGGGTGAAGGGTGAAGGGTGAATGGTGAAGGGTGAAGGGTGAAAGGCGGTGTTTCCTTGCTTGTCATCCTGAGCGAAGCGAAGGATCTGGTTGTAAGCCGTAAAACATATTTTTCTCTTACTTCAACTTCGCTGAGTACAAGACGTTCAAAATGGCATGCGATAGTGGTGTCCCGGCTTTTATTTAACAAGAGCACGAAGGGGTAGTCTATGAAATGTTCTCAATTTATGCGTGCCTGCTCCGGTGCGGCCATGATTCTGTGGCTGTTGCCGGCAGTCATTCCCTCTGCCCATGGCGCACCGCTTCGGGTAGGGGCGCCCCCCCCGGAAATTTCCTTGCCGCTCCTGGCCGGCGGCACGCTCCGTATCCCGTCCTCCCTCCTGGGGAAGGTGGCGATCATCCACTTCTGGTCATCCGGTTGCAGTAGCAGCTGCCGTGACGAGATGTCGGCGCTGAATACTCTCCAGGCCGCGTACCGGAGCCGCGGGCTTGCCGTGGTGGCTGTTAATGTGGGGCAGAAGGTGGGTGAAGTCAGGGAGTTCATGAAAGGGGTCAATCCTTCATACCCTCTCCTCCTGGATACGAACCGTAATGGTGCTTTGACCTATGATGCCGTCGATCTTCCCCGGACCATCATCCTGGACAGGAAGGGGCTGATCCGCTACAAGATCATCGGCGGCGCCGGCGAGGGGACGTTGAAGAAGATGGTTCTAAGCTTATTGTGAATGGTGATAGAACCTTGTGAATGGTGAAACGTGAATGGTGAAAAGATCAAAGTCTTTTTTCACCATTCACGTTTCACCATTCACGTCTTTACAGCTCCAGCTTCAGCCTCACGCCGTCCATGTAGCTCCTGACCGCCGAGGCGCTTTCCAGGGCCAGCGCCGCCAGGGCGATTTTGCGGGCCTGAGCCAGGGTGATCCTCCGGAGCGCCTGTTTCACCACCGGGATGGCGGGGGCCGCCAAGCTGAATTCGGTTATCCCCATCCCCAGGAGGAGGATCGCGTTCAGGGGATCCGCCGCCATTTCGCCACAAAGGGAAACCCCTTTCCCTGCCCGGTTGGCCACTTCGGCCACCCGCCTGATGGAGGCGAGCACCGCCGGGTGGTAGGGGTCGAAATACTTCCTCACCTTGGGATTGTTCCGATCCGCGGCCAGGGTGTATTGGATCAGATCGTTGGTGCCGATGCTGAAGAAGTCGACTTCCCGGACCAGGATGTCGGCAATCTGCACTGCGGCGGGGAGTTCCACCATGATCCCCAGGCGAATCTTCCGGTCGTAGGGGTATCCCTCTCGTTCCAGCTCTTCTCCCACCTCCCTGAGTATCTCCCTGATGGTCCTGATCTCCTCGATGTCGGAGATCATGGGAAACATGAGACTGGTCTTGCCGTAGTGGGAGGCCATGAGTATCCCCGCCAACTGTTCGCGGAAGATGTCACGCCGTTCCAGGGAGACCCGGATGGAGCGCCACCCCATGAACGGGTTGTCTTCATGGGGGAAGGGGAAGTAGGAGAGCCCCTTGTCGCCGCCGATGTCCAGGGTTCTGATGGTCACCGGTTGAGGGGCGAATCCCTCCAGAACCTTCCGGTAGAGCCGGAAGAGAAACTGGCGGTCGGGGAAGGAGGTCCGGGACATGTAGGGGAATTCGGTCCGGTAGAGGCCGACCCCTTGGGCGCCGTTGTTCAGCGCCACCCGGAGGTCACTGACCAGACCTATATTCGCTCGCAGGGTTATCGGCGCCTCGTCTCGGGTGGCGGCCGGGATCTCGCGCAGGTCATCCAATTCCCGTCGCCTGACGCCGTAATCTTGTTGCAGCCGGTTGTATTCGCTCCGGATCTTGGTGTCGGGATTGATGAAGACCTGACCGGAGTTGCCGTCCAGGATCACCTCATCTCGCGCCCCGATCTGCTTCATGAGCCCTTCCACCCCCAGCACGGCGGGGATTCCCAGGGAACGGGCCATGATGGCTGCGTGAGAGTTGACGTCTCCCCGCTCGGTGATGATTCCGGCAATCTTGTTGGGATCCAGTGTCGCCATGTCCGAGGGGAGGATGTCCTCGGCGACGATGATCCGTTTCTCCCGGAGCCGGACCCGATTCTTTTCCGTGCCGTCCAGACAGTCAAGTATCCGGCGACCGATGTCCTCCATGTCCGCGGAGCGTTCCCGCAGGTAGGGATCCTCCATGTGGGAGAAAATCGTGATGTAGTGATCCACCGCCTCCCGGACGGCCCGACATGCCCCGTACTCCTTTTCGATGAGGTCGTGCATGCGGGAGATGAAGCCGCGATCCTCCAGCATCATGAGGTGGGCATGAAAAATGGATGCGTCGTCCTGGGAGAGGGTCTGGGAAATCCGTTTTTCCATGTACAGCGTGGCGATCTTCGCCTTTTCCAGGGCGATATGGAGCCGCTTCATCTCGTCGGGGACCGACCTGATCTCCTCGAAGCTGATGCTGTGCTGACGGCTGCGGCGGGCGATGATGGAGATCTTCCCCTGGGAAAACCCTTGTGATACAGGGGAACCGTGCAGCGTTAGCGTCTCCTTTTTTCCCCCCGGTCTCTTCCGGCTCCGGCCGGTTGCGGGGCCGCCGTTTTTTACCCGCTCCAACTCGTGCTCGAAGAAGGCGCGCTGCTCCTCTTTTTCCCGGATGGAGTCCAGGAGTTTGGCGTTGATGATGATGCTGCTGATTTGATAGGCGATGGTGGTAAGGGTGCTGACCTCGGCCTGGCGGAAAGTTCGCGCCTCCCGGGTCTGGATGACGATGACCCCGATGGGGGTCTTGCGCTGCATGAGGGGAAGTCCCAAAAAGGAGTGAAACCGCTCCTCCCGGGACTGCTTGAAGTACTTGTAGCGGGGGTGGGAGGGGGCGTCGTCGGTGGCCACCATGCCGCGCTGTTCCACCACCAGGCCGCTGAGCCCCTCGGAGCTCTTCATGGTGACCTTACCCACGGCGTTGCGGGCAAGGCCGCGGGTGGCCCGGAGGGTAAGTGTCTCCCCGTCGTCTTCCAGGAGGTAGATGGAGCAGACGTCTGTCCCCATCCGTTTCGCCACCAGGGAGACGATATTATCCAGCGTCTCCAGCAGGTCATGGGAGTGGAGGATGATGGTATTGATGTCTTCCAGGGTCCGCAGTCCCAGTTTTTCCAGACTTTCTTCGCTCACGGCGTCCTTCCAGGAGAATAATTGACGGATTATATGATAACGAGCCGGAAAAGGGAAGCTATTAGAATCTTGTGAAAGGTGAAAGGTGAATGGTGAATAAAACCTATGAATGGTGAATGGTGAAAAGATCAAAGGCTTTGATTCACCATTCACTCTTCACCATTCACCGGTTTTCTGCTATACTGCTCGCCACGACAAAAGGGGGTGAGTTATGACGGAGGAGATACAAGAGCTTTTACCGCGAGGAATCGCCCTGATGGATGGGGCGGAGTATGCCGCGGCAGCGGAGCTGTTTCGGGAGTGCTTGGTGAGAGATCCGCGGGATGCCGAAGGGTACTTCTATCTGGGCGAGGCGTTGGCGGAGATGCATCTGTTGGAAGAGGCGGTGGAGGTCACGGAGGCGGGGCTGAAGCTGAAACCGGAAGATGCCGAGGCGTGGACCTCACTGGGAGATCTCTATTTCGAGAGCGGGCGTCACAAGGAAGCCCTGGCCAATTACCGCCGAGTCTTGGAGTTAACCCCTTTGGACGCCGACGCCCAGGTCAACATCGGTCTCGTGTATAACGCCATGGAAAAAACCGATGACGCCATCCGATCGTTCAACGCGGCGCTGGAGATCGACCCGGAGAATGCCTTTGCCCATAACTCTCTTGGCGATGTCTGGTATGGTCTGGGGGACCGGGATAAGGCGATTACCGCCTATCGCAAGGTGATCGAGATCGATCCGGAGGACGCCGCGGCGCACTTCAACCTGGGGGATCTTCACTACGACCTGGAGGAATTCGACGAGGCGGAGCGCGAGTGCCTGGAGGCGGTGCGCCTTGACCCCACCTTCACTCTTTCCTATCTGACCCTTGGCAACATCTGTCTGGATCAGGAGCGGATCAAGGATGCGGCAAGCTGGTTCAAGCAGTATCTGAAAAAAGAGACGTCACCCCAGGCAACCGAGATGGTGGCCGAGGTGCAGGCGGTGCTGGAAGGGTTAAAGGCGGAGCTGGAAGAAGCGTGAAAAAAATTGTGAATGGTGAAGGGTGAAAAGTGCAAAAGACGTGAATGGTGAAGAGTGAAAGGTGAATAAAGTCATTGATCTTTTCACCATTCACCATTCACTTTTCACAAGGTTCTTTCACCATTCACTTTATTTCCCCAGTTTCTTCACGATGGCTTCCACGGCATGGTGGGCGTCGTTGATGGCGGTGTAGATGAGGTTCGGGTGCTTCTCCTCGGAGATGGAGCCGCTGCTGATTCGCATGTATGAGGGGGAAATGGCGCCGCCGACCACGTAGACCCCCCGGCGGGTTGATTCAAAGTCGGCGGTGAGGAGGATGAGGCGATCTCCTTCCTTGGCGATGGAGCAGACCCCTTCGGCGCAGGTGATGGTCTGTATCCCCACCTTGTCGAAGATGGGGAGCGGTCCCTGGGAACCGATGCAGGCGATGACGTTCTTCATGGGGAAGCTCATGGAGTTATAGATCTCGATGCCGTCATCCTGCCGGTACTCGTTAATCCGGATGATGAGCCGGTCCACACCGGATTCATCCACCTCCCCGATGCGTGGTATCGCGCCGGGAAGGAGCCGGATATTGCCACCCAGCAGAATCTCTTCTCCCAGTCGCTGGGCGGTCTCCTTGTTTACGTCGAACTTTTCCGAGATGTGCGCCCAGTAGACCGGCTGGATGTCGTTGGCCTGCCGCTTTTCCTTGAGGATGGAGATGATGACGTCGGCGGCGGTGTTCCCCCCGCCGATGACCAGGGTCCGAACCCCCAGGTATTTTTTCGGGTCATCCACTGATTTGGCCACCATCTTGGCGTCACCGTAGACCGACAGCTCCTTGGGGATGCTGCTGCCGAAGGAGAGAAGGACCTTGCGCGCCTTGTAATCACCGGCATTGGTTTTAACGATCAGGTGGTCTCGGGCCTCCACGATATCCTCAAAATCGACCTCGGTTTTTATCTTCAGATTCTCGTGCTGAACGAAATGTTGGACGTACTGGATATATTTTTCCACGGAGACCGGCTTGTCGGGTGGTTTGAGTTCGTCCACCATGAATGGTTCCGGGTTCTCCTTGGGCTTGGAGGCGTAGACGTTTTTCCCTTCGGGATAGGTGTTGGCGATCCCCTGGAAGATGGTTTTTCCTTGCTCGATTACCAGGTACGACAGTCCGCTTTTGTGACAGAGGTAGGCGGCGGCGATCCCGGCAGGTCCTCCCCCGACGATCAGCACATCAAGAATTTTGTTCATCTCCTGCTCCTTTCAACTCGTTGGACGTGTAGGTATCTTATACAGGTTCAAGGTGCAGGTTTCAAGTTCTACGTTTCACGCGCCAAGTTCCAATACCCCGTCCGGCTTAAAGTTTCGTGATACCTTGAACCGCAAAGTACGCAAAGTACGCAAGGAAAATAGAGAAAAACAACGAACCTGGATTTTTTTTCGGTATACCCCAAAAAAAGCTTAAGGGGTAGTCGGTTAACTCCTCTTCCTCTGTTCTTTGTTTCAAAAAAGAATTTTCACACGGATGACACGGATCTGGACGGATCAAGGCGGATCAATCTTTTTTTGGTTTAAACCAAAAGCTTGTTTTTGTTTGATCCGCC
>CAIYUY010000297.1 GCA_903929485.1 uncultured Desulfuromonadales bacterium
GCAAAATAAAAGCAGAGTGGCCGTAGACAGGTTTTACACAGGGCGTTCGTCTCGCCGTGCGCTCCATTCTGGCGCGCTCGACTCACGCCCTATGCAAAACCTACGGCCGTCGCCATTACCCACTCAAGACAGCGACGAGGCTCCTCCTGGAAGCTTTCCAGCAATAAGCTGGTAGTTACTTGCGGCGAATTGATATGCAACATTCTTCGCTTCATCGGCCAAGTGACTCTGGTAGGCAATCATGGCACCATCCGGCATGAGTCCAAGCGCCGATGTCTTAAAATTGTTTCTGCGAGCTGATCTATTTTGCAGGCAGTCTAATTGCGACAGGTTGACGTCTAAAACCTAAATTCAGTCGCCATGTCACCGCACAGGCCACCGTTAACGCGGGAATCTACGTAACACCGCTAAAACTCAAAATCGAGGGAATGAAGACTACCTGAAGGGTAGGCAACGGAAAAGCTGACCAAAAAGCGGGAGAATGAATAGCAAACGGTTCAGTTGCCAGAGAACAGACGCTGTAGGCAGATTAAGAGGTCGCAATATTCACGACCATACTGGCCGGAGCAAAAAAAGACCCCCGAAGCCAGAAACTACGGGTTTGACCGCACATTCGTCACGAATTCGGGATAATGTCTGTTTGGGTGGATTAAAGGATAGAATCCCATGATTAGCTGCCAGTTCTTTGATGTAATGTTTGGTGATTCAGTGTTGATACATTTTATGCTTATATTTGAGTTTTAATTGATGGCGTTACTTGGTGATAAATAGATAATTGATGGAAATCATGTTCATGCCTCCATGTTATATGGTTGCCTTATGAACAAGGCAGGCTCTCATGTAAAGAACCCTTTTTATTGAATAGCATATAAGATGCGGTCTCGTCTCCCAGATTGAACAGCATGTCGAGAATGCTGACCTCGTGTATGAATGGAGGGTAAAGTTGGGTGTATTCTGGATAACCAGTATATTCCATCCAGTGTAAATCTAGCCCCTTTGCATCGAAATCAACTTGATTTAAATACGATTTGGCCGCAGGACCAGACAAATAACTGGTTGCTCCACTTCTATCTAGTAATTCTAAAACTCTGGCTGATTTTTTTGCAGTAGCTCCGTAACAACGGGAATCTGTAAATCGAGTTTCTATCCCGAGCAATTCTTGCGAAATGCTGGATATCATTATTTGGTTCATTTCAGACAAATTAGCCCAATTACGGCCTAGATAAAAATCTTCAAAAAATGTTTTGTATTTTTTGAAGTATTTTGACCTGCTATAACTGGATGTAATCTTCGACCAGTGTTGTGCTTGCCAGGAGTGGTCACGCAACTCCACTTCGCATATCAAACGATTTTCGTTGGTTCCACAGGGCACCGATAACCATTCCGCACCCCTTGGGGTTTTTATTTTATTTCGGTTCCGCCAGTCATTTTTGGTATATTGCAAATCATCGTGAAAAATAAACAATTCAACGCTACCAATTATGTCAAAGTATCCTTTCCAAGGAATATAGTTAGACTGCAAGATAGCTGTAACCATTCAATCACCCAGCACATGTATGTAGTTTAAATCGTTGATATCAAAAGAACGCTGTAAAGTTCAGTTGCTGATGCATGTCTGGATAATCAATACCCGTGAGAGTAGTCTAAAGATGTGTTATCGAAAACTACTGTCTCTTTGCTAATATTTCGAAACGAAAAGTGTATTTTTAGTATTTGCCTATTTCGCCTCACTCCTCACATTCGGATGCGTTTACTGGGGCTTGACGCTAATAGAGTAGCTATTTAAAAATCCAGATTATTGTCTGCTGCTTTAGCTTTGTACTATTGCTGAATCTGTGTGACCTGTTCTGAAATCAACTTGCGTAACTGTTCAATAGTAAGAAAAACATTGTTGCTGCCGCTATTGTAAGAAAAACCCGGTGATACAGGTTGGCCGCCATTGGCCGCACAATAACCTGTAACCGAATGAGAAGCTGCCGATGGGAGGATGGCGTAGTACTTGCCAAGATCTACCGTGTTAATGCTGTCACTTGCAGTTATCATCTCCTCGTGAATTTTCTCACCAGGTCGGATTCCAACTATGGGATATTTGCACTCTGGGCCAATAGCTTGAGCCACATCAGTAATTCTATAACTGGGTATTTTGGGGACAAAAATTTCGCCACCCTTGGCATGTTCCAGCGCCCATAATACCATATCTACTCCTTCCTGCAGACTAATATTAAACCGCGTCATGCTCGGGTCGGTTATGGGCAGTATGCCGGACTTACGCAAACCTAGAAAGAATGGGATGACGCTTCCCCTGCTTCCCATGACATTGCCATAACGTACGACTGAAAAATTGATGTCACGCTTTCCTTTGAAGTTGTTAGCCGCAGCAAAAAGTTTGTCGGAACAGAGCTTGGTGGCACCGTAAAGGTTGATAGGTGCTGCTGCCTTATCAGTGCTGAGAGCCACCACTCGATTCACGCCTTGATCCATTGCTGCCTCAATAATGTTCTGGGCTCCCATAATGTTTGTCTTGATTGCTTCAAAGGGGTTATATTCGCAGGCTGGAACCTGTTTGAGCGCTGCGGCATGAATAACTATATCTATACCTTCCAGTGCACGGTATACTCGTTCTTTGTCTCGGACATCGCCGATAAGATAACGTAGTTGAGAAAAAGTAGTTTCTGGAAAATGCTGACTCATTTCAAACTGTTTGAGTTCATCTCGAGAAAAAACCGCTAAACGTTTGATTCCCGGAAAAACTCTGAGAACTGACGATACAAACATTTTTCCGAATGAACCAGTACCGCCGGTGATAAGAATAGATTTACCATTTAACATGTTTTTCCCTTAAATGACGATTAAAGGAGCTTACTCTTGAAATGATTGATTAAGCTCCTGTACCGGTTCAAGCCGTAATGCTTATTCCGGTGGTTAGTCTTCTAGTGTACAAGTTAGTTGAACTTTTCTGCTTAGCTTGATGTCATGATCGTTTTTTGCGCGTTGTTGTTAAGTATCTATTTGCTGAAATGTAATCCGTGAGACTTATGTTGACTTACTCTTAGGTGATTCGCTATGAAAACATACCAGACAGAAATTCGTCCACCCTTCGACAAGCTCAGGGCGAACGGGCTAAGGTTTATAACTGCCTTCTGTTCCGTTCGTGGTGAGCTTGTCGAACCATGACGGAACATTTCCTCCGACCTTGTTGTGGTACATATTTTCCCGCGAATCACCTTAGATGTCGAAAGCTTGGCGAAACCAGTCAATTCCCCTGTTTTCAACTTTTGCCAGACTTAATTTGTTTGCATTTCGTGTTTGTAGGTCTGAGGCGAAGCCGTCATGTAAAACCTTAACCGGCGCTAAATCCATGACATGCGTCCCCATTTCATTCCGCAATATGATTGTATTTGGGCTCCACTCGATCGGTGGATTAAAAATATCAAGTCCATACCGAATGGCGTGTCGTATGGCTGTTATGCCGCCACGTGGGACGATAACTAGTCCATTACATGATGCTAAAGTTCTATAGTATGAATTTTCGCTAAGAGGGTAATGGTAGATTGTTAATTTTACATTGGACCCAGATATTATAAAGCTGCATGGTTCTCCGTCTTCTCTCTGAAATTCTTTTTCCTGACGAATTGTGATCATCTCAAGAACAGTGTCGTTAATAGCCCAATAATTAGCGCAATCCAAAATCGTTTTAAGAGAAATGTTCCAGTCAAGAGAGGGCTTGGGGAATACGAAAAGTTTGTAGATTCCTTTGTTTTTTTTTAGCGCATCAATATTTTCTGTCAGTAAATCAACGCTCATTGGAGTTACATATGGCAATATGGTAATGGGGTTTTTCCTGTTTATTTTTAATATTTTTTCCCACGGCTCATTCGGAACAATGAAGCAATTGACTGCTTCGAATGCTGCTTCGACTAGTGTGGAGAACAATAATTTTTCGCGTAGAAATGATTCTAACTGCTGGTTTGACTGCATGTGGGAGTAATAGATATAGCGACGCTCGATTTCGTCGTCAGAGCAAATTATCTTTACATAATCCCTCCCATAGAGTGCTGATAGGTATAAGATCATGGGGGCATTTGTCGGTGCTATTGACCAGACTAAAATTTGTTCGTATCTGGCAAAAAAATCTCCAATTTTTAAAGCAATTTCTTTTGGGCCCAGTACAAATTGATCAGGGACCAGTTCTACGTCACCATAGATATCTGATTGGATTTCAAATGCCTCCAAGCTATATTCATCGATAAGATCAGGTATCGTAGAGTACGATTTATCAACGCTTGTCGACTTATTGCAATCCAAGCCTAGCCATAAAATATCCATTTTTAATGGCTCGTACTTATTTCTCTGCAACGAAGCCATAAGTTTAAGTACGTGGACATTGCATTCAGTTAGGCTGACCAGAAGAGTTCTCATTCTTTTACCGATTGACAGGTTTCGAAGATTGACGAAAGAGTGGTGCCGTGCTACAAAGGAAAGGGTTAGATTCCTGAGATATTATTCTTAAATGCACACTTCTGTGTTTAATTTTAGAGTATACTGCTTAATTAATAGTGTCGTTTTCAATTGCTTGTAAATAATTTATTTTCAGCTTTCAGTTTTTTCAGAGTGGCCAACTGGAGTAAGTAGTGATGCTTAATGTTCGAATTGTACCAGAATCGATGTAGTATTTCAATAAAAAACGATCTATCGTTCGGATTTATGTCCGAATAGTTGTCGATATTTTTAATCGCTCGGATCACTTTAGACAAATAAATTTCATGTAAAGCCTGTTCCGCCCAAAGATAAAAAACACAATAAAAACGGATACATGTATTAAAAATTGTGCTATAGTATTGGCATGATTAGACTCACTTATGTCACAATACTGGAGACAACTATGCAAGAGAAAGAGATCCGCAGATAGGCTTATAAACAGCTAAAAGCATCTTCTGGATTTAGACAGCTTAAATAAAAACAAAAACTGATAGTAGCCTAATAAGTACTTGAAAGTGCAATTGAAAATTACAACTTAAATGTAGAGTATAACCAAGCTCAACGAAATTAAGATTACTATTGATATCGAAGTCATGCGTGGTCTTATGACTCCGGAAGACATGCAGAACTTAATCCAAATACCCAATATAAGATTATGAAAAACGTTAACCACACTGCTCAGTAAACATCTAAAAGATCCTGAACCATTGTTTGTTGACGACTTGCTAAATAACAGTATCCTCAATGAACTCTTGACATGGGAGGGGTATGCCCCCTCACAGCATGTGCTTCTCCCTTGGCAATTGTTTCGGGCCGAGCTGTTAAAATCATTAAAGTTTCCCGAGCTGAGTTATCGCCGCTTTTGCGAAGAGCAAGTCAAACCACGATCACAGTCCGCTAACCGCACCCGTTGGCTACTATTGAACTGCCAAGCGGAAAAAAGATCTTAATTTACAGTGAGCTCGATGCCGATTGCGGGAAACTCCGTAAAAAGAGCGACAAATCTGATTTTTCGTTGGCTATCGTCTCCACACGCTGACGGCCATCAGCCCTAGGGCGCGTAATCAATTACAACGAAGGCTTGAGTAATAGAATTTATCAATTTTATAGTGCTGAACATTATCTCTAAGAACAGGTAACTAATCATCGGATTCTATCCTCTAAAGAGAGCTTCACATGCAAAGATATCATATCCTACGAGATGACCAATGGGAACGGATTAAGCATTTCGCTGCCAAGCCGTGCCGGAACAGTTGGAGTTACGGCTAAAGATAATAGGCTCTTTCTCGAGGCAGTGTTGTACCGTTATCGAACCGGGATCCCCTGGCGGGATCTGTCAAGTTACTTCGGAAACTGGAGCGTGGTGCATACACGTTTCAGCCATTGGGCTAAAAGTGGTCTTTACCTAAAATTTTCAAGTACTTGGCTGTTGATGTCGATAATGAATGTGCCATGATAGATAGCAGTATCGTTCGCGCTCACCAACATAGCTCCGTTGCCCCAAAAAACTGGGAAGCCCAAGCCATCGGCCGGAGTAAGGGAGGCTTGAGCACTAAAATCAACACCGTTGTAGACGCTCTGGGTAATCCAACTGCTTTTGTTTTGACATCCGGACAAGCCTGCGATCTGGATGGCTCTGACAAACTGCTGCCGGGGATTGAAGCAAAAGCGATCTTGGCTGATAATGCCTATGATGTTGATGAACGAGTGATCGAACCACTTCTCGCTGTGGGCAAAGAGATTGTCAGCCCATCAAAGAAGAACAGAAAAGAACCGCGTACGCTTGACAAGGAACTTTCTAAAGCAATGCATCTGATTGAAAACTTTTTCTGTAAACTAAAGCAATTTCAGGCAATTGCTACTCGCTTCGACAAAACGGCGCGTAATTTTCGGACGCGATACAACTTGTCTCAGTGACCATCAGGCTTAATTGATGACGCGCCCTAGAACGCAGAGAAATATTTTTTAAAGGTAAGGGTGCCCCCTCCGAAGAGCTACATTCCATAACTTTGAGAACCAGTTGGAACAGGCTTTTGTATTCATTTGAGTTGCACTACCTCCGTGACGCCGACAGATGCGAATATAGCAGCTACATGCCTCGCTTTGAGATACCTGTTCAATCTTTCCGAAGTGAAGCCAGCCCCTTGCCGCCCCGCATGGCGCATTTCTTTCTTTAGCGTTCTGTGTGGCGCCTGGGAGTAGGACGATTACCGCATACTTTTCAGGACGCTTGATGCGAAATGCTCTGCTTGGCGCGTGTTTTGCATAAATTTCTAGCTAGGGTGAGCCTGTTAGGTTCGTACGTTGTAATATGCCATATGCTCTAAGAGTTTCTTTAGGTGGCGGATACTTTTGATCCCATGAAATCAATGAGGTGACAACCGATGAAAGGTCGTACGAAATGAATAAAAATACGGGATTATTGTCCCTTCTCATGGTCGCCAGGCATCACGGTATTGCCGTGGACGAGGCCAAACTGCTGCATGAGTTCGGTCGCAGACCGTTTACCGAGGATGTCATTCTTTTGGCGGCCAAGAGGATGGGTTTGACGGCCAAACTCATAAAGCAGGATCTTGCTCGTCTGGATAAAGCCCCCATGCCGGCCATCGCCATCGATAAAGAGGGTAACTTCTTCATCGCCATTCAGTACGGCTACGATGGCGGCGACAAGTCCAAGCCGGGAATGATCATCCGGCAACCCGACAGCAGCGAAAATCAGATCATGCCGCTTCCCGACTTTCTTAACCTCTGGTCCGGAAAGTTCATCTTCTGCGTTTCCAAGGCTAATTTTCTGCGGGAGATGGCCAAATTCGACTTCAGCTGGTTTGTCCCGGCCATCGTCAAGTACCGGAAACTCCTCTCCGAGGTCCTGGTCATTACCTTTGTCCTGCAACTGGTGGGGCTGGCGACCCCTCTGGCATTTCAGGTGGTCATGGACAAGGTCCTGGTGAATCACGCCATGATGACCTTGAATGTCGTCGCCTTCGCCCTCCTCGTGGCCACCATCTTTGAAAATGTGCTCACCGCCATCCGAACCTGGCTCTTTGCCCAAACCACCAGCAAGATCGATGTGGAGCTGGGATCACGGCTCTACCGCCATCTCTTTTCCCTCCCCATAGCCTATTTCGAATCGCGGAGGGTGGGGGACTCCATGGCGCGAATTCGCGAGTTGGAAAATATTCGCTCCTTCCTCACCGGCAACGCCATCACCCTGGTCATGGATATGCTCTTCTCCGTGGTATATGCGGTGGTCATGTTCTGTTACAGCTTCAAGCTCTCCGTGCTGGTCATCTGCACCATCCCCATCTATGTTTTCCTGTCGCTGTTGGTGACCCCGATTCTGCGCGCCCGCCTCAACGAATATTTCTATATCGGCGCCAAGCAGCAGGCCTTCCTGGTGGAATCCATCAGCGGCATCGGCACCGTCAAGTCCATGGCGGTGGAACCCCGCTGGATCGACAACTGGGAAAAACAGCTGGCCAGTTCCGTAACCGCGGGGCTGGATGTTCTCAACGTGGGGGTCGTCGCCGGCACCGCCGTGACGACGGTGGGTAAGCTGTTGACCGTGGCGGTCCTCTGGGTCGGCTCCTCGTCGGTTGTGGATGGTGACCTGACGGTGGGGCAGTTCATCGCCTTTACCATGATCTCCGGTCGGCTGACTGACCCCATCATGCGCATCGCCCATCTCTGGAACAATTTTCAGCAGGTGGGGATCTCCGTGGAGCGGTTGGGGGATATTCTCAACGCCCCCGCCGAGATTGAGGGAAATAAGACCCGCATCCCAAGGCTGAACGGCTCCATCGAGTTCGACCAGGTCTCCTTTCGCTATCGTCCGGAAGCGCCTGATGTCATCCGCTCGGTGAATGTGAAGATCGAGGCAGGCCAGGTCATCGGCATCGTGGGTCGCTCCGGATCGGGGAAGAGCACCCTCACCAAACTGGTTCAGCGTCTCTACGTCCCCGACCGGGGGCGGGTCATGGTGGACGGTCAGGATATCGCCATCATCGACACCACCTCGCTGCGCCATCAGCTTGGGGTCGTGTTGCAGGAAAATCTTCTTTTCACCGGGAGCATTCGGGACAATATCGCCCTGGCCAATCCCGCCCTCCCCATAGAGCCGATCATGGAGGCTGCCAAGCTGGCCGGCGCCCACGAATTCATCTGTGAACTTCCCGAGGGGTATGACACCAGGGTGGGAGAACATGGCACCGGGCTTTCCGGCGGGCAGCGACAGCGAATCGCCATCGCCCGGACCCTGATTACCAATCCCCGCGTCCTGATCTTCGACGAGGCGACCAGCGCCCTGGATTACGAGTCGGAAAAGGTCATCCAGGAGAACATGCGGAATATTTGCGCCGGCAGGACGGTTCTCATCATCGCCCACCGTCTTTCCGCCGTCCGTGACGCCGACCGGATTTTGGTGATGGAACGGGGGCAGATCGTCGAGGATGGCTCCCATGACCAGTTGCTGGAGAAAAAAGATGGAATTTATGCGCACCTGTACCAACTGCAGTTCGGCGGCTCCGGCCCCGGTCGGATGGTGACCCTATGAGCGTGAGATATAAACTTCAGGCGCTGGGAGTTCTGCTGCGCCATTACGGGTCGGCCTTTTCGCGCAGTTGGGAAAATCGCGACAAGCTCGGGGGGAATGTCTTCAAGCAGCGGGAAGCGGAGTTTTTGCCGGCTGCCCTGGAGATTCAGGAAAGGCCTGTTTCGCCAACCATCAGGGTCACCGCCAAGGTCCTCATGACCATGATCGTCCTCACCATCGGCTGGTCGATTTTTGGTCGTCTGGACATCGTGGTCAACGCCCCCGGAGAGATCAAGCCTCACGACCGGACCAAGGAGATTGCTTCCATGGAGGTAGCCAGCGTCAGGGCGCTGCATGTGAGGGAGGGGCAATCCGTAAAGAAGGGGGACCTGCTCATCGAACTGGACGCCACTGTCCCGGAAATAGAGCATGAAAAGGCGCAAATAAACGTGACCGATGCCCGGCTTCAGATAGCCCGTTCCCGGGCGTTGGTGGCGGCTATCGACAGCCGTACGCCGCCGCGGCTTTTGTCCCTCCCCGGCATTTCCCCGGAGCAGCGGCGGGAGGCCCAGGAGCACCTGGATGGCCAGTACCGGGATTTCATGGCAAAGCTCCAGTTGACCGACGGGGCGATTGCCCGTTACACGGAAACCCTGGTGCTGGTGACAAAGCGCGCCGCCGATTACAAGGAACTGGCCAAGAATCGTGACGTCTCCCTTCATGCCGCCCTGGAGAAGGAACAGGAACGGGCCGACATGGAAGGGCAACTGACTAATGCGAAAAATCAGCGGGTCTCCCTGGTAGCCGAAACAAAACGGGGCGCTTATGACTTGCAATCTGAAGCCGACAGGAGTCTGGGGCAGGCGAGACAGGACGCCCTCCGGAACGCGGCGCACAGCAGACTGCTCAAACTTACCTCTCCCATCGAGGGGACGGTGCAGCAGTTGACGGTGAATACCATCGGCGGCGTGGTCCCCGCGGCCCAAGCGTTGATGAAGATTGTTCCCAAGGAAGATTCCATGGAAATCGAGGCGATGCTGAATAACAAGGACATCGGTTTCATCAAGGAGGGGCAGAGGGCGGCCGTAAAGATTGAGGCTTATGATTACAGCAAGTACGGCTACATTAACGCTCGCGTGGTCCATATCTCGTCGGACGCCATCAAGGACGAGAAAAGGGGGCCGCTCTATTCGGCAATATTGACCCTGGAAAAATCAACCATAACCGTCAAGGGACAGGTCATGCCTTTGACTCCGGGTATGACGGTTACGGCGGAAATCAAGACCGGTCGCCGTCGAGTCATAGAGTACTTTCTTAGTCCGCTCATTCAACAGAAACGGGAGAGCCTTCATGAACGTTAGACAGCTCCCGGCAGCGGCGTTATGGCTTGTCGCTGCTATGTTGAGTTTGCCCAAGAGCTCATTGGCCGGCCAGTGGCCGTATCTGTTTGCCGATCCCCTGGGGGCTCTTCCTTCCGTTATTGAAAAAGGGGCCATTCTTCCCGGAGATAGCTTGCCGATCCCTCGCTTTGTGGAAAAAGATTTCACCCGACCGCTGATGCTGGGGGAGGCCTTGGATCTGGCGCTCTCCAATAATCAGAGTGTCAACATGGCTTGGGCGGATATCAAGATTCAGGCGGGAGCCTTGGGCGAAGCCTATGCCGCCTATCTGCCGACGGTCTCCGGGAGTGTCAACTATACCAAGGATTACGTCGGGACAACCCAGAGCAACAGATATACCGCCCAAGCATCCCTGAGCTGGCGTCTCCTGGATTTCGGAGGGAGATCAGCCAACCGGCGTTCCGCGGAGGATTTGTTGGCCGCGGCTCTGGCCGGTCATGATACAACGCTTCAGGAAGTTGCGGGGAAGGTTGTCAGGGCGTATTTTGACGCACTCATCGCCAAGGCGTCTCTCACCGCCAAGGCCAAGGATGAGGAAATCGCTCGACACACCCTGAACTCCGCAAAGGTTCGCGAGGAGATGGGAGTCATTTCCCAATCGGATGCTCTGCGCGCCACAACGGCGCTGGCCACGGCTACCCTGGACAAAAATCGCGCGCAGAGTGATTATCGGAAGTCTCTGGCGGTGTTGAGACTCCACCTCGGTTTGTCCGGAGAGACGGCGCTCCTTCTCCCCGCTGATATTGACCAGCAGTTGGGGGGAGAGGTTGAACGGAGGGAACTCACCCTCTGGCTGGCGGAGGCGCAAAGGAACCATCCCGCGATTATCAGAGCCAGAAAGTTGTATGACGCCACGCAGGAACAGGTGACGGTCATCAAGTCCGCGGGGCTTCCCGAGGTGACACTTTCCGGGAATTACTATCTGAACACCATCCCGGGGGGAGCGACTACCTCGGGTTCCGAGAGAACCGTGATTTTAGGGGTGACCGTCCCCCTCTTTGACGGCTTTGCTTCCACCTATAAACTTCGCGGCGCTCTGGCCCAGGCGGAGCGGAAAAAGGCGGCTCTGGCGGAGACGGAAGAACAGGTAGCCATGGAAATCGTCAAGGCTTACGCCGATACCGATTCCGCCCGGCTGAGCCTGGACTCTTCCGCGATCATCATCTCCTCGGCTCAGAGTGCGCTGGCGGTTTCCCAGCGCAAATATGACAAGGGCGCCGCGGATATCACCGAACTCCTCAGCACGCAAGCTGCTCTGGCCGATGCCTGGAATGCGCGGGCGCGCTCCCTGGCCGAATGGAATTCGGCGAGATTGCTCCTTTTGGTCAACAGCGCCAAGTTGGGACGATTCGCCCTGAAATAATAAACAGAACAAATGATGTTTACACTTTCTGGAGGTCTACGGTGAATATAATTAAAAAAATAAAGCAGGCCAACGAGCTGGTGAACAACGGAAATCTTGCCGAAGCTGAAAAGCGTTTCAAACAAATTCTCACATTGTCAAAGGAAGAATTCTTCTCGCTCTTTTCCTTGGGAGTCATTGCCTTTAAACAAGATAACTTGTCCTTGGCCCTGGAGTACTTTGATCGCGGCGCCAAGGTAAATCCCCGTTTCGAAAGGCTTTGGTTTAACCGCGGCTTGGTTCTCTACTCCTTGAAAAGACATGAAGAGGCCATGGCATCCTACGACGCTGCTCTCGCCCTGAATCCCGAATACATCGATGCTCTCAACAATAAGGGTATCGTGCAGCAGGAAATACTCCGTTATACTGATGCCGTCAATACCTACGACCGCCTTCTCGCCATACGGCCTGATAGCCCCAAGGCTTTGTCAAATAAGGGATATATTCTTAATGTGCTTGGTCGATATTATGAAGCCATGGAGTGCTTCAACAGGTTGCTGGAGGTTGATCCGGACTTCGATTTCGCCCATGGTCAATTATCGTCCGTCATGCAGTACGGTTGTATTTGGGACGGTTTCGACCGTTTATCCGAAATAATCCGAGAAGAGGTCACGGCCGGGAAGGTCGCCTGTAAATCACTGGTATTGATGGCTATTTCGGATTCTCCCGCGGAACACCAGCAGTGCGCGAAGATATATGCGGAACATTATATTCCTCCCGTGCCGGTCACGCTGTGGCAGGGGGAACGGTACCACCACGGGAAAATTCGCATCGCCTATGTGTCGCCTGATCTTCGCGAACACCCGGTGGCGCATCTGTTGGCGGGAATACTGGAGCACCATGACAGATCGCGTTATGAAACCTTCGGTTTTTTCATCGGTATGGCCAATGACAGTGGCATGTACCACCGGATGACCAGGGCGTTTGATCATTTTCTCGATGTCTGGCAAAAAAGCTCCCGGGAAATCGCCGAGATGATCCGTTCTTGCGAGATTGATATCGTCATTGATCTGGCCGGGTATACGCAGGATTCACGAACGGCTATTTTTTCCTATCGTCCGGCGCCGGTGCAGGTTAATTATCTGGGGTATCCTGGGACGCTGGGCGTTAACTATATGGATTACATTCTCGCGGATAGTGTTGTGATTCCCACCGTGGACCAGGAATTTTACCACGAAAAAGTTGTTCACCTGCCGGGGGCGTACCTCCCCGCGGATGCGACGCTGAAGGTTGCTGATTTTACCCCCCCTCGGGAGAGCTTTGGCCTTCCCGCCACCGGATTTGTCTTCTGTTCATTCAATCATGCCTACAAGATAAATCCGACGATCTTCGATGCCTGGATGAAGATTCTCAAGCGGTGCCCTGGTAGCGTGCTCTGGCTTATGAAGCTGAACGCCATTGCCGAGCCCAACCTGCGCAAGGAGGCCGAGGCGCGGGGGGTCGATCCGGCTCGGCTGATCTTTGCCACCCGGGTGCCCAACGTTGAGGATCATCTTGCCCGTTATCGTCTGGCGGATCTCTTCCTGGATACTACCCCCTATAATGCCCATACTACCGCTTGCGACGCCCTGTTTGTGGGATTGCCGGTGCTGACCTGTTTGGGGAGGGCCTTTCCGGGGAGAGTGGCCGCCAGTTTGCTCCGAGCAATCGGATTGACTGAATTGATTAGTACTTCTCTCACCGATTATGAGGATGCAGCGGTCAGGCTTGCTCATGATCCTACCCTCCTGGCATCCCTGAAGGAGAAGCTGAGGGCGAATCGAGAGACGTATCCGCTCTTCAAGAGTGAGGAGTTTTGCCGGAATCTGGAGCATGCCTATACCGTGATGTGGGAGCGGACGGAGCGGGGCGAGCCCCACACGGGTTTTCAGGTCGTCAGGGGGTAGCAGGGGGTTTTAACAGGTGAAGGTGACGATGCAAGAAGAGGCCATGCAACTGGCGGTAGTGGTGCCGGTCTACAAAGAAACATTAAATCTTCTGGAGCAATTTTCCATTGATTACCTGATGGGAAAAATCAGTAACCGGAAAATTTATTTTATTGGTCCCAGGAGTCTGGACAGAACGTATTACGAAGCCAGATATCCTCGCGCCGGCTTTCGGGCGTTTGATGACAGCTATTTCAGTTCGATCATCGGTTATAACCGCCTGCTCCTTGCCGTGGATTTTTACGAAAGTTTTAATAGTTTTGAGTATATCCTGATTCATCAGACCGACGCTCTGATTTTTCATGATAATCTGGACTACTGGATGGCAAGGGGGTTTGATTACATCGGCGCCCCTTGGCCCGATGGTGTGGAAGTCAAGCTGGGGATCGGCAGATACGCCGTTGGCGGCGGTGTGACGCTTAAAGCCTTTGTGGGTAACGGCGGTTTCAGCCTCCGCTCCATCAAGGGGAGCATGGCGGTGCTGGAGGAATGCGCCGACGTAAAGGAGTACTGGCTGAAAAGCGGGAGCAGCGAGGATCTCTTCTTTGCCTTTGCCGGGATGCTGTCGGATGCATTCATAATTCCGAATCCGCTCATAGCGTCCCGGTTCTCCCTGGAACTGACGCCGCGAAACTATTATGAAATTAACAGTAAAGAAATACCCACCGGAGGCCATGCCTGGTGCAAGCATGACCTGGAGTTCTGGCAGATGATCATCAAACGTGTGGGATGATCATCTGCCGACCATTTCTTGCGGCTGAAAGTGTAGTTATTTCTCAGCCCGGACGTTGACATTTGTCATGAGTACATGGCCGTGCCCGACACGTTGATCATTGCCGATCATTACGCAGAAGGGTTGAGCCTTGCGGCGTTTTTCGATGACGACTATACTGTCGAAAACCTGTACGCTATATAAATAGTTCGCCAAATAGCCGCTGGATATCTCTTCATCCGATTTGTGATACCACGCATGAAGTTCATCAATCATGTTCTTGACATACTCCAGAAAGGTCCCCTCTCTTTTTAGCCCACCCCGGAATGACGTAACGTAACTGGTATGTGTATCTTCACACATATAAAGACCGCCATCACTTAGAATTGGAAATAATTCCTGAAAAGTGGTCAGCTGTTGTTCCATCGTATGCCCGCCATCATCAAGTACGATGTCGAGAGTGGTATGCTTTTGCTTGAAACCGGCCCAGAACTCACGATTGGCCTGATCCCCGATCCATATTTCAAAACCGTCTTTTTCCATTTCACGGCAAGCGGGATCAATATCCATGCCGATGATGTGAGCATCCTTGGAAAAATAGTCTCGCCACATATGAGTGCTGCCGCCATTGAGTACGCCTATTTCCAAAAACTTCAGTTCGGGTCGTCTGCGATAACGCTCAAAACACCGATGATAAATCTCGAAATAATGCAACCATTTGTAGATAGACTTCCCATTGTTATTGATGAAATAATCCAATAATGGATTTCCGTTTTCATGCATCTCCATGTGCGGGCCTCTTTGTGGTCGTCTTATGATCTCTGCTGATGCGGCTAGTACCCCGTCCGGCTTAAAGTTTCGTGATACCTTGAACCGCAAAGACGCAAAGTACGCAAAGAAAATAGAGAAAAACAACGAACCTGGATTCTTTTTCGGTATACCCCAAAAA
>CAIYUY010000298.1 GCA_903929485.1 uncultured Desulfuromonadales bacterium
CGCCTCGCACTCGAACCAGGCGTGATGAAACCGGTCACCGGGCCACCGAAGGCGAGGGGGCAATTTCTTAGGGTCCGGCCAGTCCAGGACCTGCATGGTTCCGCACCGCATACAAGGGACACGGTAAAATCTCATGTCGGTGTCCTGCATGGCCAGATCGATGCGGGATGATCCGGCGATGCTGGGGGAACTCGTCAGGAAGATCTTCTTGTCGGGAGCATTGGCCGCTCGCTCGATGGCAAGAAATACCGGGTCACCTTCGCCGCCAACATCGGCATCATAACCGTCGATGTCGTCACAGATGATAATCCGGCGATGCACCATCCGGAAGTTCGTGTGACTCTTCGCGCCGGAGATGATCAGGTCACCACCGGGGAAGGCTTTCTCAAGGATCGTGCTTCCCGATTTCCCCGCCCGGGCCTCGTCCACCTTGGCGGCAAGGGCGGGGGTCTCGTCAATGGTCGGCTGGAGAATCTTTTTTGAAAACCGTTCGGCCAGGCCGTCGGTCTGCTGCACGTAGAGAATGGGGGATGGGTCGTAGTCGATGTAATACCCCAGGGCGTTGAGTATGGCCTCGGTGCCGCCGATCCGCGCCGGCTTTCTGAAGACCACCGTTTCAACTTTGGGATCGTTGAAGCAATCCATGATCTCTTTCAGGTACGGCGTCCGGTCGGTACGCCACCGCCCCGGCTCCGGACTCACTTTGCGCGAGACATACCGGTGCTCATCCGCCCACTGGGAGACCGTGAGGAGCGGGGGAGGGATGAGGCACGACAGGCAGCTCGTTATAAGTTCAAGGGCGGTTTGCAATTATGGGCCTGTTTTATGCATTTCCGGCCAATATTCCGGATAAGGTGATTGACCGGTTCACGCGCGGGGGCCGGTCAATAGGTGGTTACACGACAAAATCTACCACCGAATAGAATGACTCAGGAATGACTGTCGGCCTAAATAGTGACGCACCCGTCCGAACCCCTCCATCAAATTCAACATTTCCGGTATTGCTGATTTTGGTAATGGTATGAGGTTTTGTCGAATCCCACCCGGCGCAGAAGCTGCCACTTCCGCCCCGCTGAATTATAACTGTATCCCCAACATTAGCCCCGAGTTTAGCCACGACCTTAGCCAGCTCCTGTGCGTAGTAGTGGTCAACGTCGATCTGGGTACTCAGCAACCGATAACTTTTGTCACCATCAATAACCCGAAATAAATCAGGACCGTCACCTGTATGGTGGATATCGTAATAGATGCATCCTCCGGGGAGTATTCGCCCGGAAAGAGCATGTTTTGTGTCAGTAATTTTTACAAGTTTTTGCATGTTACCTCCCTAAATCTAGCGGTTTGTCCGGTAAACCCGGCCACACTTGCGACTTTATCTGTAAAAATGAATCAATATCAATATCCCGAATAATGACCATACGGACCATGGGATACATGTGACGATAAGGAGCCATATCAGTATCAAATTGAATATTTTCACTCTTCACCCTTCACTCTTCACCATTGCCTTTATACTGGGTCAGGGTAGACAGGCAATCACGCAGCTCACGAGTTAAGAGTTCCTCCACCTGGTCCCGGTCATCCATCTGTGCCAGTTGAGACGAGAGTTTTCGGGGCATGATGAGGACACGGGAGCGGAATGTGACAAACATGTTCTCCAGTTCGCGCTTGACGTCGTCGCTGTTGACGAGA
>CAIYUY010000299.1 GCA_903929485.1 uncultured Desulfuromonadales bacterium
AGTCCTTTTCCGGGAATCTTGAACTCGCCTTTTTTGTCGGTGCGGAGTTCAACGCTATCGTAGAACTCACTGGAGGAACCGGCGACATTCGGGTAATATTTGTACCAGACGGCAAGCACGACGACCCCTTCCAGTGGCTGCTTCGTTTCTCCATCCACCACCCTCCCTTCATAGGGGCCATCCATGCGGCAGAGGCCCGCGCATCCGCTAACCAGGAGCAATGCCAACGTTGTCACCATGACTGCCGTTGTTTTTTTTATTAATAGCTTCATGTCAAATCCTCCGTAGTTTCCAGATTCCCTTTTCCTGGATAAAGTAAATAACATACTCGATTTTGTGAACCTGCCCCACGATCGTTCTGTCCCGGTAAAGACGGCATTTTGCATATCCGTCGGTCATGTCGACCAATTCAATCTCCTGCAAAGAGTCATTCAAAAGTGGAAGTTGCGCGCCCAGCGCCGCGAAAAAAGCTTGGTACTTGGCTTGCGGTTTACTCGCGAAATAGCCGACTGCGCCGTTTACATCAACCGCGGCGATTCTTGCCTTCATCCCGCCCCATTTTTGCTTCAGCAAGTTTTCCAGTTGTCTTCTGTTGACCACCGTTATGGTCACCGTATCACTGTACGTCTCCCCATCCGAACCGACAACAGTGGCGGTGATCGTGTAGGTTCCCTCCACTACCATCTTTGCCGCGAATTCAGTGGAAGCTGTTCCCTGGGTAAGCGTCACCGGCGCCGAGCCGGTTGCCGTCATCGTCAGCTTGGCTATGCTGAAAGAACCATCCGGACGCAGGGAAAGGGAAATATCCAGCGGCGCTACACCCCATTGGCTGTTGGACGTAAGCCGGATATGATTTCCCGCTTGGGCGGTCACGCTTCTTGTCGCCGTGGCGGCAAGGCCGTTAACGTCGGTGGCGGTTGCGCTGACGATGTTGCCGCCGGCTTGCAACGGCACATGGTTGGCGACGAAGCGGTTACCGGTGAGGGGGGCCGGCATGCCGTTGACCGTTATGCCGGTCTCGACACCGCTGGTGTTTATCACCGTGCCGCTCACCGACACGTCCGGTCCGATAACGGTTGCCCCATCCGTCGGGGTGTCAATGGTAATCTCCACTAAAGCCGGAATATTTGCGACGCCACCTTTCCCCTGCGTCAACTCCGCAAACTTTCCCGCCCAGACCTTTCGTACTATTTCAATGGCCTGCAGCGCCGCAGTCTTATTGTCCCCCGGTCTGGTGAGCAGCACAAAGCCTATGTTGAATTGTTTCCGAGAACCGGCCGCATCGGGGATTCTCGTCCCTTCAGCGGCGATGATATCGTCAATCGTCACCATCCTTGCATTTCCACTGATCGTCGCTCCCAGTTGCGGCATCAGCGTCTTGTCAATGGTGGGGTTGTCGATGAGCAACATTGGGGGGACCTGCTCCTTGGGGATTATCCCCATGAGGTAGAGATCCAACGGGCTGAAGCCGCTTCTCACCGCGGTGGAGGTGAATGTCCCGTCGCCGTTAGCAAGCCACCCGTTCCCGTACATGATCGAGCCCTTGCTGTCCAACAGGTAACTCCAGTGGGCGCTATCCTTGCCCAACAGGCCGCTGTTCAGTGAGCCGTCCGGGTTTTTGAACCTGACATACGCTCCGAAGCGGTGCATCAATTCATGGTTGAGGTTGGTTGTCGTTTCCTCCAGTTTCGGCCCGTAGGGATTGGCGGCAAGGGTCGTGACATTGCCCAGGTCGATGGTTCCCTGCAGCATGCCATGACTGCCGTACCGGGTGGTGTTATCCAAGAGTGGTTGGTTGATCCCCTGGGTGTCGTTCTTGACGCTGGAGTAGAACGCTTTGGCGGTTGCTTCCGGCATGGCATAATCGAAGGTGGAGAGCATCACCAGGAAATCCGTCGTATCTCCGTTACTCCGGATATATTCCCCGGCGATGGCCTGTCTCGGCTGATCGTTCAGGCTGCCGTCCGGGTTCCTTGCATCATAGTTGCCGGTCGCTTCCATGACGGTGACAGTGCCGACATCGCCCAGGTTCCGGAGGGTGAACTGAGCAGTGGTGATGGTGACCCTCTTCTGCATATTCAAATGATACCGGTTGGAAGCACTAACCAAGATCCTTGTCTCCCCGGCTTGGAGCGGAATGGAGGCGGAATAGACCCCGTTGATAATCGTGGCGGGATATTCGGTCATGGTTTCGTTTTCGTAGTAGCCCTCCAGTACGTTTACGGTGACGCTGTCGGCATTGGCCACACTGCCGGAAACAATCAACGGCGTCACGGATATGACTGCGCCGTCAGCCGGAGAGGTAATGGTCAGCGTGATCGGAACAGCGATCAGCCAGGTGTCCACTACCCCGGCTTGGCCCGGGAAAAGGGAGCCGGTGACGGTTTTTGTCGTCAGACCGGGAAATTCGAAGGTAGCGCGATAGTTTCCATAAACAATTCCGCTCACCAGATAATTGCCGTTATTGTCGCTGACGGCGCTGTTGCTTCCCGAGGCAGTGGTGACGGTTACCCGTACCCCGCCCAACGGCTCACTATTGCTCAGACGTATGATCCCCTGCAATGTCGCCGTCGCCGCCTTGGCCATGCCGGTGGTCAAGGTGATTGCCTGGCCCGAAGAGAGAGTCCCCTGTTTGGTCGCCGTGGCATACTCTCCCTTTTCGAAGGTAAGCGTGTAGCTCCCGTCGGGAAGCGTCGGAAAGAGATAGGCGCCGTTCATATCCGTAGAGGCGCTGAACGCGCGGTTGAAGGAGAGGTTAAACTGGTCGGTGACCAGGCTGGTCAAGGGCGGTTCAGCATCCCAGTAGCCGGCATAGTTGTCCATCTTCACCGTCAACCAGCCGTTCGGGTCGAAGTAGCGGTCAAACCCGGCGCCGTTTGTCCAATCAATAGTCAGGTCGTCTCCCCGGTAGCTATACCCTCCCAGGACGGTGTCATGGGTGAGATATCCCAAATCCGGCGCGACACTCCCTCCCGTATCCCATCTCCCGGTTGATAGGTTCAGCAGGGACATCCCGACATACTGTTCGATTACGCCGTACATGGGGGTTGATCCGCCGTCGGGGGTCGGTTCAAGGGCGATATCAGGGTTATTCTCCATGTACGTCCGAAACGCCAGGGAGTGGCCCACTGTCTCCCACAACCCGACTCGCCTACGGTAGGCGGCGGGTTCGGTTCCGGCGGACGCCATGCCGTTTCCCCAGGAGACCGCTTCAGGCTGATATTGCCACCAGGTCGATTCTCCGGGATTTCCCCTCTGGGTGCGACCCTGTATTTCCAGATAATACTCTTGTCCGGCTGTCACGTTAGCCGGATTGAGAAAAACGAATTCAACCCATTGAGGAACGTCCACCGGCAATGATTCGATCGGGACAGAGGAACTTTCGGCCAGTTGTACCCCCGCATCCCCTCCCAGTCCGTTTTTAAGCTGCACGTGCAGTTCGCCGACCATTCTTGCATAATATGCGGTGGAAATCCCTTGGGGAAGGTAAAAGCCGACCTTGCTAAGAGCGCCGCTGCCCGTTGGTTTGAAGCTCTGGGCAAGATTTTCATAATAGGTGGCCAGCATGCCGTTCCAACGGCTCGTGAATGATTCCGCTCCATACGGGTTGCGCACCTTGAAGAGCATGGTGTTGGCTACCCCCCCCGACAAACAACTGAATTTGGAGCTATCATTAGCGGTAATAGTGGTATAGTCGGTCGGAGTTAACGGCGCTTCGTTGCAGAAGTAGAGCCGGTTATTCTGATCGCCGAATGTTATGCCGGTAAGGGTCAGGGTGACGGTTGTTCCCGGTATGGGCGCGCCCGTGGTTCGGTCGGAGACCATGCCGCCGATGGAACCGGTGCTGATGATCGTCATGGTGAACGATTTTGTCGCTGGGGCGTTGCCGCTGTCCTTGACTTGTACGATGAAGCTGCTGTTGCCCAAAACGGTAGGGGTGCCGCTTATCTCCCCGGTAAGAGTGTTAAGGGTGAGACCGGCCGGCAGGTTCCCGTCGACAATGGACCATTTGTAAGGGGGCAATCCGACAGTGGCCGTCATCTGTTTGGTGTAGGGGGCTCCGATCAGGCCGGCGACAAGTGGGGTGGGCGTGCTGATAACCGGGGCGAGGGCCAGGAGGGAGCCCCGGTTAACAGCTTGGCCGGGGGTCACTGCGCCGCTGTCGGTATTCGTGGCGTAACCGGGATACTCAAAGGTAAGGGTATAACTCCCTTCCGGAAGCGAGGTGAATGAATAGGCCCCGTTTACGTCGGTCACTGCCGTCACTGTGCGGTTGTAGGTCAGGCTGAACCGGTCGGTGAACTGGCTGACCGGCCGAGCCGCCTGGTTCTCTACTCTCACCGTGATCCAGCCGTTCCGGTCGTAGTAGTCGGAGGTAGTTCCCTTAACAGTGCGCTGAATGGTCAGATAGGTGTCACCCCGGCTGAAGGAGAAATGATCACCGTTGTCGGTGACATCCCCGTTGCTGGAATCGACCAGTGTTCCCCCGTATTCCCAAAGCCCCGTGGTCTGATTCAACACCGATAATTTTATCTCCTGGTCGGTATCGCCACCCATGTGCGGATGTTGTTCCTGTTCCGCATACGGAGCGGCGGCATCGGGTTGATTGTCAATGAAGGTCTTAAATGCCAACGTGGAATCCGTTTGTCTCCATATACCGGCGTTTCTCACATACGTGAGGAAATTTGTTTGTGCCGTGCCGCCGCCCCAATACATAGGCTTGAAATAGGGCGGATCAGTGTATCTTCCCTTGATTACCAGATAATACTGTTTTCCTGCCGTAAGGGTGGCTGGGGTTGGAAACCCGAATTCTAGCTCATCCGTTCCCGAGCCGGAGGTCTTACTCCATAACGCATCGCTTTCGGCAAGAAGCGATGCTCGACCGCCGTCAAGCGCGGTTTTCAGTTGCAGATAAATCAGTTTGCCTGTTGTCCAGTCATATGATTCTCCCGGCGCCATAATCATGGCCTTGTTCAGTATGCCGCTTCTGGTAGGCTTGAACCCTTGGGCCAGGTATTCGTCTTCAGCGAGCACCCCGATCCCGGTCCATGTTATGGAGAAGGGATCGGTTGTCCCAAAGGGGTTATGCTCCTTGAAGGTCATGACTTGCGAGTTGCTTCCGGAGGATGAACACGCAAAGCGCGAGCCGTCATCCGCTGCTGCCAGGATATAGTCAGACGGCAAGAGGGGGGTGTCGTTGCAGAGGTAGAGCCTGTCCTTGCTGTTTTTACTGTTGATTCCGGTGAACTGCAAGGTTACCGTGACCCCCGGCAGGGGTGCTTTGCTGTCCCGGTCGGTGACCATGCCGCTGATGGAACCGGAAACGGTGATGTTCATGCTGAAGGTTTTGATGGCTGTCACGTTATTGGCGTCCCTGGCCTGCAGGGTGAAACTGCCGTTTTCCACAAAAGCCGGCGTGCCGCTGATGATCCCTGTGCTGTCAAGGGAGAGCCCTCCGGGAATCGAGCTGTCGATAACGGACCACGTATACGGAGATTTCCCTCCCATGGCTGTCAATGTCTGGCTGTAGGCAGATCCCACAGTTCCCCCTGTCACTACTGGTGTAGTTATTTTTAATGGGGCGCAGACGGTTATCGTCAGCGGTTTACTTGCAGCATAGTTGAACTGATCCAACGCTTGAACGGTGAAGTTATTGATCCCCGCAACCGTCGGCATGCCGCTGATGACACCTGTCAGACTGTCCAGGCTCAGCCCGACGGGAAGCGCTCCATCGGCCACCGACCAACTAAATGGCGGAAGCACTCCTGTGTTTAACTTCATGGTCTGACTGTAGGCTGTGCCGACATATCCATCAGGCAGCGAGATGGTGTCTATGGTTGTAGCGGTGTGAACAACAAGATTTAATGAGTTAGTAGTCAAGACATTGTTGGCATCACGTACTTCTATTGGAATAATCAGCCATAATTGCGTGGTTGGTATGCCGCTGATAATGCCGCTGGAGCTGTCCAGAGAAAAACCGTAAGCAGGAAAGTAACCGCAAGACCAGCTATAGGGACGCTTGCCGCCGGTTGCGGTCAGAGTCTGGTTGTAGGCAAGTCCGAGATAGCCGATAGTAAGCTTGACGGTTGTGATGGAGAGGGGAGGATAGCTGGTAATAGCTAATGATTTGGTGGTGATGCTGTTATCGGCATCCTTCACCTGGACGGTAAAACCGCCGACGCCGGTTACAGTGGGAGTGCCGGAGATGACCCCGGTGGAGGGGGCCAGGGACAATCCGGCGGGAAGTGTGCCGGTTGTTATTGACCAGCTGTAGGGGGGGGTGCCGCCGGTAGATGTCAGAGACTGGCTGTAGGCTGTAGTGAGATAACCGTCAGCAGGAGTTCCTGTTGTTATTGCCAGGGGAGCGGCATTTATGACGATGGACAAAGCCTTGGTGGACGTTTTGTTGTTGGCGTCGGCGACCATGAAGGTAACGGCGCCGGCGCCGGCGGTGGTTGGCGTGCCGGAGATCATGCCGGTGGAAGGAGCCAGGGTCAGTCCGGCGGGGAGTGTCCCGCTGCTGACGCTCCAGGTATAGGTGCTCTTCCCGCCCGTTGCCACGACTGTCTGGCTGTAGGCCGTTCCAACGGCGCCGGTTGAGAGGCTTGCGGTGCCGATGGATGGCAGTGTGTAGATGGTGATGGTCAGCGCTTTGGTCGTCGTGGCGTTTGTGGCGTCTTTAACCTGGACGGTGAAACTGCCAACGCCGGTTACAGTGGGAGTGCCGGAGATGACCCCGGTGGAGAGGGCCAGGGACAATCCGGCGGGAACTGCTCCGGTTGTTATCGACCAGCTGTAGGGGGGCTTGCCGCCGGTTGCCGTCAGGAGCTGGCTGTAGGCTGTGGTGAGATAACCGTCAGCCGGTGTTCCTGTTGTTATTGCCGGGGGAGCGGCATTGATGACCATGGACAAAGCCTTGGTGGACGTTTTGTTGTTGGCGTCGGCGACCATAAAGGTAACGGCGCCGGCGCCGGCGGTGGTTGGCGTGCCGGAGATCATGCCGGTGGAAGGAGTCAGGGTCAGTCCGGCGGGCAGTTTTCCGCTGCTGACGCTCCAGGTATAGGCGCTCTTCCCGCCGGTTGCTAGGATTGTCTGCCCGTAGGCCGTTCCGACGGCGCCGGCCGACAGACTTGCGGTGCCGATGGATGGCAGTGTGTAGATGGTGATGGTCAGCGCTTTGGTTGTCGTGGCGTTCGTGGCGTCTTTGACCTGGACGGTGAAACTGCCAACGCCAATTGCCGTGGGAGTGCCGGAGATGACCCCGGTGGAGACGGCCAGGGATAATCCGGCGGGAAGTTTGCCGGTTGTTATTGCCCAACCGTAGGAACTCTTGCCGCCGGTCGCCGTCAGGGTTTGATTGTAGGCCGTGGTGAGGTAGCCGTCAGCAGGCGCTGTTGTCGTAATTGTCAGTGGGGCGGCATTGATGGTGATTGAAAGAGATTTGGTCGCGGTTGCCGTCTTACTGTCCTTGACCTGTACGGTAAAGGTGCTCGTCGCGACGGTGGAAGGGGCGCCGCTGATGATGCCGGTGGTTGAGAGTGTCAGGCCCGCCGGCAAGCTGCCTGTCTTTTTGGACCAGGTATACGGCGAGGTTCCACCGGTGGCCGCAAGGGTCTGGCTGTAACCGGTCCCAACAGTCCCATCCGGAATGGTGCTCGTGCTGACCGCCAGGGTGGCGGCGGCTGCTTGAACCGTTTTTTTTGTGATTGTTAAAGGTGCTACTGCCGGAGGTGTATCAATCCCTCCCCTCATCGGCCAGACGAAGCTGCCGTTGGCGGGATCATACTTGTTTCGTTCGGAGACATCGCCCGCCAGGGAGATATTCCATGCATTTGTCGCTGTTCTTGCCGATGTGCCGGATGACCAGTACTGCTGCTGAGGATTACTGAATCCTTGCGTGTTGATCCAGTTTGTGGGATCAGATTCCGCATAGTTGATCAATGAGACCATTTCGTTTCTGTTGGGAAGCCGCCAATCCGTATGCCCAAGGTACCCAGCTTGGTTGAGTCCGGCTACAAATTCAAGCGCGTCCGGCCAGAGTATCCTTCCCTCGGGACTGCCGCTGGATGAATTATTTTTTAGGGCAATGAGGTTGGCGTTTTTTAGCCAGACAAACCCGGTCAGGTTGTCCGTAACGGTTCCGTCGCTGTTTTCATTGAAGCGTGGCTTGGGCCATTGGATTCCTTTGCGAAGTTCTCCATCTTGTCCGGTTCCGACGCAGGACATTTTTTTGCCCATGGAGTCGAAACATGCCGATTGGCCGGTTTTGGGCAATGCGGACATATCGTCGATTACATATTCTCCTCCACGTACCGGCCAAACATGGGCTGCAAAAAACTTAGCGTTTGGCGCAGTACCGCCTGTGGCCAGGTCGATTACCCATGCTTGTGTGGGGTTGATGGCGACACTGGTGGAAGTCCAATAGGGGGCATGTTGTACATTACTTATTCCCTGTTGTCCCAGCCATTCGGTCAGACACGGCTCTCCCTGATTCAAGATCGAGGCAAGTTCGTTCAGATTCGGCAATCGCCAGTCACTTGATCCTAGATAATTTTCTCCGTTCAGCCTTTGAACCTGATCAAGAGAGCTCTGCCAGGTAACTGCTCCGTCGACTGTGGCGGTCATGGTTTGGTTTTGTGACGCAAGCAGATTCGCATCACTGCTCCAGATGAGACCGTTCACCCTGTCCCGAATCGTCCCATCAGGTTTTTTTTCGAATCGGGGGGTGGGCCAGACCTTTCCGGAACGAAGATCTCCGTCGTCACCGGCGCTCTGTATGACGGTCTGTCCGGTTTGGGGAAGGATGATGGTTGCGGAGTTGACTGCCGTGGGAAGAAGCAAAGAGACGCACACAAGAACTACTGACGATATTCTCATGGGTTGCACTCCTCATTCCTGTTGGGTATGATTGGTGTGCTTTATTTAATTTTGAAAGGCTAACAGCAGGAGGGGAGCTTGTCAATGACTGGGAATTTTTTATCATCTACTTTGCGTTTATCTTCGAGATTCGGCTGGGGAGAGGGATGAAAGGCGGGAATGAGAAGTCACCCCATGCAGACCCGCCGGACTTCGTGCATGTCGGTGATCCCCTGAAAAACCTTGAGCATCCCGTCTTGCTTCAGGGTGGCTGTCCCGTCTGACACCGCCTGGAAATTGATGCTCTCGCTGATCGCCCGTTTCTTGATGAGCGACTTGATCTTGGGGGTGCAGACCAGAAGTTCGTAGATCCCCACCCGCCCCCGGTAACCGGTCTGGAAACAGCTGGGACAGCCGACGCCGCGACTCAGCCGCAACTCCTTGCCGACAAGCCCCGCCGCCTCAAAGCTCTCCTCCCCGAACTCCTGGATCAGCTCGCTCTGCTCCTCCTCTCCGGGGAGGTATTCCTCCCGACATTCCAGACAGAGCGACCGCACCAACCGCTGGGCCAGGATACAGAGGAGAGAGTCGGAAAAACTGTAGGGATCGAGCCCCATGTCCAGGAGCCGGATCACCGTCTCCGCCGCCGAGTTGGTGTGCAGGGTGGAGAGAACCAGGTGACCGGTAAGTGACGCCTCCACGGCGATGGCCGCCGTCTCCTGATCACGCATCTCCCCCACCATGATCACGTCCGGATCCAGACGGAGAAAAGAGCGGAGCGCCACCGCAAAGGTGAAACCGATCTTATGGTTCACCTGCACCTGACGCAACCCGCTCTGGGTGATTTCAATGGGATCCTCGATGGTCCAGATCTTCACCTCGGGATCATTGATGAGAGCTATCCCCGAGTGGAGGGTGGTCGTTTTCCCCGAACCGGTGGGTCCCACCACCAGGATCATGCCGTAGGGGCGGCCCAAGGCCTTTAGGAATTCGCCGTGATCCCGCTCCCGCATTCCCAGTTCCTTGACCGGACGCGCCTTCTCGTGCAGCAGGATTCGGAGCACCACGTCCTCCAGATGTCCCGAGGTGGGCATGGTGGCTACCCGGAGCTCACCGTCCACCGGTCCGAAATTCTTGAAGTCGATCTTGCCGTCCTGGGGCCTGCGCCGTTCGGCGATATCCAGCTCCGCCATGATCTTGATCCGCGAGGGGATGGCGTATTTGTAGCGATAGGGGATCTTCTGGTAAATCTTGCAGCGGCCGTCGATCCGGAGCCGGACGATGACATCGTTCTTGCCGGGATACGGCTCGATATGAATGTCCGAGGCGCGCTGCTGACAGGCGTCATAGATGATTTTGTTCACCAGTTTGACGATGATACTGTCCTTCTCGGTGACCTTGCGAACCTCCTCTTCCACCTCCGGCTCACTGGCCCCCTCGGTGAGGATCTCCATGATGCTGTCGGGGATCTCTTCCATCTCCACCCTTTCCGGCGGCGGGGGGATGGGGGGGGAGCCTGCGTACAGGCGCTGCTGAGCCTGAAGGATCTCCGCCTCGCCGGCAATTACCGGAATGATCTTCAGTCGCAGCGAAGAAGAGAGGTTGTTGAGCTCATGGACGTCCAGGGGGGCTGCCATGGCCAGGGTGAGGGTGTTGCCGATCTTCTTCACCGGAACGATTTGCCGTTTCTGGGCGTAGCTGGCGCTCACCAGGCGGCCCATCTCCGGGGTGATGCTGATGCCGTTCAGATGAACGAAGGGGAGATCGTACTGCAGGGCGATCGCACGGGCAATCTTCTCTTCGTCCAGGAGTCGAAGTCTGATGAGTATCCGGGGGAGCGGTTCCCCTTCCCGGTTGCTCAGTTCAACGGCCTGCTGTACCAGGTCCCTGGACAAAAACTTTTTTCGGATGAGAATTTCGGAGAGTTCCTGGCGGGCTCCCTTTTTGTCCAGGATTGCGCCCAGAGCCGATTCGGTGATGAATTCAAGGCTGCAGAGGAGTTGACCGATTGTCTGATCGGGAAAGAGCTTCTGCAGCTCCAGCGCCTCGTCGAACTGTTCCTGGGTGATGAGCAGTTCCTTGAGAAGTATCTCGCCAATTTTTGTTTTTATGGCTATAACCTCTTTTCAGTCAGGGGAGCGTGATGACGATCCCACGGATTTCCCCGGTCTCTCTTCTCCTGTAGTAGGTGACTTCCGCCTTGGTGGAAGTCACCCCCCGTTGGATGAGGTAGCCGTTGTGAACGCTCTTGGAGCCCATGACGGTGGAGGCGGCGCCGCAGAGTTCCCCAAGGAGCGAGGAGACGAAGTGGGGAGTGATGGCTTCTTTCTTCAAGGCAACGATCTGGAGCACCCTGATGACCCCTTTTTCACGAAAGATGAAATATTCCCGGTGCGACGAGAGATAGCGCTCCCACCCGGGACGAACCGCGCCATAGGCCGGATCCAGCCCCTCCTTGGGGATGAAGGAAGGAAGAGTATTCCCGAGCGGCGCCACTTGGGGGGGGGACGAGGGTGCGGGAGAGGGTACCTCGGAAGGGGGGATACCCAGCGGCTTGGAGCAGACGGAACAGAAGAAAAAAAGGGTGCTGCCGCAGATGAGCAGCGCCTGGGCAGCTCTCCTCCTGCCGTGCGGCGTCTCCGGTTTCCGTGGGACGGATGCCGCCGGGAACGGCGCCGCCTGGAAACTGATCGCCATGGCCCGTGGGTGGTCCGGTTCCGGATCCAGCGCGGGAGCCGGCGCTACCCATGGGGGTATTTCTATTTCAGGGAAGAGGAGGCACTCCCGAGCGGTCATCTCCGACCTGGACAACGGCGCCTCGCCGGTCAGGGCGAGCCGGGTAGTGGGGGAGGGAGTTTCCGTCGGAACTTCATTCTTTTCATGGGCAAAAGGGTCGATGACCAAGAGTAGCGGGCCGACGTCCTGATAGCTTGATCGCGATGGAGCCAGTGATTCGAAGCCGCACTGCCCTGTCCAAAGGAGGCCGGGAATCTTCAACAGATGCTTGTTGAATATCGCCACGAGTTCCTGAAATGGATGGTTCAGGTTGATGCCGTCGCTGAAATCCCTGATGAGTCCGGGACAGACAGCCGCCCGGTCCAGGGTGATGAACCGGGGAGAGTTCGCCTGGAGCAGGGATTTGACATGGTGGCTCACCGTCTCCCCGTTGATCCCGTTGATCTCATCCTGGATAAAGACCACCAGTGGCTGCTTCTCAAAGATGGCATTGAGACCGGCGTCGAAGTCGGAGACGGCACAGACCTTGGTTATCAGGAAAGGCTGGATCGCGTCCTTAATGAGAGTGACGCAGGGATCATCGGAGATGATGATGATGGCATTCATGGGGCAACCTGGTTTTGTCTCCTGATCCGGGCGGCTTCCTGGAGCGCTTCCCTTTCAGTCGCCGCGGAGCAACCGGCGTTTACCCGAAGACGTGAGCATTTCTCGGTACTGCCTCGGCTGTTATTCGAATAATGGTTTCAAGATGCTAAACTTTAAATATTCCAACCATCAACCTACAGCAAGATTATATCTTATGTCAACAGCTATGATAGCGGATGCCTGCCGACCTCACAATCATCACTCTGCTCATTGAAGTCAGGCTTGCGTTTTAATTATGTTAACTTTATATAATTTTACTTTTAGGCATGGTTTGATGGAATCAGCAACAGAGCCGGTGTCTGTTTCGTTACGATATGTTGGATTTACGCTATGTTTCATCCATCCTCTGTGATAGTTTGCTTTTAGTAAACTCAAGGAGATCCATGTACGAAAAAAATTCACACTGTTCCTGGTGCGGCTGCCGTTATCCTGGGGGAACCCCTTGGCCCCGCGATTGCTCCGGATGCGGCAACCGGAGCTACCGGAATCCGCTCCCCGTGGTCGTACTCCTGCTGCCGGTGGAGGATGGCTTGGTGGTGGTCCGGCGGAATATAGAACCGGCCAAGGGGACCCTGACTCTCCCCGGCGGTTACCTGGATCTGGGGGAGAGCTGGCAGGAGGGGGCGCGGCGGGAGTTGCTGGAGGAGACCGGCATCACTATCGGCTCCGATGACCTGACTCTTTTTGACGTGGATAACGGGCTGGATTCCACCCTGGTGATTTTCGGCTTGGCGCGCCGGCAGCCCCGGAAGGTGGTGATTCCCTTCGTGAGCTCGGAGACCCAGGAGGTTGCTCTCATCCATTGCCCCATGGAACTGGGTTTCCCCCTGCATACCCGCATCGTGGCAAGGTACTTTGGGGAGGAAAAAAATAGGTCAATTTACAGGGATATACAGGATGGACAGAAAAAGATCCGGTCACCGGAACACGAACCTGTGTATCCGTCGTGATTCTGTCCACCCTGCTGATATTTGGGCGGGGGTTTTCGTCGCTCCGGGAGTTACTCTTCCGGATTTGTTGTACGGTTACCGCTCCCCTGGCGGGGATACCGGTCGACGCCGTCTGATTTATACGCACTCCCCGCGCCAGAGGCAGTTTTGCTCCCCGCACTCTTTGGCATAGTCGCCGTTAAAGCACTGGGGATTTCCCTCCGCCTGCTGGATAAGTCGCACCAGTTCGCTTTTTTTTGTCTTGCCCGCTTTTATGCCGTGTCCTTTGGCAATCTCCCTGATCTCGTCCAGGTTCATCGATTATCTCCGTTTTACAGGTAGTTATTAGTTTAAAAGATTTAAAAAATACATCATGTTTTACAAAAAGTATACCAAATAATTATTAATACCTTATGGGGCCGCTTGTCGACTCCGTTTTTTATGGTAAAATGAGTGTCAATGAACGTTGGGGCGCCCGGTCGGCTGACTCCGGCGCTTCATGGAGATGACCTGGTGGAAAGAGTGAATCAAGGGAGAAGGCGCGATGTCCACGGGAGGTTCCTGTCATGTTTGATTATGTTAAGCCGGTGTCCCTGCTGTTTCTGATTATCGTCGTCTCCGGAGCCACGGGTGGGTGTCTGGCCGCCAATCGCGGGCGAAATGTGCTCTTCTGGTCTGTCTTCTCTGCTTTTTTCCCTCCGCTCCTTCTGGCTATCTACGTCGCCAAGCCGCTGGGACATGAGGCAAAGAAATGCGAGTCATGATCGGGCGGAGGGATTCCGGGTGGGATTAATGCGGAGAGAGGAGTTTCTCCGTGGAGTGAAGAAACCAGCGGTTCAGGAGTATATGGCGGACAAACAGACGGCTGGAGAGGAGCTTGGCGCCCAGAAAAGCTTCTAAACAGTAGGGTATCACGCGTGAAATTTCCGGACTCCCCCGGCCATGGCGGAGGCTCAAGCCGGCGCCGTAGGGTTCCAGATTGTCCCGGCGATAATCGCCGTTGGCCGCCAGAATGGTTCGGCTTGCCAGGATGGCCGATTCGATGGCCGGCAAAATGCCTTCACCGCTCTCCGGATGGGCGACTCCGGCGGAATCCCCTACCAACAGGAGAGCGTCACCCACCAGCGTCCTCCCTCCGAGACGTCGGTAGGCGCGGTAGGCGTGCCCCCGGTACCCCACGTTGTCCGGCGGTTCTATCCCCCGCATCCGGAGAAAGGCGCGGAACTCGGACATCTCCCTGCCGAAGGCAACCCGATCCCTCCGGCCGAAGCCGACATTCAGGAACTCCCCCTTCCGGAAGATCCATCCGTACCCTTTCAGATCCCGACAAAAATAGAGTTCCGGCATCTCGCTTGGACCCGGGGCGCCGACTTTTTCCTGGCCGGGGAGGGGAAACTCGGCGGACTGGGCGACTATTACCTCTTCAGCGCCGATCCTTGCTCCAAGGAAGCGCGCCACCGGACAGGCATGTCCGCCGGCCCCCACCACGAGCCGGGCTCCGAAGCGGCCGTTTACCAACCACCCACCATCTTTTCGCTCCAGCAGGTTAACCGGTTCACCCAACCATCGGCGGGAGGCGCTCCGTTGCAGGAGGTACTGGTCGAACTCCCTGCGACGGATACCATAACTGATGGTCTCGCCATAACCGGTCACCATCTCGCCCCCCTGCATCATTCCCGTGCGAAATCCCCGGATCTCCTCAAGTACCCGCCCCTGGCGATATTCATCTTTGTCCAGTTCCAGCGTCTCCAACACCGCCGGGGTGATCCACCCCGCGCAGGGCTTGTCCCGGGGAAATGGGACGGAATCAAGGAGCAGCACGTCGATACCTGCCTGTCGTAACCGCCAAGCGCAGGTGGATCCCGCCGGTCCGCCCCCCACGATGAGGACTTCGCAGCTCTCCATCATGCTTGCGCGGGCGCTTCAATGAGGTGGGAACGGGTCCAGGGGATCCGGTTGTTGGCGGCGCGGGCGAAAACGACCTGGAACAGTTGCAGGTTCCCCAGGTTGAAATTGGCGATGGCTCCGGAGAGGTAGAGCCGCCAGGCCCTGACAAAACAGTCGTCAAACATGGCGACGACCTTCTCCCTGTTCTTTTCGAAACGGTGGAGCCACTGTTCCAGGGTCTTGGCGTAGTGCAGGCGGAGGTTTTCCACGTCCAGGACGGAGAGCCCCAACGGTTCGAATAGTTCCATCATCTCCCGCAGGGTGGGGGGATAACTCCCCGGGAATATCCGTTTCAAAAGCCAGGGGCACATGGGAATCGCTCTGTTTTGGCCGATGGAGTGAATCAGGCCGATTCCCTGTTCCGTCAGACAGTTATTGATCACCCTCCCCAGCTCCCCGTAATGGGCGACTCCCACATGCTCCAGCATCCCCACGGAGACAAAGGCGTCGTAGCGCCCTTTGATGGTGCGATAGTCGTCCTCCACGTAGTCGATCCGTCCGGCAATCCCCTCGGCCTGCGCTTTTTCCCGGGCATAGGCAATCTGTTCATGGGAGATGTTGAACGACCTGACGGTGACCCCATACTTTACGGCCATATGGCGCGCCAGGGCGCCCCAGCCGCACCCCGCTTCCACTACGCTCTGCCCCGGTCTCAGCCGGAGTTTACGGCAGACGAGCTCCATCTTGGCAATCTGAGCCTCTTCCAGCGATGCCGCGGGGTGCGAGAAATAGGCGCAGGTGTAGAGGAGTTCCCTGTCCAGCCATAACCGGTAGAAATCGTTGCCGATGTCGTAGTGGTGATGGATATTTTCGCGAGATCCGGTGATGGAATTCGTGTCCCACCGGTTGCGGCCCCGGGAGGTTTTCTTGAAAAGGGGTTGTTTCTTATCCATGGCTTTATACATGGCTTCCATGAACGCCACCACCCCACCTTGGATTTCGATCCGGCCGGCGCTGTAATCATCTCCGAAGTTGAGAAGAGGATTTGTCAGAACTCTCCAGAGAGTTGTCCGGTCATGAATGGTCATTCCCACTTGCGAAGCGCCGGCGGGAGTGACGACCTCTTTCCCGTCCCACAATGACGCGTGGATGAGGGGATCACCCATGGCGTGGAGAAATCCGCGCAACAACCATCTGTCGATGCCATGAACCCGACTAACTGCCTCCTCCCCGGCGTTCATGATTTTATAGGGTACTCCGAATGCGCCTCCTCTGGACATGGCAGCCTCCTTGGTACGTTGGCCTTAAGTTAATATTTGTGAGCATTTGTTAAGTATAGCCGGTTTCGCTTCCGAGTCAACTTTCAGGGGGGAAGGTAATCAAAGTGCTGGATTCGGACGGTTATGAGTGATAGCATGAGCGCGGGAGTGGTAAGCAGGGTTGGAGAGGGTATATGAAGCGTACTGTCGGTTCCCGGGGGGGTGAAATCCTGGAAGCCGGCGCCGCTCTGGTGGGCCAGAAACCACCCCTGGGTTTCGAACCTTCATCGGACAGGGAATACCGTAATCAGTGGGATTTTTATAAGACGACCGTACTCCCGGAGTTCAGGCCGTGATGGTGACAAGCATGGTATCATCATTGAAGAGCCGGTCGCTGTTCAGGCAACTCCTCCTGGCGAATTGCGTCATCCTGGCGCTCTCCATCGTGGCGTTTTTTCTTCTGGTCATGGTGGGTATGTTGACGATGCAGAAGAAACGTTTCGTCCAGGATAACCTGGTTCGCCTGGACGATTTTGCCGGCGCCATTGCCGACGAAGCGGTTATCGGTGATGATGCCAGTATCGAGCGCTATTTCAGGGCCCGTGTCAGCTCCAGGGATGTTTTTCAGGTCAGCTGGATCGATCGAAATGACAAGATCATCCAGGCCAAAATAGAGCCGGAAAAGAGCACCGCACCGGAGTGGCCGGTAACCGTGACGGGGCTGGCCACGCAGAAAAATTCCAAGAAACTTAATTTCGGCGGAGTTTTTTACGGCCGGTTGACCACCGTCACTACGGCCGTCGCCATGGTGAATACGATCTGGGGGGCGTTGATCAGGGGAACAGCGGGGATCGTCGTGCTGTCGGTTATTCTCCTGATCACCACCGCCCTGGTGCTTCAGGGCAATCTTGCCGTGCTGAAGGATTTAACGCCCTGCGCCGGAGGGCTGGCCGGCGGTGACTTCGCAACTCGGGTTCCCTTGGTGTCACAGCCGGAGTTCGAGCCCATTTTCGAGGCGTTCAACGGCATGGCCGCCACCATCCAGCAGCTCATCCAGCGGATAGAAAGCGAAAAGCAGTTCATGCAGACCATGATCAACTCCATACTCGATCTGATTTTCATCAAGAACAGGGATGGGTTTTATCTGGGATGCAACGAAGCCTTCGCGGTTAATTTTTTCGGCAAGCCCAAGGAGCAGATCGTCTCCCTCACTGATGTTGATATCGTGCCGGACCGTGACTTGGCCGAACTGTTTTGTCGGCAGGACCGGGAAGCCATGGCAGCCGGTTCCGCTTGTACCAGTGAGGATTCCATCACCCTCATTGATGGGAGCAACGCTCTTGTGGAGACCATCAAGATCCCCTTTTACGGCCAGGATGGTAATATCGCCGGACTGATCGGCATTGCCCGTGACATAACCCGGCGCAAACAGGCTGAAGCCGATCTGTTTGAGCATCGGCAGCAGTTGCTGGCCGTGAATCAGACCCTGGAACAACGTGTTCTGGACGAGGTGCAAAAGAATCGGGAAAAAGAGCAGATGCTGCTCCAGCAGGACAAACCGGCTTTCATCGGCCAGCTTGCGACGGGGTTCGTCTACGCCTCCGTGGGGGAAGGGACTACCTTCACCGTCAAGCTTCCCCGGCCTCCGGTTTGTTCCGGGATAACTCAGAGGATCACTCCCCCATGACCGACGTTTCAGACGCTACCGTAACCCCCATTGTCCGGCTCCGCTCGGTTTCCAAGTCCTACCGCAGGGGGGGGCAGATCGTCCCCGTTCTGGAAGAGATCTCCTTTGATATCGCCCAAGGGGAGTTTCTGGCTCTCATGGGACCATCAGGCTCCGGCAAGAGCACTCTTCTTAACCTCATCGCCGGCATCGACAAGGTGGACAGCGGCGCCATCCTTGTGGGAGGGGTTGATATCACGAGCCTCTCCGAAACGGAGCTGGCTTCCTGGCGCGGGCTTAATGTGGGGTTCATCTTCCAATTTTACAATCTTATTCCGGTCCTCACCGCCTTCGAGAATGTGGAGTTACCCCTCTTGCTCACCTCCTTGAGCCGGCGGGAGCGACGGGAGCATGTGGCCATGGCTTTGAGAATCGTGGGACTTGCCGATCGAATGGATCATCGTCCCGGCCAGCTCTCCGGGGGGCAGCAGCAGCGGGTGGCCATTGCCCGGGCCGTGGTGACCGATCCAACGATTCTGGTGGCGGATGAGCCCACCGGCGACCTGGACCGGAGATCGGCGGAAGAGATCCTCCATCTCATGGAGCGCCTGAATCGGGAATCGGGCAAGACCGTCATCATGGTGACCCACGACCCGCGAGCCGCCGAGCAGGCCCGTACAATCAGGCATCTGGAGAAGGGGTTTCTGACTGATGTTGCTGCTTAAAGTCCTTGTAAAAAACGCCTTCCGGCATCGGCTCCGGACTCTTCTCACGGTCGTCGGGATCACCATCGCCATCCTCGCCTTCGGGCTGCTTCGCACCGTGGTCAGCGCCTGGTATGCCGGAGTGGAGGCCTCCTCGGCCAGTCGTCTGGTGACGCGCAACGCCATCTCGTTGATCTTTTCCCTCCCTGTCTCCTACCGGGAGAAGCTGATCCGGATGCCGGGAGTCAAACAGGTTTCATCCGCCAACTGGTTCGGCGGTGTTTATATCACCGAAAAGAACTTTTTCCCCAACTTCGCCATCGAGCCGAAAACCTACCTGGAACTTTATCCGGAATTTGTTCTTGATCCGGGAGAAAAGGAAGCGTTCCTCCATGACCGGAAGGGGGCCGTTGCCGGACGGAAGCTGGCCCAGCGGTTCGGCTGGAAGGTGGGGGACTCCATCCCGTTGAAGGGGACGATCTTTCCCGGCACCTGGCAGTTCGTGCTGCGGGGGATCTATCGAGGGGCGGAGAGTAGCACCGACGAGAATCAGTTCTTTTTTCAGTGGGAGTACCTCAATGAAACCATGTTGAAGACGGTTCCCCGGCGGGCCAATCAGGTGGGGATTTACCTCCTGGGGTTGACCAATCCGAACATGGCGGCCGAGGTGTCGCGCAACGTGGACGCCACCTTCAAAAATTCCCAGGCCGAAACCCTCACCGAGACGGAGAAGGCTTTCCAGCTCAGCTTCATCGCCATGACCGAGGCCATCGTCGTCGCCATTCAGATCGTCTCCTTCGTGGTCATCCTCATCATCATGGCGGTGGTGGCCAACACCATGGCCATGACCGCCCGGGAACGGATCGGTGAGTACGCCGTCTTCAAGACCCTGGGGTTCTCCTGGTGGCATATCGCCGGGATGATCTTCGGAGAGTCGTTTTTCATCACCATCACCGGTTGCGCCCTGGGGATCGCCTTGACCTTTCCCGTGGCCAAGAGTTTCGGGCAACAGCTCAGCAGTTTTTTTCCCACTTTTAACGTGGTCCGTGAAACCATCTACCTTGATTCCGCCGCCGCCCTCGTCATCGGCCTGGTTGCCGGTATCTTCCCCGCCTGGCGGGCGGTGACCATCAGGATAGCCGAAGGACTGAGGAGGATCGGGTGATTCCCATCTCCTACAGCTTCCGTAATCTCTGGACACGGCGTTTCACCACCTTCATGACTGCCGGCGGAATGGCCCTGGTGGTCTTCGTTTTTGCCGCCGTGCTGATGCTGGCGGCGGGGCTCAAAAAGACCCTGGTGGAAACCGGTTCTCCGGACAATGTCATCGTCATCCGTGGTTCCGCCGGTTCCGAGGTTCAGAGCGGAGTGGAGCGATTGCAGGCCGCCATCGTGGAAAGCCGACCGGAGATCGCCTTGGGAGCCGACGCCAGACCGCTTTTGGCCAAGGAGCTGGTGGTGCTTTATAGTCTGAACAAGCGGGGGAGCGACAAGCCGGCCAATGTGGTGATCCGGGGGGTTGGCGCCCAATCCCTGGCGCTCCGTCCCCAGGTGCGGCTGGTTCAGGGACGGATGCCCCTTCCGGGATCGTCGGAGATCATTGCCGGTTCCAGCATCGCCCGGCGGTTTCAGGGGGGAGGGATCGGGGAGACGCTTCGTTTCGGCATGCGAAACTGGACAGTGGTGGGGACCTTTGACGCCGGCTCAACGGGGTTCGATTCGGAAATATGGGGGGATGTGGACCAGCTCATGCAGGCGTTTCGGCGACCGGTTTACTCATCGGTCATCTTTCGTCTTCGCGACAGGGCTCTCTTTGGTCGCTGCAAGACGGCCATCGAGTCGGATCCCCGCCTCAACCTGGACGCGAGACCGGAGACGAAGTACTATTCCGACCAGTCCGAGGCCATGGCTACGTTTCTCCGGATTCTCGGCGTGGCGTTGACGGTCATCTTCTCCCTGGGGGCGATGATCGGGGCGACCATAACCATGTACGCCGCCGTGGCCAATCGGGTGGGAGAGATCGGCACCCTGCGGGCTATCGGCTTTCAAAGGCGGAGCATCCTGGGGGCGTTCCTCCTGGAGGCGCTCTTTCTGGGATTCATCGGGGGGGTGGCCGGGCTCTTTCTCGCCTCGTTCATGCAGCTGGTCACTATCTCCACCATGAACTGGCAGACCTTCTCGGAGCTCGCCTTCAGCTTTACCCTGACCCCGGAGATCGTGGTTAAATCACTTCTCTTTTCCGTGGTCATGGGGTTTGTCGGCGGGGTGATCCCGGCGATCAGGGCGGCGCGGATGAACATCGTAGAGGCGTTGCGGGAAAGCTGAAAAAAGGGTGAAGGGTGAAGGGTGAATGGTGAAAAAAGCAGAACCAAAAGTGAGGCGCCGGGTGGGGGGATGATGACGTAGGGGCGACGCATGCGTCGCCTGCTTGTGAGGGTTTTACGGCCCGTCGATGTTCCGCTGCTTGTAGAGGGTTTTGGAATTCAGCTCCAGGGCCAGGAGGGTGCCCATCCCCTTTCTGCCGGTCAGGAAACAGCCGTTGTCCAAGACGATGAGACCGTTGTCCCGCTTGAGCATCTTCTCGATTTCTCCCAGGGGATGAGGGGTATGGCCGCAGATCATGGTCCTTCCCCCCAGCTTCTCCTTGCTGATGGCGCGGGTTCGGCTCCAGAGCAGGGACTGGGTGTCGGCATACGGCTCTTTCGCCTCGGGATTGAA
>CAIYUY010000300.1 GCA_903929485.1 uncultured Desulfuromonadales bacterium
ATTGCCGACAGCAAGCTGGGATCTATTCCGGTGTACCTGCCGAACCTGCTGGACCACTCCACCCGTGTTCTCGATATTCCCCTCATGAACCGCATTCTCAACGAGGCCATGCCGGACCTGCCGGACGAAACTAAACAGGTCGTCGTCTACTACATCGATATCGAAGACGAGCCGGTCCTCAAGCGTTTCATTACCGATAATAATCCGACCGAAACAACCGTTGAACTGCGGGACCTGAAAGAGCTGCTCCATGAAGTCGTGGCCGATGACGCGATTGAGTACGAACTGTCGCAGTCGGATGGTGCATGGATCATAACCTTTACCGGCTTCACCAGCGACCGCCTATTCCAGAAGATTGACGAATATAACCAGAAACGGGCGCTCAACGGGGCGAGGAAAAGTCTGCTGGATGTCGCCGGAGAAAACGGGGAAGAAGAGAACGGCGGTGAGGTAAAGCCACGAAAAAAATACAAGCCGATTGTCATCTCCGAAAACGGGCTGGAGCTGATTGAACTGGTCAGCCTGGATTGTTCAAACTCGGATGGGGTCTGGACGAGCGATCATGAGATCAAGATCGACAAAAACGGCCACGTCATTCTGAACGGTTTAAAAAGCAAGACCTTTTGGGATGCAACCATCTCCTCAACTCAAAAGCCGTTACGGATGAAAATAAGAAACATTGCCGGTGATGAGACCATAATCACGATACCGGATACCGCATGGGTTTGAACGTAAAGGAGGAACGTGATGATTGATCTTACTCCCGAACAGGCCGCGCCGCGTATCGCCACTTTACTGGCCGCCCATGAAAGTCGCACTCTCGAATTCAAACGGATGGGCGAGAACAAGGTGGTTCGTAAACTGCTGGAGGCGATCTGCGCCTTTGCCAACACCGAAGGGGGTGTGCTGGCTCTTGGGGTGGCGGACGAGAAGCAGGGGAAGGGAGCGGCCCGACTTTACGGCACTCAGGAGAATCCGGAAGCGCTTGACGAACTGGCGCGCAAGGTGAGGACCCAGTACAATCCGGCCATCGATACAATTCGTTTTCTGAGCCTTCCCTGCACCTTGCGCGACGGCAGCACCGGGAATGTGGTGCTGGTGCAGGTCCCTCAAAGCGACAAGGTTCATTCTATTATCGATGACGGTACTTGGACTCGGTTGACCTCCGGGAACCGGGAGATGACGGCGGCGGAGATCGCTGACCTTTCCTATCGTCGCGGCGTGCGCAGCGCCGAGAGCGAGCCGGTGCCGGTGGATTGGACTCTGCTGGATACTCCTGTCTGGGCCGAGTTTGCGGCGACACGCGGCTTCAGCCGGACCCGTCCTTTGCCGGAGCAGATGGCGCAATTGGGGTTGGCCGAAAAAGTCGCAGGAGAATGGGCGCCGCGGCGGGCAGCGGTGCTCCTCTTTGCGGAAGAGCCCGGCGGATTGCTGGCAGCCCAAGGGACGAGAGCCGAGATACGCCTTGTGGTCTACCAGGGTAAGGCTGCCGAAGCGGGAGCAAAGCCCAATATGAAGAAGCCGCCACGCACCCTGCGCGGGCCGCTGATCCGCCTGATCGATGAAACGGTGCGTGTTTTGCTGGATGAACTGTCCACCGGGGTGGAGCTTGCCACCAGCGGTTTCAAGGCCCACCATCGTTACCCGGAGCGGGTAGTGAAAGAGGCGATTGTTAACGCCGTTATCCATCGTGACTATCGGCTTAACCGGGACATTCTGGTTCGTATCTTCGATGATCGACTGGAAGTGGAGAACCCCGGCGTCTTTCCCGGTATTATCACCGCCGCCACTATCGCCAAGGCCGGTTCCAAGGCGCGCAATCCGCTCATTGCCAAGACCCTGCGGGATTTTCCCGTTCCTCCGAACTTTGATCTCAACGAGGGGGTGCCGATGATGTTTTCAGAGATGGCCGGCGCTCGTCTCTACCCGCCGCAATATCGACAAAATACGGAACTGATCACCGAGAGTGTAACGGTGACACTCCTGAACCAGGAGCGACCTACTGTCTGGGACGAGGTGAGCGACTGGATTGACCGTAACGGAGCGCTTGCCAATGTCGACCTATGCCGGATTTCCGGAGTTGATACCTTGAAGTCGTCAAAAATGCTCAAGGCTTGGGTGGAACAGGGGGTTCTGGTCCAATTGACGGGCCGCGCCAAGCGAAACTCCGCGTATGTGAAGCCTGCCGAGCCTCCCGCGCAAGGGGATTTATTATCTGATGCCTTGGATAATAAACTTCAAAATATCGAAAAGACGAGGTAAATCAATACGATGAATATACGTTTATTATCTGCCCGATCTCTTGAGGGGGGAGTGAGCTGCCTCGGCGACACAGAGTTGCTCAATCTTCCCCTCACCGCCTTCTTCGCCTCCCGTCGTTCCCCCGGCGTCGCTATTCGCGCGGCCATGGAGTGGAGCGTGGCCCAGGCGTGCGGCATAAATCCGGTAATCAGCCCCTTCGCCCAAGACCGAGCCGTTCAAGCAGTGGCTGGCGCGTGTCGGGTACGAGCGGCTGGAGGAGATCGAAAACCCGGAGTTGGCAGCCAGGCGGATGCGGGAGCTGTATAAGGCCAAGGGGCACAGCAAAGAGGAAATTGTCGTGTCGGAGGGGAAGAAATGAGTGAGAAGGAACCCGCCATAAAGACGAAACCTGCAACGACACTAAAACCGCTCCAAACGCCGGATGTCCCCTTGCTCACTGATGTCCGTCAGATGATCATGCAGGGACGTGAGAGTGTTGCGCGAGCTATTGATTCTGGTTTGACAGTGCTGTACTGGCAGATTGGCCTGCGAGTCAGGCAGGATATACTCAAGGAAAAGCGGGCCAGCTACGGTGAAGAAATTGTCTCCGCACTGGGGAGACAATTGGACGTTGAATTTGGACGAGGATTTTCAACAAAAAGCCTTCGGCACATGATCAGATTCGCCGATGCTTTTCCCGATTCCGAAATTGTCTCCGCGTTGCGGAGAAAATTGACCTGGACCCATTTTAAGTCCCTTATTTATCTTGAAAACCCTCTGAAGCGCAACTTCTACGCGGAAATGTGCCGTATTGAGGGCTGGAACACCCGAATTCTGGACAAGAAAATCCAGTCCATGCCTTTTTCGAATTGAAACTTGGAGAGTTCAAGCCCGGACATAAAGGGCAAATGGAATTGTATCTTGACTGGCTGAACCGGTATGAGCGAAAATCAGACGAAGAGTCGCCAATAGGACTAATCCTGTGTGCCGGTAAACGACACGAGACCGTGGAATTGCTCGATCTCGACAAAAGCGGCATCCACATAGCCAGTTACTGGACTGAAGCACTTCCGAAAGCCGAATTGGAATACAAACTTCATGAGGCTGTGATGCTGGCACGAGCACGAATGGGGAGGCCGGAGGGGTGAAACTCCAGTCGACAATCTTCTCGTTCACGAACTCAAACCGAGAAATCCACGACTGGCGGCGGCTTTCAAGCGAATCGGTCTGGTTGAGCAGACAGGGCGTGGGGTGGACAGGATCTTTGAAGGGCAACTCCGTTATGGTCGTCCGGTTCCGGCAGGGTTTATTATCTATCGCGAAAGATAATAAAATGAATTAATCCAAAAAACGGTGTAATATCGTTGGAGTGTGAAAAGCTTTATTATCTTTACGGTTTTTTTAGGGGGAGAGTGAACGGCAGGAAGATCGAAAACCTTAAAAACGGCAATCGGCAATCAGAAGCAGATTCGCTTGCTTCGACTACGCTCAGCACAAGTCGCTCAAAAATGACGACTTTTTAGAACGACAGCCTTTATCTTCACTTACATCCATACGGAGAGGAGAGTTGACATGACCTACAGTGATCTTGAAAGCGCCTTCCAGTTCGTCAGCGCCGCCCACCCCGGCGAGCACCATGCGATTATCCATCGTGTCACCGGAGAATCATTCTTCCGCTCCGATTTACTCAATGAGGATTATTTTCCGGAAGATGCGGAGGAAAACGATGACTATATCATCGTGCCCCACAAAAACACTCTTGATCTGGGGAAACCGTTGGTGATGGAGTTCGTCCTGGAAGTCTCCCCGGATGAGTACGCCCATGTCCAGGGGCTCTTCTCGCGACAGGGAGCCTACCGGCGATACAAGGATTTTCTAACGGAAAAGGGGCTGCTGGAAAGGTGGTACGCCTTTGAAGATGAGCGGACCAAGGCGGCGTTGCTGGAGTGGTGCCAGGAGAACGAGATTGTCCTGGAGTAGGGCCAACGGCAGGTGAACCACGGAGACACGGAGACACGGAGAAAGGCTTTTAACCTAAAAACGGCTGTTAACCACGAAATACTCGAAAGAACACGAAAGAAAACAAACGATTAAGAATATATACAAAGTAACCAACCCGGTGACATGTCATTCAGAATCAACCGTGCAGTTTTGTTCGTGTATTTCGGGTATTTCGTGTTTTTCGTGGTTCAAAGGTTTTTTTTAGGTTTAACTGTTGATGCTCTCGCAAATTCTGTCATTGCGAGCGAAGCGAAGCAATCTGGTTTATAGCTAACATCCTAAAACTACCGAGATTGCTTCGTCGCTTTGCTCCTCGCAATGACATCTTGAGACAGAATTTGCGAATGCATCAACTGTTTGACCTGGATTTTCTCCGTGTCTCCGTGTCTCTGTGGTGGATTGCTTTTTTTGATACGCCCTGAAATGCCTTACTTCAGCATCGGCCTGGGGGTGGTATCGCTCCCCTGGGGGAGGATGGGATACTCAACCTTGGGCTGCCGGCCGGTGAGGGTCCGGAGGAAGAGGGTGATGTTGTCCGCTTCGGAGTCGCTCAGCTTGACCCCCAGCTGGGCTGTCCCCATGACCATCACGGCATCTTTCAGTTTCCAGACCTTGCCGGTGTGGAAGTAGGGAGGGGTCAGGGCGATATTGCGTAGGGAAGGGGACTTGTAAACGTACTTGTCAGAGGCGGTGTTGGTGACCTTGAACCTTCCCAGATCGTCGGGGGGGAGGAGTTCGGCCAGAGGGGTCTCTTTCAGGCCGAAGGGGTAGTACCCGGCTCCTCCCATGTTCACCCCGGCGTGACAGGCGACGCATCCTTTCTCCATGAAGAGGGTGAGCCCCTCCTTTTCCTTGCCGTTCAGAGCCTTGGCGTTTCCCTTGAGGTAGCTGTCGAAGGGGGCGTCGGGGGTGAGGAGGGTAGCCTCATAGAGCTCGATGGCCTTGGCCATGTTGTCGAAGGAGACCGGATCCTTTTCATGGGGGAACGCCGTGGCGAAGAGTTTCACGTAGCCGGGGATGCTCTTGAGAGTCGCCACCACCTGCTCCGGTTTATTGTTCATCTCCACCGACGCCTGCACCGGTCCCTTGGCCTGGGCCGCCAAGTCGGGGGCGCGACCGTCCCAGAACTGGGCGATATTGAAGACCGAGTTCAGCACCGTGGGGGCATTGCGCGGCCCTTTCTGCCAGCCGTGACCGGTGGAGGTCTCCTGCAGGTCCGCTCCCCCCAGCCCCACGTTGTGACAGCTGTTGCAGCTGATCAGGTATGACGCGGAGAGCCGCGGTTCGAAGAAGAGCATCTTCCCCAGGAGGAGGCGGTCCATGTTCCCCTTGTTCTCCTTGATGGCGGGGGCGGCAACGGGAATCGGTTTGAACGCGGCCCGTGCCCGCAGCATCAGCTCTTCCTTTCCCCAAGCGGCGCCGGCGGCTATCAGGGTAATCCCGGCAATGACGATGGTCTTGCGAATCATCCGTTTCTCCTTCTGTTCGTGTGGTTGGTCTCTTGCCGTGTCAGTATAGGGAGTTTTCCCCGTCTGTCAACAGGGTCGGTGGTCAACGGTGGGATGCAGGTCGGGTAAATTGCTTTAAACGGGACAAGATGGCAGGCGACATGTATACTGGCGCCCGATTTCGTATCTGCCCTGGAGGAGTTGAATCGATGAACAACCTGAAAATTTCAGCCAAGCTGTATCTGCTGCTGTTCTGTTTTGTCGGCGGTTTCGTGCTGTTTTGGTTCGTGGCGCAATCCACTATAACGAACTTGAGTGTTAACGGGGAGGTTTACAAGAAAATAGTCGCCAATAAGGATCTGCTTGCCGATATTCTCCCTCCACCTTTGTCCATTCTGGAATCGTATCTGGTTGTTCAACAGGCCGCCGGCGCCAAACCGGGTGAGCTCAAATTGTTCGAGGAGCAGTTCTCCCGAGTGAAAAGAGAGTACCTTGAACGGCGGAGCTACTGGCAAAAGGAACTGAAGGACGAGGCGTTGCAAAATCTCCTGCTGGTGAAATCATTTCAGACCGTTGATGAATTTTTTTCCGTTGCGGAGCGTGACTATTTCCCGGCGTTGGATGCCGGCGACACCATGAAGGCCAAAGAGATCGCCGCAACGAAGTTGTCCCGGTTGTATGAGAGCCACTGTCTCCATATCAAGGAGGCCGCGGGGATTGCAACCGCGGGTAATAGCGCCTACGAAAAAATAGCCGGCAGTCGGACCTGGCTCCTTTTTTTCATGGGACTTGTTATCGTCATGCTCACCATGACGCTCAGCATGGTCATCATCAGGCAGTTGTTGGGGCAACTGGGCGCCGATCCTCGCGAGGTTCTGGTCATTGTCCGCAAGGTTGCCGAAGGTGATCTCTCTTCCACCGACGCCGGGGGAAGCAGCGCGGGGAGTGTCCTTGGCTCCCTGAAAGTGATGACCGCCAATCTGCGAGGCATGTTTGCCCAGTTGTCCGGCGGTGTGCAGACGATCTCTTCACTGGCCACGGAACTTTCCGTCGTTTCCCGCCAGTTGACCTCCAGCGCCGATGCTTCCTCGCTCCGATCACAGGGTGTCGCCACGGCGGCCGAGGAGATGAGCTCCACCATGCTCTCCGTCTCCGCCGCAATGGAACTGGCAACGATCAACGTAAGTTCTGTTGCCGGCGCCACCGAAGAGATGTCCGCCACCATCACCGATGTTGCCAATAATTCCGATAAGGCGCGGCGCATCACCGGGCAGGCGGTGCTTCAGGCGGACAAGGTTACAGCCCAGATTGTCGCCTTGGGCAATGCCGCTCGTGAAATAAGCAAGGTAACCGAATCAATCACCGCGATTTCCGCCCAGACTAACTTGCTGGCGCTGAACGCCACCATTGAAGCCGCTCGCGCCGGGGTTGCCGGGAAAGGTTTTACGGTTGTGGCCACGGAAATCAAGGAGCTTGCCCAGCAGACCGCCGCCGCCACCGAGGGGATTCGAGAGAAGATCGACAATATCCAGAATTCAACGGCGGAGACGGTGGGAGAGATTGAAAAAATTTCACGGGTTATTCAGGATGTTGACGGCATCATCGGGACAACGGCGGGAGCCATCGAACAGCAATCGCTGGCCCTACAGGACATCGCAGCCAACATCGCCCAGGCAGCACACGGATTACAGGAAGTTAACCAGAAGGTGGCGCAGTCCTCTGCCGTGGCGGATAGTATCGCCAAGGAGATAGGAGAGACGAACCGGTCGGTGGGGGAAATTTCCGTCGGAAGCGCCAGGGTCTTTACCAGTGCCGAGGAGTTGTCGCGTCTGGCCATAAACTTGGAGTTGATGGCCGGACGTTTTAAGACGACCAGCGACGGAGCATCGATGCAAGAGGGCTCCACTTTCGGGGTAAGCATTGACAAGGAGCAAATTGATAAGGCGCTCAGGGCACATGGCATGTGGAAAGCACGGCTGCAACAGGCCATACAAACCGGTAAAATGGAGGTCGCCGTCAAGGATGTCTCGGTGGACAACGTCTGCGCCTTTGGCAAGTGGTTTTACGGCCCGTCGATTCCGGAGAGCGTGAAGCATTCACCCCAGTATCAGCAGATCAAGGAGATGCATGCGGACTTTCACAAAACCGCCGGATTGGTTGCCGGACTGGCCCTGAAAAACAATAAACGTGAGGCGGAGCAGTTGATGGCGACCGATGGTGAATTTTCCAGAATTTCCTTCAAGCTGATGTCTGCCCTGTTGTCATGGAAAAACAGTTTTAGTTAACTCTATCCCGTACAGGAGACGACATGATTCCCCTGCGTAGCAACATCGTCGAGATGAAAGGGTACCTCCCCGGCTTTCAGCCCAAGGAGACCGACTACATCAAACTTAACACCAACGAAAACCCCTACCCGCCATCTCCCGCCGTCATTTCGGCCATTCAGGCGGAGGTGGGTGATTCCCTTCGAAGGTATCCGGAACCAGCCAGCACCTTGGCGAGGGAGGAAGCGGGAAGGCTCCACGGTTTCGACCCTTCCTGGATCATCATGGCTAACGGTTCCGACGAGGTTCTCAATAACCTCATCCGGGCCTTTGCCGGAGAGGGGGAGGAGATCGCCTACATCCATCCTTCCTACTCCTATTACGCCACCCTGGCCGAGATTCAGGGGGCGCGGGTTCGGACCTTCGGTCTCACCCCCGGGTTCGAGATTATCGGCTTGCCCCAGAGGTACAACGGGAAGCTCTTTTTTCTCACGAACCCCAACGCCCCCTTGGGTTTCACCTTTCCTCTACCCTTTATTGCGGAACTGGCCAAGCGGTGCGACGGGATGTTGGTGGTGGATGAGGCCTATGCCGATTTTGCCGGAGGGAACGCCCTGGATCTGGTCCGCACCCATGACAACGTGGTGGTTACCCGGACCCTCTCCAAGAGCTACTCCCTGGCGGGGATGCGTCTGGGGCTGGCAATCGCCCGGCCGGAGGTGGTGGAGGCTTTGGATAAAATCCGTGACCACTACAACCTGGACAGGTTGGCCCAGGTCGCCGCCGTGGCTGCCCTTCACGATCAGGAGTATTTTCGGGAATGCGTTGTCAAGATCCGGGCCACGCGGGAGTGGTTTTCCTCCGAGCTTCGGATTCTGGGATACCAGGTGATCCCGTCACAGGCGAACTTCGTCTTCGCCTCGCCGCCGGACGGAAACGGACACCGGATCTACCAGGGACTCTTCAGCCGGAAGATCCTGGTGCGTCACTTTACCGATCCGCTCCTTGCCCATGGACTCCGGATCTCCATGGGAACCAGGGAAGAGATGGCGGCGACTTTGGAGGCGTTACGGGAGATCGGGTAACGGAGTATCCTGAAAACGGTAATTGAACCACGGAGACACGGAGACACGGAGAAAATCACTGAGAAAATCTGATTCCTGGTTTTAACTTGAAAAGGTTTTACCACCTTGAGATGTCATCTTAATGTTGCCCTCCGGAAATGAAGTGAGATTATTCTCCGTGTCTCCGTGTCTCTGTGGTGGACTGCTTTTTCTCGGATTATAGCTTTACTCCGTACTTTGACGTAGCCTGCTCCGGGGGGATGACCTGAAGCAGCGGCGGGCTGGCGGGTAGTTCCGGCGCCACGGCGGTCAGTTCCCAGAGTCTCCCGTCCGCCGGGTCGCGGTAGAGTTTCTCACCGTTGTCGCCTGTCGCCAGGAGTTCAAGAAATTCTTCCGTCAGCCGGGTAATCCGGTCCCAGCGGGCGTCGGGGGTCACCGAACTTCCCAGGTCGAGCCAGAACCCCTGGAGCATACTCTGTTCGGGTTTCAGGCGGATCTCTTCTGCGTCGGGTCTCATCTTCATCTCTCCTTGTCTGTTGTGGCGACGGCCTCTTCCCACCCCATGAAGCAGAGGAGGCGGGTAAACTCTTCGTCCAGGGGGGCGGTGACCGTCAGGTTCTTCCCCGTGACCGGGTGCGGCAGGGAGAGGGTCAGGGCGTGCAGGAGGAGGCGAGGGCAGCCGAAATCTTCCCGAAACCGCTTGTTATGAAAGCCATCGCCGTGGGTCGTATCCCCCATGACGGGGTGAAACAGGTGTTTGCAGTGGCGCCGGATCTGGTGTTTCCTTCCGGTGAGGGGGCGGGCTTCCACCAGGGAGTAGCGGCTGGTGGGATGACCTCCCGAGGGGAGGGGTAGCTCCGCCAGGGCCAGCCGCCGAAACGAGGTGACCGCTTCCTGCGCTCCCTTGCCGGAGCGGGCCAGACGGTCCGTGGTCCGGTCCTGCTCCTCCACCAGCGGGTAGTTAATGACCCCCTCCTCCGGGATGAATCCCCGAACCACCGCCAGGTATCTCTTCTCCACTTGGCGGGCAGCGAAGGCGGCGCTGAGAATCGCCGCCGGTTCCCGTGCAAGGGCGAAGAGGAGCACGCCGGAGGTGGGGCGGTCCAGGCGATGCACCGGGTAGACTCGGCGTCCGATTCTGTCCCGGGTCAGTTGTAGCGCGGAGACGGTTTCCCGCCGGTCCACGGCGCTTCGGTGCACGAGGAGCCCGGCAGGCTTGGTGATGGCCACCAGATGATCGTCAAGATAGAGTATCTCCATGACGGCACTTTAGCAGAAAGCGTGCGCTACGGCAACGAGCCCGTGAGTTGCTTTTCCTTGAGATCATGGTCGGTACATGGTACCGTTCACCCTTCTTCAGGCGTCGGATAATGAAAGGGCAGCAGGGCGATGGCATGGAAGGGGTTGGGAGAGTTTCTGGCGGCGCTGGAGGAGCAAGGAGAGCTCCGGAGGGTCGCGGTTTTGGTGGACCCGGACCGGGAGATCGCCGAGATCATTGGCCGGATCAGCGGCGCCCCTGACGGCGGGAAAGGCATTCTCTTCACCTCTGTCAGGGGGAGCTGCTATCCCCTGGCCGCCAACATCTTCGGTTCCCCCCGGCGGATGGCCCTGGCGCTGGGGGTGGACTCCCTTGAGGCCCTTTCTCCCCGCATGGCGGAAATCCTGAACCGGCTGGATAATTTCCCGGCGCCTCCTCCGGTCATGATCGCCGCTCCCCCCTGTCGGGAGGTATCTGACCCCTCGCCGGACCTGACGACCCTTCCTCTCCTGCGCGGCTGGCCCGGTGACGGGAGTTGCTCCGGCGGGGGATATCTCACCCTTCCCCTGGTCTGCACCGCCGACCCTCTGACGGGAGCCATGAACTGCGGCATCTATCGGGTTCAGGTCATCGCTTCTGATCGGGCGCTTGTGGGGTGGCGCCCCGGCAGCGATGGGCAACGGCATTATCGGCAGTTCCAGAAGTTACAGCGGCGGATGCCGGCGGCCATCGTTCTTGGCGGTCCGCCGGAACTGATTTTTGCCGCAAGCTTCTCTCTTCCCGGCCTCCCCGATGAATTCAGCTTCGCCGGGCTGCTGGGGAGCGAACCGATGGAGATGGCCACCTGCCTGACCTCGGATCTTCTTGTTCCGGCTTGGGCCGAGGTGATCATCGAAGGGTATCTTGAGCCGGGGGAGATGGCCGAGGAAGGGCCGTTCGGCAACCACACCGGTTTTTATGTTCCGGAGCGACAAGCGCCGCTTTTTCGGGTTACCGCTCTGACCCGACGGTTGAACCCGATCATTCCTGCGACAATCGTCGGACCGCCACCACAGGAAGATTGTTGGCTGGCCAAGGCGGCGGAGCGGCTCATGCTCCCCTGGCTCCAAAAGCGGCATCCCTGTATCGTCGATCTCTTCATGCCACTGGAGACAATTTTTCATCGCGCCGCCATCGTCGTGGTAAAGAGCGACCAGTGCCGGAGCGTACCGGAGCTGATCAGGCTTTTGTGGGGGGTGGGGCCGTTGCGGCGGGCCAAGGTCATCGTCGTGGTGGATGCCCATACCCCCATAGTTCCCGCCATGGCTTGGTGGCGGAGTATCAACTGCTGCGACTGGGGGCGGGATCTGATTGTCAGTGATGACGGCCTCCTGCTGGGGATCGATGCAACCCGGAAGCCGGACGATCCCCGGGAGCCGCTGGAGGAGTCCAGGGGGGAAGAAATTTCCGCTTCCGTCACCCAGAGATGGAAGGAATACGGTTTGTAGGGGCACGGCGCGCCGTGCCCCTACGGAAATACAGAGCGCAAGGTAATACAAGAATGACCAGATCCGTTGCTCCTCAGAAGGAAAAATCCCTGTTTACCCAGATCCGGGTGTTTTTGGAGATGATCAAGTTCTCCCATACCCTCTTCGCCCTCCCCTTCGCCTTCACCGGGGGGGTGCTGGCGGCCAGGGGACTCCCCACGGCGCCCCAGTGCGGCTGGATACTGGCCGCCATGGTGGGGGCGCGTACCGTCGCCATGGGGCTTAACCGGCTCATCGACGCGGAGATCGACGGCAAAAATCCCCGCACCAGCGGTCGCGCCATCCCGGCGGGACTCCTGGGAAAGGGGACCGTGCTGCTCTACATTCTCCTCTCCCTGGCCCTGCTCCTCGTTGCCGCGGCCCGGTTGAATCCCCTTTGCCTCAAGCTGGCGCCGGTGGCGATCTTCTTCCTGGTGCTCTATTCCTACTGCAAGCGGTTCACCTCCCTGGCCCATGTTGTCCTGGGGCTCTGTCTTGCCGCCGCCCCCCTGGGAGCCTGGATCGCCATCCGGGGGAACGTGGAGCTCCCCATCATCCTCATCGCTCTTGCTGTCCTTCTCTGGGTCACCGGGTTCGACATCCTCTACGCCCTTCAGGACCTGGAGTTCGATCGGGCCAGCGGCCTGCACTCCATCCCGGTCCGGCTGGGGGTGAAGGGTTCCCTCTGGGCTTCCCGGTTCTGCTGTCTGGCCACGGTGCTGCTCCTTCTCGCGGCCTGGCGGCTTTTTCCCCTGGGGAGCTTCTTTCTTGCCGGGATCGTCCTTTCGGCTACCCTTCTGATCTATGAGCAGTGGCTCCTGCGTCATGGTGACCTGACCCGTCTGGACGCGGCATTCTTCACTATGAACGCCTGGGTCAGCGTGATCATCTTTGCCGCCACGCTCCTGGAGAGTTTAGTCGGGAAGGGGATCTCATGAGCGTTTCTCATGTCGTTCTGGCCATCACCGGCGCCTCCGGCTCGGTCTATGGGATTCGCCTTGCTCAAGAGTTGCTGAGAAGCGGCGCCACGCTGACCCTACTCTTAAGCAGGAGCGGCGCTGGGGTGCTGAGGAGCGAGTGCGGCATGGAGTGGGAGGGGGACGAGGCCGAGGTGAGGGAGAAGATGCGGGGGTACTTTTCGGCGGAACCCGGCCGGTTGTTTCATTACGCCGCCGACAACCTCTTCGCCCCCATGGCCAGTGGTTCGTCCGCCCCTGACCACTTGGTGGTCTGTCCCTGCTCCATGGGGAGTCTTGGTAGGATTGCCGCCGGGATCTCCGGCACTCTCATCGAGCGGACAGCCGACGTGATGCTCAAGGAGCGGCGCCCCTTCGTCCTGGTTCCTCGGGAGAGTCCTTTCAACGAGATCCATCTGGAAAATCTGCTGAAACTTGCCCGTATGGGGGTCCGTATCGTCCCGGCCATGCCCGCCTTTTACCACGCTCCCTCCTCCCTGGATGACCTGGTGGATTTCGTGGTGGGGAAGGTGCTGGACAGCATGGGGGTGGAGCACCGACTGTTCAAGAGATGGGGCAGTGAGGAACATAAGGAGCCGACACAATGATCGATTTCAAGGGTATGGCCGGGAAAATCTGGAGTGTCGCGGATTTGTTGCGTGGCGATTATAAACAATCCGACTACGGTAAGATCATTTTGCCCATGACCGTTCTCCGGCGGCTTGATTGTATTCTTGTTCCCACCAAGCAGGCGGTTCTCGATTACCTGCCGAAAATCGAAAAACTCTCCGACAGCGCCAAAGACCTCACCTTGAACAAGGTCGCCAGGCTTAATTTTCATAATCGAAGTCTGTACGACTTTGCGAAAATCAAGGCTGACCCGGCCAATGTGGCGGCAAACCTGCGTAACTTTATCAACGGTTTTTCCTTCGGCGCCCGTGAAATCATCGAATACTTCAACTTCGACGACCATATCTCCCGTCTGGACGACCCGCAGAGCGACCTTCTGTTCAAGATTGTTGAAGAGTTTGCAAAGATCGATCTGACCGGCGTCACCACCATGGAGATGGGCTATGTTTTTGAAGAGCTGATTCGAAAATTCGCCGAGATATCCAACGAAACCGCCGGTGAGCACTTTACCCCCCGCGAAGTCATCAAGCTGATGGTGAATCTCCTCTTCAGTAGTGATAACGACATTCTCACTCGGGAAGGGATCGTCAAGACATTGTATGACCCGGCATGCGGGACAGGCGGCATGCTCTCGGTTGCGGAAGAGTATCTTATAACGCTCAACTCCAAGGCCAAGCTGGAAGTTTTCGGCCAGGAGATCAACCCCGAATCCTATGCAATCTGCAAGTCCGACATGCTGATCAAGGGACAGAATCCGGCCAATGTGAAGATGGGGAACACCTTCACGGTGGATGGGTTGGAAGGGGAACATTTCGATTACATGCTTTCCAATCCTCCCTTTGGCGTGGATTGGAAAAAGGCGGAGAAGATCATCAAGTTGGAGGCCGAGAAAAAAGGATTTGCCGGCCGGTTCGGCGCCGGCTTACCGCGCATCAACGACGGGTCGCTCCTCTTTCTTCAGCATATGATCGCCAAGATGAGACCGGATGGCAGTCGTATTGGGATCGTCTTCAACGGTTCGCCCCTCTTTACCGGACAGGCGGGTGGGGGCGAAAGCGACATTCGTAAATGGATCATGGAAAACGATCTTCTTGAAGCCATTGTCGCACTGCCGGATCAACTTTTTTACAACACCGGCATCTCCACCTATATCTGGATTCTGACCAATCATAAGGAAAAAGAGCGGAAGGGAAAGATTCAACTGGTTAACGCCACCGGCGCCAAGGATGAGGATGATTCGGCAAGAGCGGAGAATCGTTTTTGGAAAAAGATGCCGCGCAGTTTGGGAAACAAGCGAAAGGAGATTCCCGAAAACGGCAACGATCTGGGGATCGGCCTGATCACCAACATCTACGGCGACTTTGCGGAAAATGAGTTCTGCAAGATTTTACCCAATGATTACTTCGGCTACTGGCGGATAACCGTGGAGCGGCCGGAGAGAGATGACAAGGGAACGATCGTCAAGGGGCGTAACGGCGAACCGAAAGCGGATTCAAGCTTGCGGGATTTTGAGAATATTCCCTTTCTGCGAAAGGATCAGTACGGCAAGCTGGTGCGGCAGACCATCGCCGAATATTTCCAACGGGAAGTGAAGCCCCATGTTCCCGATGCCTGGATAGATGGTAGCAAGACCAAGATCGGTTACGAAATCAACTTCACCAAGTATTTCTACGAATTCAAGCCGCTCCGTTCCCTGGACGCCATCAAGACCGATATTTTGAGACTAGAGGACGAGACGCAGGAGCTTGAGAAGCAGGTGCTGCTGTGACGGAGCGTCGTCCCGCAACTCGCCGCTTATTTGGCCCGGACCAAGCCGGGTTTGCGGGGGTTTACGCGAGCAAACCTCTTCAGGATGAGACAATTTTACGAGACATACCGCAATGATGAAAAAGTCTCACCACTGGTGAGACAAATTCATCCGGATGTTTTGGGCGTCTTCATGGACTCCTATCTGTCTGGTTGAATTCCTTGGCTTACCCAATGGCTACAACGAAGCGGATCTGCATAAGGGACTCCTGCGATGTCCCAATCCGTCGTTCCCGAGGGTTTAATCGGGAATCCCTAAAGGTTTAGGATGCAATATTACGTCTATATTCTTGCAAGTAAGAAGAACGGGACGCTTTATATCGGCGTAACGTCCGATCTTGTCAGACGTATCTATGAACACAAAAGTGGACTTGTTGAAGGGTTTACCAATAAGTACGCAATACATGACCTGGTATATTTTGAAATGACTGAATGCATTGAAAGTGCAATAACAAGGGAAAAGCAATTGAAAAAGTGGAACAGAGCCTGGAAAATCAGTCTGATTGAAAAAATAAATCCTGATTGGAACGATTTGTATCCGGACTTGTTTTGAGATGCATGGGTGCCCGATAGAAGCATTCGGGCATGACACCCCTATAGCCTGTCATTCACGAGGGGGATGTAATAATAGTCATTCCCGAGGGTTTAATCGGGAATCCAGTTTATGGGTGGCTTGAAATACATGGATGCCCGATAGAAGCATTCGGGCATGACGACCATACAAGTCTGTCATTCCCGAGGGTTTAATCGGGAATCCAGTTGTTAGGAAGGTTGAGATCGATGGATGCCCGATAGAAGCATTCGGGCATGACGATGTTTTGCTAAAGGTGGTTTTATGTTGCTGAAGTATCCGAACTACAAGGATTCCGGGGTGGAGTGGATTGGGGAGATTCCGGAGGGGTGGGAAGTCAGGAAGTTGAAGTATGTAGCGTCTGTCAAATATGGATTGGGGCAACCACCAAAAGAAAAAAGTGACGGATTACCTATTATTCGAGCTACAAATGTTTATAGAGGGAAGATAGATATAAATAATCTTGTATTTGTTGATCCCGATGATGTGCCGTATGAACGCGATCCTATTTTGAGAGAAAATGACATTATAGTTGTACGTAGTGGTGCATATACTGCTGACTCAGCCATAATACCAAAGGAGTTTGATGGAGCTATCGCAGGCTATGACATGGTCGTTAGATGTGAAAGTGTAAAATCAAAGTTTATCAGTTATTGCTTGTTGAGCGATTATGTCTTAAAAAAACAGCTTTTACTTCATTCTCTGCGTGCAGCGCAACCACATCTGAACAGAGAAGAGTTGAGCGAAACTATATTTGCACTTCCCACTATCCCCGAACAAACCGACATCGCCTCATTCCTCCAATGCAAGACCGCCGAGTTGGACCAACTCATCTCCAACAAGGAAAAGCTGATTACTCTGTATGAAGAAGAGAAAACGGCGATCATAAACCGTGCGGTGACCAAGGGACTTGA
>CAIYUY010000301.1 GCA_903929485.1 uncultured Desulfuromonadales bacterium
GGATTGAGTTCCCGCGCTGCTCATGACCGTCCCGGCCAGGGGGGTATAAACGAAGGTTCCCCCCACGGTGGCGGAGGCGTTCAACTGGCTGTTGGAGAGGGATGTCCCCACCGTTACCGGCGCGGGAGTTGTCCAGGTGATGACCGGAGTCCCCTTGGCCAGAGTCAGGGTGGCGGATCCGCTTCCGCTGTAGTTGGGATCGGTGATGGTGGCAATTACCGTGTAGCTTCCCGCGCCGATGGGGAGCGTGGCGCCGCCGTTGTAGGTGATGACGGTGGCCAGCCCCGCCGGGGTCGTGGCGGCGGTGACACTTTTGGTCGCGCCGTCGTAGCTTTGAGCCAGGCCGCTCAAGGTGACCGTGGCGGAGCCCTTGCCCACGGTGAGACCAAAGGTTTTCGTCGCGGAGAGAGCCGCGGTATCAGTGACCACAAGGGGGAAACTGTACCCCCCGGCAGTAGTCGGTATTCCGCCGAGAGTTCCGTTGCTTGCATTGAGAATGAGGCCGGCGGGGAGTGTCCCGGTCCCCGGAATGTTCCAGGTATAGGATAATGTGCCGCCCGTCGCCGTGAAACCTTGGCTGTACGTTACTCCGACGGTTCCGGCGAGGAGAGGGGAGATGGTGGTGATGGTGATCCCTGCCGTCGCCGTGGGGGTCGCCGTCGCCGTTACTCCAGTGGAGACGTTGGCTGCATTGTCGATGGTGCAGAGGCGATAGGAATAGGAGGTGGCGTTGGTTAATCCGGTGTGTGTGAAACTGCTGTTGGGGCCGCTGTACAGCATTGTCCCCACGGCGCAACTTGCCGGCGCGGTGACGCCGGTGGCGTAGACCAGTTTGTAGCCGTAGATCCCGCTTGCATCGGTGGAACCGGTCCAGGAGAGGCTCACGGCTCCGTTTCCCGCGGTGGCGGAGAGTGTCCCATTGGTGGGGTTGATGACATCACGAAGGTTTATTGATGCCTGTTGGGGCAGGATTGTGACAACTCCGTTCCCCAATTCACCGTATCTGTTGGATCCCCAGGCGTAGATCGCGCCGCTACCCGACAGGGCCAGGGAGTGATCGACCCCCGCAGCCAATGCCGTCACTCCGGTGAGACCGGTCACCGGAGCGGGAAGGAGGCGGGTTACAAGTGTGCCGTCCCCAAGCTCTCCGTTAAAATTGCTCCCCCACGCAGCCACCGTGCCGTCGGACTTTAACGCCATGCTGTGTTGCCCCGCGGCGGCGATGGCCGTGATCCCCGTGAGGGAGGTGATCTGGAGCGGCGTCGTGCTGGTTACAAACTGGGATCCGGCGCCCAGTTGACCGGCATCGTTGAGCCCCCAGGCCCAGACGGCGCCGGTGATGCTGTTCAGACCCAGGATGTGATAGCTGCCGCAGGCGATGGCCGTGATCCCTGTAAATCCGGTGATCTTGACCGGAAGCGGTACGGCGATGTTGGAATAAATGTTTTTTTCTCCCCAGTACCAGACCGAGCCGTCACCAAGCAACGCTGCGGTACGGACGCCGTTGGCCGCGATGGCGATGACTCCGGAAAGGGCGCTTACCTTCACCGGCATGGCGCTGAAGGGGGCTGCTCCGATCCCCAGTTGGCCTAGTCCGTTGTCTCCCCAGCTCCAGACGGAGCCGTCCTTGGTGAGGGCGACGGTGTGGTTATCCCCAGCCGCGATGGCCGTGACTGCGGCGATACCCGGCACTTGTGTCGGGGTAGGGTTCGTGACCGTCGTCCCGTCACCCAGCAGGGATGCCCCCCAGATCCAGACGTTGCCGTCATTGGTCAGGGCGACGGTGTGGCTCACTCCGCCGGCCACCATGGATACTCCCGTCAGACCCGAGGCGGGAACCGGTATGGAGCTGCTGTCCGACAGAGAGCCGATTCCCAGTTGACCGCTGCTGTTGGCGCCCCACCCGGTGACGATGCCGCTACCCTGCACCGCGTGGGAATGGGCCTCGCCGTTGTAGAGGCCTCCGGCGCCCACGGCCTTGGCGTCGATTATTCCCGTCACCTGGACGGGGATAACGGTTCTGGTGGTTACGCCGTTGCCGAACTGTCCGTCGTCGTCGGCTCCCCATGCCAAGACGGAGCCATCGTTTTTCAGCGCCAGGGTGTGACCGACTCCGGCCGCCACCATGGTCACTGTCACGAGGCCGTTTACCTGGACGGGAGAGGTGCTGTTGATTCTGTTTCCGTTCCCCAGTTGGCCGGAATTATTATCCCCCCATCCCCATGGTGCGGTGTCGGTTGTCACCGCCATGGTGAAATAATCCCCGGCGCTGATCGAGGAGACCGCCCCCAGACCGGTTGTCCTGACAGGGAGGAGACTGTCGGTGATGGAGCCGTCACCAAGTTGACCGAAGCTGTTACTCCCCCAGCTCCAGACTGAACCGTCGGCCAAAAGGGCGACAGAGTGATTCACCCCGGCGGCCACCGAGGTTGCATTCGCCAGGCCGCTCACCACAACCGGAGAGAGTTGGGAGTTGACGGTCCCATCCCCCAGTTGGCCGTGGGAGTTGTCTCCCCACGCCATGACCGTGCCGTTTTTCAGCAGCGCCACGGTCTGTCCCTGACTCGCCGCCACCGCCACAGCAGTCGTCACCCCGGGGACCTGAACCGGGGTGTAGCTGGGGGTCGTCGTCCCGTTCCCCAGTTGGCCGTAGCTGTTATCACCCCAGGCCCAGACCGTCCCATCGCTTTTTACGACTACCGTATGAAATTTCCCCGCAGCCACTGACGTAATTCCGATGGTAAATGCCGTGACCTGGGAGGGTTTGAGGATATTGACGGCGTTCGCGGCAGTGACGCCGGGGAGGCCGAGTTGGCCGAAGTTATTGTTCCCCCAACACCAGACCGTCCCATCGTCTCTCAGCGCCACGGCGTGGTAGGTTCCCGCCGCGACCTTGGTGAAGACGCCGGCGACGGGAATGGTCACGGCGACGGGGCCGGCGCTGTCCACCAGGGTATTGTTTCCCAATTGCCCGGAGAGATTGCTCCCCCAGCTCCAGATGGCGCCGTTGCTTTTCAACGCCAGACTGAACGTCGGGCCGACGGCGATCTGCGGGGTAACCGCGGCGCCGGCCACGGAGAGGTCAAGGAGTGTCAGGAGGAAGGTAAAGGCGGTCAGCAGGCGGATGATGCGTGTCATAAGTTCAGCCCCTTCTCGTTATCGCACTGCCAACATGCGTTTGTGGCGGAGACAGTAATCTTATCGGTTGTTCATTCATTGAGCAGTGATCGGATGTGAAAAAAAGATTCCAAGGCGTAATGACCTATGCTACTGTGGAAACTTACCTGAGGGGATTTGCGATTTTCATGAGGTCCGTAACAAAACTGTGGCAAATATGATATAGTGAAACAGATTTTGTAGCAAGGTTTATGTTGTTGCCGATGCTTGTGACCGGAGTTTTCATTGCTTTAGGTCATCGCCGCAAGCTCCGCTGAAATGACGCCGTCCTGATGGTGGCGAGGACGTGATCATGCCGGGTAGTCCGGCTCGAACTGTAAAGTTTTCCTGAATATACTGTCGGAAAACTTTACAGTTTGCCCCGGAAGAGTTCCGGCCGACGCTGTAACTACTCGTTATCCCGCATATCTGAAATGGTATGTTAATTGCATGGAAAGCGAAACCGTAACCGTAACACAGGAAGTCATCTGCTTCGATGCAGTATGAACATACAGACAACAACAGAGGAGATCGCCAATGAAGAAAACAGTAAAATCACTGATCATGTCGGCTGCGGCAGTTTTGATGCTTGTGGGGGGGGCGCAGGCGGCAATCGTTACCACGTATGCGGGGGTTGACAACAGCGCATGGGTGTCCGCCGCGTTTCCACCCACAGCCAGGCAGGAGTTCAATTATGTGCCGTTTACCTCGGCGCTTCCGGCCTCGGGCCATAGCGGTTCTTTCGCTCCACAAACACAGGTTCTTGATCTTAATGCAAACCCGGTGACAACTCCCCTGATGGTTAATGCCGGCGTTAATTCGCTCGTCGGCACCAGCAGCAGTTCCGCGTACCCCGGCTTTACTGGGATCGACGTTTGGGCCGATACGGCGCAGACCGGCAATTCCACCAGATTTTCCTTCGCTCCCGCATCACCTCTGCACCCCTGGGTGACAAAAGCCATCAACGCTGATTGGTATCTGTACAGCCCGTATATATTGGATTTTGCAACTCAAGCAGCGGGGGGCGGACTTAAATTCACCCTCTTTTTTGCCGACGGCTCAACGTATGTTGACCCGCTGGTTTTTAACTCTACTACTGCCGTCAATGGATTATATGAAAATATTGGCTGGAAATCCGACACAGGCATCACCGGGCTGCAGATAGACAGCCTGTCGGGGACGGCGCAAAATTACTCGGCAATAAATTTCGTGTATAATCAGGTCCCCGAGCCTTCAACCTTCGTCCTTCTTGGCGCCGGGTTGGCCGGACTGATGATTCGGCGGCGCGCGCAACGAAAAGCTGCCTAGGAAACGATGAAACCTCAAACAGTAAGAAGGAGAATATTCATGCGATCTCTACCCCTCATAGCCCTGTTGCTCATGACCGGTCTTGTTTCCGGTTGCGGAGGTTCCGGTTCCGGCGCGGCGCCGGCGGCGGCGGTGCTCAACTCGGTGACCATTACCGGTTCCGTGGTTGACGCCAAACCTGATGCGAATGGTAACTCCGTCGGGATCGATGCGACTGTCACCGCACTGAACCTTTCGACCAATGTGTCTCTCCCGGTGGTCAATAACGGACTGGGAAGTTATACCGTTAGCTTCCCGCGGATTCCGGCCAGTGACGTGACCGTCGCCATTACCGCGACAAAAGCGAACTATCTGACCAACAGCACCAGTGTGACGATAAAAAGCGGCTCATCGTCCCAGGCGTACCAGGCGCTGTCGATCCCGATGATCTACCTTGACACCGCCAACGCCCCCGCCGGCGTCGTCGTCAGCAAGAGCGTCCCGGGAACACTCACCGTCAACGGCGGATTGACCACAGCTACTCTTGCCGCGGGGACGACGCTGGTAACCGCCGCCGGAACCCCTCTCGATTCCGCCTCTCTCTCCGTTATCAGCACCACGTACCCTCAGGACGCCAATCTCATGGTCCCTGTTGTCCCGAATACAATCTTCACCACCGCCGGGTTCACCGATGTTTCCGTGCGTGACGGCGTCGGTAATATGGCGGCAACCCTTGACAAGCCGGTGACGATCAGGATGGAGGTCGCCGCCAATACCGCCAATCCCGACACCGGGGAGGTCATGGTCAAGGGGAGCAACATAACGATCTTTACTTATGTCAAGTCCAGCGGAACATGGGAACAGGACGCGAAAGCCAAGGACGTGGGGAGCTATCAACCCTCTACCACGCTGGGGAGTGCTACGGTGCAGCAGGATGATCCCGCCGGGGCGCTGTATGTTAAATTCGAAACCACCCACTTTTCCTACTGGAACCTGGGCTTCGTGGGGCTTCTGAAATGCCCTACCCTTCCGAACATCTCTTTTACCCCCGTAAGTGACGTGGCGTTGACCATGCTTGCGACTAACCCGACGGTTAAGACGGTCATGAGCGCCGGTGTCAAGCCGCCGGCCGATCCCACGGTGACACTCCAGAATGTGCCGAAAAGCGGCGTGACTACGATGAAGTTCTACTATGCTGGTGTTTCAGCGGGAACCATAACGATTACCAACTGTGTTATGTCCCCGAATCCTCCGGTCGTCACGCTAACATTGCCCGCCATCATTCCCGTGAATGTCCAACGGGTCTGCAAATACCCCGTTGGCGCCCCGACCCCCCAGACGCAAGGGCTCTCCGGCGTGACGGTCTTTCAATGCTCCCTGGCGAGCACCACCCTTGATGGAACCTGCACCATCGCCTCCGCCACGAATACTGCTGGGCTCGCCAATGTCAGGGTGGCCTCCGGCACTAAGTTATGGCTTCAGCCCACCAATACGGAGCTGGCGCAGTTTGGTGTAGGAGCTCAATCGATTTATTATGGGCCAGGCTACACTGCTAACGTATACGGGGCCGACGCCGTGCGAGGCAAGATGGTTACCGCCGCCACCGGCCTGACGGTGAGCTATGTGGACGGGTTGTGGGAATTCTGCACCACCACCGGCGCCAACTGACAATAACGTAGCAGCATAATCGGTTGACACTGATTTTTTACGACAAGAGAGGAAGTTCATAGCTTCCTCTCTTGTCGTATGTAACGTCGTACTTGGGGGTGATCATGCAGAAACGGAGGAAGACGCTTGTCAGGACCGTACTGAGCGGTGTCGCCATGGCGCTGTTGTCAACCGGGGCCTGGGCCGGGAATTTTGCCGACGGATTCTCTCTCCAGGGGTTTACCGGGATCATGAACACCCCTACGGCCCATGTGCAGAAGGAAGGGACCATGGGGTTCTGGTACGCCAAGCAGCGGGATCATGATTATCCCTCCCAGCACGAGGACAATTATCTTTTCTCCGCTGGGCTCTTTTCATTTTTGGAGGCTGGTGGTCGCGTGGCCGTCGGTCTCTCTCCGTCGTACAATAACGATATCTCGGCCCAATTCAAGCTTTCCACTGCTCCCTTTACTCCCAAGAGCTACCCGTGGCTTCCCTCCCTGGCCATGGGGATCCAGGACGCCGGCGGCACGGCGCATTTTTTTCAGTCCAAATATCTGGTGGCCACGGAAGAGATAAGCCGCCTTCGGCTCTCCCTGGGATACGGTTCCGGACCGGACCGGATGAAGGGTCTGTTCGGCGGGGCGGAGTTGAAGGCTTTTGATTGGCTCTACCTCCTGGGCGAATATGACGCGAAGGATACCAACGTGGGCGCTCGGATCGTCTCTCCGGATCTCTTCGGCTATCCGGTGAATCTCCAGGCCTCCATCAAGTCGGCGGTGAACGATCATCCGGGAAACATCAACTTCACTGCCGGGGTCCAGTTCGCCCTGGGGAAAGATCGGCACCGCCGGGAGAGAGGGATCATCCCCACCTCCAACCCTGCTGATGTCGCAGCCGTCGTCACCCCGGCATCCCTGCCGGCCAAGACTCCTCAAGTAACGTCGGTTCCGTCGGCGGCGAATTCTTCCGCCGAAGCCAACCATCGGCAGCCGCTCAAGTCCGGCGCCGAAGCAGTCGCCGCCGTTTCTCCCGTTCTTTCTTCCGGCAGTATCGCAGCTCTTCCCGTCAAGGCCGGCGCCGAGGTGATCCCGGCGGGGGTCGTTGCCGTTGCCGCCGCCAGGAGTGACGATCTGCTTCTCTTGCGGGACAAGCTTGTGGCCGATGGGTTCATGCATGTGCGGGTCGGGGCGAAGGGTGACGAACTTCTCGTTATCGAGTACGAAAACGGCCGCTACGGCAGGAGCCAACTGGACGGCATGGGGGTGGTGCTGGGGATGGGGGTAAAATATCTCCCCCACGATTTCAAGAGTGTTCGTCTCGTCCTGAAGGTCCAAAACATCAGGATGTTGCAGGTTACCGCCCCCACCGGGCATCTGAGATCCTTTTTTAACGATGCCGGGATGAGTGAAACCTTCAGTGATCTGGTGGCGGTATCCTATGGGATGGATGACGACCCTGGGGTGAACTTCGTGGCAGAGAGTAGTTTCTCCACCCTGTTCCGGTCACGGCTGACTCTCGCCCCCCGGCTGAAAACCTTCGTGGCCACGGAGGTTCATAGTTTCGACTACCTCCTCACCTTGGCCCCTTCACTCTCCGTGGATCTCTGGAAGGGGGCGCTCCTGAACGCCACGGCGGATATCCCGGTTGCCTGGAGCGCCGGTTTTGATGCCGATGAACCGTTTCGAGGTTTCCGCAATGACCCTCGGCTGGAAAGCCTGATGCTGTCCCAGGCGGTGAGACCACGATCCGACATCATGATTTCATTGAGCGGAGGCATGATCTCCAATGAAGTCCATGGGATGGTGGATGAGGCTTATTGGTACTCCAAGGAGGGGAATCATCGGTTGGGTTTCCTGCAGGGGTATGGCATGTACCGTGACAGCAACTACAATAAAGCGGCGTACCTCGGTTCATACCGGTATACCTACACCCCGCTGGACAGTTCACTGACGCTGACGGGGGGGAGTTTCTGGGATAACGATCGGGGTGTTCGCGCCGATCTGACCCGCTTCTGGGGAGATACTTCCCTGTCCGTATTCTACAAGGCTTCCCGGACGACCAGGGATGAGAACTACCAGGTCGGCGGCATACAGATCGCTTTTCCCCTCACTCCCCGCCAGGGAATGAAGCCGTATCCCGTGCAGGTGAAGGGGAGCGATGAGTGGAATTATCATCTCCAGACGGTCACCAAGAGTCCCAGCAGCGCCAATTCGGTCTTTGTCTCCATCGGCGAGAGTCCCCCCGCGGATTCGGTGACGAAGAGTTACTATGATCGGGATCGGTTGACCCCGGAGTACGTCAAGGCGCATCTGCTCCGACTGCGGGACGCCTATCTCAGGTACGTCCAGCCGGAATAAGTTGCAGGGAGTGGGGAATAAACAAGAGGAGGGTCGGCGCTGATAGCGCCGACCCTCCTTGCTTTTTTTTAGCTTTTTGGTCGCGCTGTTCTTTGCTCGTCATGCTGTATTTTGCTTGTCATCCTGAACGAAGAGCTGCTTCCGATTCAACAGCAGATTCCTACCCGACAGCCCCCCCTCCTGTCATTCCCGCAAATCTTCCGAGCGGGAATCCGGTGTGAGGGGTTAAACAAACCAGGTCCCCGATAGAACATTTCGGGGACGACAATGATTGGTAGAGGCTTAGCTGAAGATTGTCGCTAATCAGGTCGAACGATAGCCGAATTACCGGGCGAAGGGGTCACCCTTGATCACCTTTGTCAGGATCTCGGCGGCGGCGGTATCTCCCTGGCCGGCAGCCAGAGCCAGTAATCGCTCCGCCTCCCGGTTGTCTTTAACTACCCCCTCACCGTTGAAATAGAGTGTCCCCAGATTTCTCCGAGCGCCCCGTATTCCCTGGTCGGCGGCCAGACGGTACCAAATAGCCGCTTTTTCATAATCCTGCACCAAGCCGCCAAGTCCCTGCTGATACAAAACCCCAAGATTGTTCTGGGCAAGGGGATTCCCCCGCTCCGCCGCCGGTCGAAACCAGCGGAGCGCCTGACCGTAGTCCGTGGTCACCCCTTCGCCGTTGAAATAGAGCGTTCCCAACTGATTCTGGGCCGGAGCGTACCCCTGTTCAGCCGCCAGGAGAAACCAGCGAACAGCCGCCCGGAGATCCCGGGGAACTCCCTGGCCGTTAAGATACATCATCCCCATCTCCGTTTGAGCCTCGACGCTCTTTCCGTCCGGAGTGCTCTGCGTGACGACGGGAGGGAGACTCTCCAGCGCAGTGCGGGCCTCGCTACTCCCCAGCCCAGCGGCCTGCCGCAACCAGTGGCGGGCTTCGTCATAATCCTGCGTGACTTCGTTCCCTTCAGCATACATGAGTCCAAGGTTATACTCAGCCGGGGCGAATCCCTGGTGAGCCGCAAGTTTGTACCAGGCGAGCGCTTCCTTGAAATCCTGGGGGACTCCCTGGCCCAGCTGATACAGCACCCCCATATTGTTCTGAGCGGCCGCTACTCCCTGGGCGGCGGAGAGGCGATACCAAACCATGGCTTCAGGGTAGTTCGGAGGCGTCCCTTCTCCTTGGTCGTACTTCACCCCCAGAAGGTACTGACTGGCGGCGTCACCGGCCGTGGCCTGTTTCCGGAGCGACGGGAGATCCTGGGCGAGGAGTGGAGAGATGGTCAGCAGCGTGAAAAAACAGGTGCAGAGGGTAGTGCGTACCATGGAAAACATTGGATTCCTCCCGAGATGAATACTCTCAGTATGTAGCATAAATTGTCATTATTAGCACTAAAGTTCGCAGTGGCGGGCAACCGCCCCACTTGTAACTTCGTCCTGAATGATGCTATGGTGTGGCTTCCAAGAAAATTGTGCAAGTAACCGGAGGGTCCCGTGTCTGAATTCCCCCTGTCAGATCCGTTGCAACGTGTGGAAAGCGAATTGAAGAAGTGCGTCAAGTGCGGAACCTGCCGAATAAACTGCCCGGCTTTTACCGCGTTCCAGCGGGAGCCGGCCGTGGCCCGGGGGAAGATTACCCTGGCTCAGCATATTCTTAAGGGGGATCTCCCTCTGGATGACGGCACCTATGCCGCCATGTCCCGCTGTCTCCTCTGCGGCGGTTGTGTCGATAAGTGCCCCAACGATGTCCCCACCGACGAAATCGTCATCGCCGCCCGGGAGTCACTGGCCCTTCGTCGCGGACTTTCCACCTTTCATCAGGCAGTGGGGGTTGTCATTAAGAACCGGAAACTGATGACCTTCGGCGCCAAGGCGGCGCGGTTTTTGGGACCGCTCTTCTTCAAGAAGGTTCCGGCGACTTCGGGCTTGAGACTCCGTTTTCCTCTCCCTTTCGTGGGGAACAGGAGGCATATCCCCCCCATCGCCCGGAAGCCGTTCCTGGAGCGGCACCCGGAGGTGATCCCCGGTGAACCGGGAAAACCGCGGGTCGTCTATTTCGTCGGCTGTATGACCAACTTTGTCTACACCGAGACGGCGGAGGCGGCTCTGGCGCTGTTCCGGCATCTGGGCTGCACCGTCATCATCCCCAAGGAGCAGCAGTGTTGCGGCCTCCCGGGGATGTCCGGCGGCGATCTTAAGACGGTGCGGGAGCTGGCGGAGAAGAATCTGATCCAGCTGGAGAAGTACGAGGCCGACTACATAACCACTGCCTGCGCCACCTGCGGCGGGGCGCTTTCTCGTCTGTACCCCCTGGTGGTGGGGAAGCGCAACCCCGAGTTGGCGCCCCGGATCAAGGCAATCGCCGATAAGACCGTGGATGCCACGGTGCTCCTCCTGAAGCTCGGACTGAATCCCCAGGTGACCGGTGGCGGTCCGGATATCAAGATAACCTACCATGATCCGTGTCATCTCCGGACACATGGGATTACGAAACAGCCTCGGGAGATGCTGCAAGGGGCGCCGGGGGTAGAGCTGGTGGAGATGGAGGGGGCCGGTACCTGTTGCGGCCTGGGGGGGACGTTCAATGTCTACCACTACGACTCATCCATGGAGATCAACGCCATTAAAAGTAACGCCATCCTGGCCACCGGCGCCGAAGCCGTGGTCACCGGCTGCCCCGGTTGCATGATGCAACTCTCCGACGGGCTCAAGCAGCACGGCTCCAAGACGCGGGTGCTGCACACCCTGGAGATACTGGCCCGTACTCTCCGGAAATAGGATCACTGTCCACTGGCAACAGTTGGCGCGCGCTCTTCGGGACTAGGACCTACGTTTACAATCAATAAATAATTTTTATTGACATTACACACCAAATTGTTTATGTATTCCGAACAAATAGAAACAAGTTTTCTCTCCTGACAACGGAACTTGCCGATGACCGAATACAATATTGGCCAGAAGATCAAGAAGCTCCGTCTGGCCAAGAAGCTGACCCTTCAGGCCGTTGCCAGGGAAACCGGTTTCTCCCCAGCGCTTATCTCCCAGATTGAAAATAATAATGTCTCGCCCCCCATTGCCACCCTCTCTCGCATTGCCAAGTTCTTCGACGTCAAGGTGGGAATTTTCTTTGCCGAGGACGAGGAAGAGTGCCGTTATGAGGTGGTGCGCGGCTCCGACCGGAAGGTGGTTTCACGGGTCATATCCCGCGCCGGCACCAGTCAGGGATACTCCTATGAGTCACTCTCTTTTCGGAAGCAGAACAAGAAGATGGAGCCGTTTCTTCTCGCCGTTACCGACATGGCTTCCGAGGAGAACACGTACAGTCATGACGGCGAGGAGTTCCTCTACATCATGTCCGGTGCGGCCGACCTGATCCTTGACGACGAGCGGCTGACGCTTGAGGCTGGGGATTGCATCTACTTCGACTCTTCCCTCCGGCATCGGCTCCTTTCCAAGGACGGCTCCGAGGTAAAGGTGTTGGCGGTGGTGACGAGGTAAAGGCAGGCGAAAGGTTCGCGTTTCGAGGTTCTAGGTTCTAGGCTCTAGGTTCACCATTCACCATTCACCATTCACGGATTTATGTCACACTACTACGATGCGGAAGGAAGGTACAGATGTCCAAACAAGCGATCAAGCCGTTGTTGAAGAACCCCTTTGACCCACCCGAGAAAGTCGAATTCACCATTCCCGGGGAGATTTCCCGGGCCACCGGCCCCTACGAAGAGGCGATGAAGGAAGGATACGACCTTATTCAGCGCCCCATCAAGTCGGTGAGCATCGACCAGATTGAAAAACAGCATTTCAAAAAGAGGATGACCGTTTGGGAGCGGCTGAAGGTTCTCTCCGGCAAGGCTCCCAACATCCTGTTCCAGAACTGGGGGAAGAACCTGGACGGCGCCTCACTGGTAACCGCCATACTTAATATCGGCGGTCGGGACGTGGCGGTCTACGGGCATGATTTCACCGTTCGCGCCGGCTCCATGGACGCCACCAACGGACGCAAATTGGCCGATCATTTCCGCCTTGCCGGGGAAAAGGGGATTCCCCTCATCGGGATGAACGACTCAGCCGGCGCCTACGTTCCGGCCGGAGTGGGGGGGTTGGACGGTTATGCCGAGGCGTTCACCGCCCTGCGCAAGATCAGCGGCGTGGTCCCCTCCATCATGTGCATGTTCGGCTTCAATGCCGGGGGAGGCTCCTATCTCCCGCGGCAGGGGAGTTTCGTTATCCAGCCTGCGGATACCTTCTTTGGCCTCACCGGTCCCGGTGTCGTCAAGTCGGTTCTGGGCGAGGATATCACCCCCGAGGAGTTGGGTGGACCCAAGGTTCACGGCAAATCCGGCGTAGCCGATCTCACCGTCTCCGACGAGGTGGCGGCGCTGAGAATCGCGGTGCGTCTCCTCTCCTATATTCCCGATAACAATTCAGTGGCCCCTCCCTTTCAGGAGACCAGCGATCCGCTGGATCGGAAGACCTGGGAGATCAACACGCTCCTCAAGAAGGCGTTCAACTCCCCCACCGGGTTCAACACCCCCTTTGACGTCTCCATAGTCATTCAGCAGATCTGCGACCATGGCGATTACTTTGAAATGCAGCCGGAGCGCGCCAGGGAGGTTGTCACCGCCTTCGGCCGTCTTGGCGGGAACGTGGTCGGTTTCGTGGCCAACAACAGCGCCGTCGGCTCCGGTCAGATCGACTGCGACACGGCGGTGAAGATCGCCCGTTTCGTCCGGTTCTGCAATATTTACAACATCCCGATCATCTTCATGGAAGATACCACCGGCTTCCTGCCGGGTCGTGAGCAGGAATCCCGGGGAATCGTCCAGGCCGGTCGCTCCATGCTGGACTCCATCGTGGATGTCCGGACTCCGCGGATACTCCTGATCCTGCGCAATGCCTACGGCGGCGCCTATGCCTCCTACAATAACTACTCCACCGGCGCCGACCTGGTGCTGGCGCTCCCCACCACCCGTCTGGCGGTCATGGGGCCTGCCGGGAAGGAATTCGTCTACAAGGACGAAGTCCGCAAGATGCGGGGAGCAGTCGCCGAGCGGGTCAAGAAGGGGACTCAGGAGCGGATCACCGCCGGGATGAACGGGGATGACGCCAAGCGGGATGCCGACAAGGAAGCCGCCGACTGGTTGAAAGCTGAAGAGACCCTCCTCAACCAACGGTACGAAAAAGAGCTGATGAATCCCCGTGAAGGACTTTCGCTGGGCTCAATCTCCTCCATTGTCATGCCCACCGACCTGCGTCAGGTGCTTGGCGAGAATATGAACTTCCTCCTGCGCCATTACAAGCCGGGCCCGATGATGGGACCCCAGCGGGAATTCCATTAAACTACTTGAATCGGAGATAGATACCAATGACCGACCTGTACCGGCATAACCCCCTTATCCATAAAGACCGTCGCCTGAGCCAGTCCGACTCCGCGTGGGTCCGCTCCTTTGCCTGTGAAGACCTGAAACCGCTTATCGTTTGCCGTGGCCCCATCCGGAAGGAGTCCATGGATGTCTACGGGGAGATGGGAATCACCCATTTCGGCATCCTCCTCTCCGAGAAGGATTCCATCGTCTATCCCAACGCCCTGGCTCCGGAACTGCGGCAGTTGACCGATTCCACCCGGGTCCACCGGGTACCCGACTATTCCGGCGCCTCCAAGGAAGAGCGGGTGGAGCGGATGCAGCAGATCATCCGGATCGCCCAGGACAACGGCTATGACGCTATCTTCGCCGGTTACGGATTCATGGCGGAAGACGAGGATTTTGTCGCCACAATTGAAAAGGCGGGGCTTAAGTTCATCGGACCCTGCTCGGCTACCCAGGCCGGCGCGGGGAAAAAGGATGAGGCCAAGAGGACCGCGCTTTCCGTTGATGTGAGCGTCACCCCGGGTATCGACAATGTCACTGCCCGGACCCTGCTGAAGAAGTACCCCAGCCGCGAACAGCTGCTGGCGGTGGTGACTGCCGAAGGGTTATCCTGCGACCCGGCAATGTTGGAGAATAAAGCCCTTTCCCTGGAGAGTCTGGCGGATCATATCCTCTTCGCCTCCTATGACAAGGGGATCGATCTTTTCACCATCGACGAACTGGGGCGCCAGGTGGAGATCGAGGCGACGGAGCTGTTCAAGAAGTCCCCCCGGAGTCGTTTCCGGATCAAGGCCATCGGCGGCGGCGGAGGCAAGGGACAGCGGATCATCGGCGGCTCGCTCCTCAACCTGGAAAAGGCTACCGAGGAGCAGATCGCTCTAGCGGCGGCGGAGGCTCCCGGTCTGGTTCGAGAGGCTCTCAACGAGGTCAAGGCCAACGGCGTGGGGGACAACAAAAACGTCCTCATCGAGTTGAATATTGAGCAGACTCGCCATAATGAGATCCAGCTTCTGGGGAACGGTATCTGGAGCATCGCCCTGGGTGGGCGCGACTGTTCTCTCCAGATGCACGAGCAGAAGCTTCTGGAGGTCTCCGTAACCCAGGAAGGGCTCGTGGAGGCCATCGCCGCGGCTCGCGCCGCCGGCAGGGATGGTGAGGTGAAGGCACTTGAATGCGACCTGTCGGTTCTCCATCGGATGGAAGAGCAGGCCGAACGGTTCGGTCTGGCCGTGGGGCTGGATTCGGCCTCCACTTTCGAGTGCATTGTGGACCGGGACCGCCATTACTTCATGGAAGTGAACACCCGTATCCAGGTGGAGCATCGGGTTACGGAACTCTGCTACAGCCTTAAATTCTCCAACCCGGATGACCCCACTGATTTCTTCATCGTGGAGTCCCTGGTGGAGGCCATGGCTCTTTTGGCTCGGCATAAGGAGCGTCTCCCCCGTCCGGAGCGCCAGCGCCGTTTCAATGCCTCCGTGGAGGCCCGACTCAACGCCACCGACTGTTCCCTCTCCCCCCATGCGGGCGGCGTCATCCGCTACTGGTCCAAGCCGATCCCCGGAGAGATCCGGGATGATCAGGGGATCAGCCTGGTCAATCCCGATACCAACATGTTCATGCGTTACCGGGTGGCCGGCGCCTATGATTCCAATATCGCCCTGCTTCTCACCAAGGGTGAAGACCGGCTGGACAGTTACCTTCAGATGTCCAAGGTCCTCTGCACCACCAGTCTCCGCGGCACCGATACCGCCACCAATCTGGAGTTTCATTACGGACTGGTTAACTGGTTCATCGGCCAGAACGTCATGGCCAAGCCGACCACACGGTTCGTGGTTCCCTACCTGACCATGGTGGGTCAGTTGAAGGAAGAGGCTCAGAAACTGGACCCGGTTTTCGCCTTCATTCAGGCGAAAAAGTTTTATGCCCGCCAGATTTCCGAACAGTTCCCCGGTGACGCCGCGGTCGCCAAAAGCATGTCCCAGACTCTTGATCGGAAGGGGACCCTGGTGACCCGCCCTCTGGAGATACTTCTGGGAGACCCGCACCGTCTTTCCGGCTGGCTGGGGATTAATCGGAACAGTTTCCGTCTGGAAAACGGCAAGGTGGTTTGGCTCCGGAATCCGGTGGCGGTTCTGGACGAGACCTATCGTTATCTGAACATGTCCTGGAATAGCGCTGCTCCAGCCGCTGAAACCATCTGGAGTCATGACAATGAACTGCTTCAGAAAGCGCTCCGGTTCTACGCGACCATCTATGAGGCGTTTGGCCTGGAGTACGGCGAGTATGACAAGCTGAACGATCTCCTTGCCGCCGGCGCCCCACAGGGAGGATACGATGAGTCCCGTTGGGAGGAGGTTCGCTCCGCCCATTTCGGCTTCACCGCCGGGCTGGAGCTCCTGGGGATGCTCTTCTTCATCGCCGAACAGGTGAAGTTTTGGGATTTCCGCGTGGAGGATGATCTGGAAGTCACCATTCCGGAGTATCTCTTTGACGCCGAGTTGCAGGCCCGGATGAAGAAGATTCTCGTGCCGCCGCCGGCCACCAAGGCCGACGAGATTGTCGCCATGTGCGGCGGGATGTACTACGCCCAGGAAGCGCCGGGATTGCCGACCTTCGTCAGCGAGGGGATGCATTTCGAGAAAGGGCAGACTCTTTATATTATCGAAGTCATGAAGATGTTCAACAAGGTTCTGGCTCCTTTTTCCGGGACCCTGGACAAGATTATCATGACCGGCGGAGACGGAAGTATCGTTCAGAAGGGACAACCGCTGTTCAAAATCACGCCGGATGAAATATTCGTCGATGTCAACCCGGACGAGGTGGATCGGATGAAGCGGGAACGGACGGCAACTTATCTCAGGGCCGTTCTTTAATCTAAAATTGAGGAGTAACAAATATGAAAAAAGGTAAATTAATTGTAATCGAAGGGATCAGCGGCTCCGGCCAACAGGTCACCTCGGGGATCACCGCTTTGAAGGATGCCCTGGCCATTGAGGGGTACGAAGTGGTGGAGTGCGCCAACCCCGATTCCGGGCGCGCCCAGGAGCTGGGGCTTGCCTCGGTGTTCAACTGGCCCTTCGGCAAGGATATCCGGGCCGACTTCTTTCTGGAAGGAGCAGTCCGGGCCGAGATTTTTAAGAATATCGTCCGTCCTGCCCTGGATGAGGGGAAGGTGGTTCTTTGCAAACAGTCCAGTATCTCGTCCCTGGCCAATGCCTGGGTGGGGGGGCATACCCACCATTTTGATGTGCTCCGGCAGATCGAAAAGATTTCCCGCGGGTACCTGTTCGATGACGAGATTTATCCCGACCTGACCCTCTTTTATGATATTCCGGCGGTGGAGGCTTTTGAGCGGATCGAGGACGTGCTGCAGATCCACCACGAAGGTGGAATTGTCTATTATCAAAAGATGAGGGAGTTCTACCTGGGGGAAATCTCCCGGTGGCGAGGATTCCGCATCGATGCCTCGGTCAGCCGTTCCCAGGACGAGATCCTTGCCGACGCCTGGTCGCTGGTCAAGCCGATCCTCTGGTAAATAGTTGAACTATAACAAGGAGAATCAGATGAGCATTTGCGATAGGAAGCAGGCGTGGGAAGAAAAGGCGGCCAAGGGGCTGGCCAAATCTCCCGAGCGCCGGAAGGAATTCAGCACCACTTCAAACATAACCATGGAGCGTTGTTTTACTCCTGAATTCGATTATCCGGATTACGAGGAGGAGTTGGGTTTCCCGGGTGACTTTCCTTACACCCGGGGGGTCCAGCCGACCATGTATCGCGGCCGTTTTTGGACCATGCGCCAGTATGCCGGCTTCGGCAGCGCCAAGGAGTCCAACGAGCGGTACAAGTATCTCCTTTCCGCCGGCCAGACCGGCCTCTCCATCGCCTTCGACCTTCCCACCCAGATGGGGTATGATTCCGACGCGGGGATGAGTCTGGGTGAGGTGGGGAAGGTGGGAGTAGCCATCGACTCCCTGGCGGACATGGAGATTCTCTTCGACGGTATCCCGTTGGATAAGGTCTCCACCTCCATGACCATCAACTCCACCGCCGCCATTCTCCTCTGCATGTATATCGCCGTGGCGGAAAAGCAGGGGGTTTCGGCGGACAAGATCTCCGGCACCATTCAGAACGATATCCTCAAGGAGTACATGGCTCGGGGGACCTACATCTACCCCCCCAAGGAGTCCATGCGGATCATCACCGATATCTTCGCTTACTGCAAGGATCACGTCCCCAAATGGAATACCATCTCCATCTCCGGCTATCATATCCGCGAGGCGGGTTCGTCCGCCGTGCAGGAGGTGGCGTTCACCCTGGCCGACGGTATCGCCTATGTTGACGCCGCCATCAAGGTAGGTCTTGACGTGGACGAGTTCGCTCCCCGTCTTGCCTTCTTCTTCAATGCCCATAACAACCTGTTCGAAGAGGTCGCCAAGTTCCGGGCTGCCCGCCGAATGTGGGCGAGGATCATGAAGGATCGTTTTGGCGCCAAGGATCCCAAGTCGCTCATGCTCCGTTTTCACACCCAGACCGCCGGTTGCACCCTGACGGCCCAGCAGCCGGACAACAACATCCCGCGGGTCACCATTCAGGCCCTGGCGGCAGTCCTGGGGGGAACCCAGTCACTGCATACCAACTCCCGCGACGAAGCTTTGGCGCTCCCCACGGAGGATTCCGTCAGGATTGCGCTCCGGACTCAGCAGGTTATCGCCTACGAATCCGGCGCCGCCGACTCCGTGGATCCGTTGGCCGGCTCCTTTCTGGTGGAGTCCCTCACCGATCAGATCGAGAAGGCCGCATTGGAGTATATCGAGAAGATCGACAAACTGGGGGGGGCGGTGGAGGCGATCTCCCGGGGTTTCCAGCAGAAGGAGATCCAGGATTCGGCCTATGCCTACCAGAGAAGCATCGAAACCGATGACCTTATCATCGTGGGAGTGAACAAGTTCACCGTGCAGGAGCCGCCGCCCAAGGATCTGCTCAGGGTGAAGGAAGCGGTGGAGATCGGCCAGAAGAAGTCCCTGGCCGAGCTGAAGAGTGGACGTGATAATACCGTGGTGGCCGAACATCTCAAGGCACTGGAGGCCGCGGCCCGTGGCACGGAGAATCTTCTTCCCCCCATCCTTGCCGCGGTGAAGGTTTACGCTACCCTGGGAGAAATCTCCGACGTGTTCCGGGAAGTCTTCGGCGTGCATCGGGAGACGGTAGTGCTGTAGTGACAAATGAACCACGGAGACACGGAGGCACGGAGAAAACCTTTAACGATTCCGATTTAACTGATTTGATAATACGATCAGCAATCGAGGTCCACAGGACTCTTGGCCCCGGTCTCCTTGAGTCAGCTTACGAAGAGTGTCTCTGCTATGAATTATTATTGCACGGTACCCCCATTGAACAACAGAAACCCTTGCCGCTCATCTACAAAGGGCTAAGGCTGGATTGTGGCTACCGGATGGACATTGTTGTTGCTGAACGTGTTGTGGTCGAACTCAAGTGTGTCGAAAAGATATTGCCGATCCATGAAGCGCAATTACTGACGTATCTGAAACTTTCCGGTTTGCGAACCGGTCTCATTCTCAATTTTCATACCCACGTATTAAAGGACGGCATAAAGAGATTGGTTTTGTAGTTCTCCGTGCCTCCGTGTCTCCGTGGTTCACAGGGGTTACCCATGCTTACCAGGATTAACCATATCGGCATCGCCGTAAAATCCATTGAGGAGACTCTTCCCTTCTACCGCGACCAGTTGGGAATGGCGCTTGTGGGGTGCGAGGAGGTGGCGGAGCAGAAGGTGAAGGTCGCCATGCTCCGGATCGGAGACTCCAAGATCGAACTTCTTGAACCCACCAGCGACGACAGCCCGGTGGCGAAATTTCTGGAGAAGAGTGGTCCGGGGATTCACCATGTAGCCTATGAGACCGAGGATGTCCAGGCAGCCATCGCCCACCTGGTGGGGGAAGGGGCAAGGATGATCGACACCGTTCCCCGTTCCGGCGCTCATGGCGCCCGCATCGCCTTTATTCATCCCAAAAGCAGCAACGGTGTTTTGACGGAACTCTGTCAGCCGGGGCATTAAGCAGGATAACATGCACCGCAACCGACTGAAACTGCACGTTTTGGCGGCAGCGGTGCATTTTTTTCTTGCAACGACGTTTGAATTTCTGTATTTTGCCGGATAATTCCAAAACAGTGTGACGGATATTAAGGGAAGGAGTGTCTTTGAATTATTTCATGGTAACGAAATCCAGCGCCAAGGGCGCCCTCCTTTTCTCCCTTATGCTCCTGGCTGCCTGCGCCGGCGGGAAGAGCGGTTCCCCGGCTCCTTCCGGAGAATACGTCGAAATCACCAACCCCATGCAGACGATGTCTCCGGACGCCCCCGCCACCATCTGGGTTCCCGCGAACGCCGAGAAAGGGGTTCCCAGGGGGAGTGTTCTGGTTAAGGAAGGGGTGCAGATGGCAAAGGAGGGGTTTACGGGAGTAACGTCCGTCGCCTCTTCTTCTCCCGTTGCTGCTGTTGCGGTCACGGCGCCGGTTGTTCCGATAACGGGAGTTGTTACCTCGCCGGTTGCCGCATCCGCTTCTTTTGCTCCGGCGGTCCCCTCCGGTACCGTTAAAAAACTGATTGCGGTTATTGAAGTCGGCGATAATCATCTCGTCACGACCTTCAGCGACCAGGTCAGGACGGTTGGTGTCGGGGTTCCTGTGGATCTTGGCGAAGCGGGCCGCACTGCGGCAACCGTCGCCAAGGAGAGTGATCGTTTGGCCTTTGCCGGACAGCTCTGGAAGGATAACACCGCGGCGGTATTGATACGGCTTTCGGCCCCCGGCGGGGTCGGTTCCGGTACGCCGCTGGTCGCCGATATCTATGACGGCATCCAAGGAACCGGACCGCGGCGAGTTTCCGTCAGGATACCCGGGGGAGCCGACGGGAAGGGAGCTTCTCTTGCCGCTGCCTGTGACGAGCTTGCTCGGCGGGTAAATGATGTCGTCACCCTTACTCCTTGGTATGGGAGGATATTTGAGGTGGATGGCGTTCGGATCTATCTCAATGCCGGTCGCGAATCAGGCCTTCAGCTGGGGCAGAAACTCAAGGTGTACAGGGGGGGGAAGGTCGTTGCCGGCATCGGCTTCGATCCGGGCAGTGAGGTGGCGACCCTCGTGATCGCCGGGTTCCTCGGCACCAATGGCTCCTATGGCGTTGTAAAGGATGGGCAGAGCGTGACTGTTTCGGACACCGTCTCCAACTGAAACCCTGCCGCATCAGTAGTCGAGAGGTAACTCCAACGAGAAGGAGGTGAGCTTCCCGTACCGCAACCGCTTAGTCTAACTGATATTGAGAATTTTCTCAACCATCTTACCCCATGAAGGAGGCATTACAGATGAAGAAACAGATTATTGGCATGGCGGCACTGGGACTCATGATGGCGGCTCCGGCCTTGGCCGACGAGAACGTCACCAGCAAGTTCAAACTTTCCCTCGGCGGTTTCGTCAAGCTGGACTATGCCAACAACTCGGAGAAAATCGGCCCCCTGGCGCCGGCTTCCGGGGCGATCCCCAAGACGACGGTTGCCAACTCAGCAGGAACTCAAAGTGAGTCTGTCTTTACCGCCCGTCAGTCCCGTCTCTGGCTCAAGTCTTCAGGTCCCGACCTCTTCGGTGGTAAGACCGGCGCCATGATAGAAGGGGACTTCTACGGCGACTTGTCCGGCGCCACCGAGGCGCCCCAGCTGCGTATGCGTCTTGCCTATGCAACCGTGGACTGGACCAACACCCAGGTGCTCTTCGGGCAGTATTGGGATACCTTCGGCCCCATGGCCGCCAGCACCGTCGACTTCCGTCAGAATGCTTCTTTCGGCGCACCCAACAGCCCGCGTGTTCCGCAGCTTCGGGCAACCCAAAAATACAACCTGGGCGAAAGCAACAGCATTACCACCGTACTTGCCCTGCAGGATCCTACCCAGGGTGAAGTCGGCGCCGCTGCCGCGACTCCCGGCGCCAACTACGAATGGACCAACATGGTTAACGCCGCCGGTCAGGTCATGTTTTCCAGCAAGGCTCTGGGCGTCGCTCCCGGTTTCTACGGGATGTCCAACAAGCCTTTCACCGTCGGTCTCTTCGGTCTCTACGGCTCGGGTAAAATCGCGGCGACTCCTACAACCGGAACTGCCACAACGGTTAATCTTACCCTCCCTTCCTGGGGATACGGCGCCTACGCCTTCCTGCCGATCCTGAAATCCTCCGATGGCAAGAGTCGCGCCAACACTGCTTCTCTTGAAGCTCAGATTGCCATGGCTTCCAACATGCCGTTCAATAACGGCACAGCCAATCAGCTCATGGCCGGCGGTAAAGCGGGCGCCAAGGGGTATAACTTTGATGTTGAGCTCAAGGCATATGCTACCCAGGATCTGGGCATGACGTTCGGCTATGGCCGTCGTGGCGTTCTCAATGCCGGCTTCTACAGTGCGACGGATAACGCAGCTGGAAATCAGCAGTTCGGCTACAACATCTACGGTAACGTTTCCTATGATCTGAACGCCGCTGTTCGGGTCGCCACCGAGTACGAGTACCTCCGCACCGGTTATATCGACAACTCTTTCGGACAAAGCCACACCCTTCGCGCCGCCGTTTACTATTTCTTCTAGGCGCGGATGCCGCATCGTTTAACCCGAAAGGGGCTCGCAAGAGCCCCTTTCTTCGTTTACCGCCGCGGACATCTTTAGACGTTGACATCCCCCCCCGCTGCTGTTAGGATTTATTCGTTTTGCTGATTGCCGGCGAGAGGCTTGAAGATATCTCCTCCGCCCAGAGGATTACCCCGACCGTGAATTCCCGTACACCCATAGAGGCCGCTCTCCCCCGGGGCGTCAACGATTTCCTTCCCGAGCAGGCGGCGCGGATCTGCAGCATCCAGGAGAAGCTTCTCCATACCTTCGATCTCTGGGGGTTTCGGCGGATCATCACCCCGCTCCTTGAATTCGATGACGTCATGGCCGCCGGGGTAGGGGAGGAGCTGAAAGGGAAGACCTTTCGTTTCGACGACCGCCAGACCGGCCGGCTCCTGGCGGTCCCTCCCGATATCACCCCCCAGATCGCCCGGATAGTGGCCACGCGGATGAAGGGAATTCCGCTCCCCCATCGCCTTTCCTACGCCGGTCGGGTTCTGCGCCACGCGGAGAGCGGTTCCGGCCGGAGCCGGGAGCTGTTCCAGGTGGGGGTGGAGCTGATGGGGTTGGATTCTCCCGAGGCCGATGCCGAGATGGCCGCCATGGCGGTGCAGGCGCTGAAGGAACTGGGGTTCAACCGTTTCTCCATCGATCTGGGGCAGGTAGAGTTCTTTCGTGGCATCATGGCCGCCAGCGGCCTTCCGCCGGAGGCCCGGGCCGCTCTCCAGGCGGCAGTGGGGCGAAAGGATGCCTCGGCTGTGGCCGAGTTGCTTAAAGAGTTCCCTCTGTCCGATGAGTCCGCCCGTGAGATCGCCGCGCTTCCCCGGCTTTTCGGCGGCCGCGAGGTGCTGGAAGCCGCCGCCCTGGTGGTGACCAATGAGCGATCCCGCCGGGCGCTGGCCAATCTGGCGGAGGTGGTGGATATCCTGGATCGGTATGGTGTTTCGGAGCACCTGACCATCGACCTGGGGGAGATCAGGGGTCTGGATTACCATACCGGCGTGACCATGGAAGGGTTCGTCACCGGGGGAGGGGCGCCGGTCTGTAGCGGCGGCCGTTATGATACTCTCACGGGGGTCTATGGTTTTGACACCCCGGCCACCGGCTTCGCCTTCAATCTCCTGGCGCTTCTGCCGCTGCTGGAGGGGAATCCGGATCTGGGAGAAACCGCCCGGCGTGATTTTCTTATCTTCAACCGGAAGGAGGATCGGAGCGACGCTTTGGATCTGGCCCTTCGACTTCGTGAACAGGGCTTTTCCGTGGCCCGGGATATCATCAGGCGTGATCTGGAAAGCTCCCTGGAATATGCCCGGCGGGTCGGTATCCGGCGAGTCATCGTCATCGGCGGTGAGGATCTTTCCGGAGAGCAGATACGCCTGATTAATGTGAACGATGGGGGGGAGCTGCTGGTTGGCAAGGAAGAGCTGTTGCGGGGAGAACTACCGGTATGATTGGATCCGCGTCATGATTTTGTAGGGGCGTCCCTTGCGGGCGCTCGCTGCCGGAGGCTTTAAAGCAAGGATACCCGCGAGGGGTATCCCTACATATATTTGTTACTCTCGCAAATTCTCTCTCAAGACGTCATTGCGAGGAGCGAAGCGACGAAGCAATCTTAGTAGTTTGAGGGTTGTTAGCTCAAAACGAGATTGCTTCGCTTCGCTCGCAATGACAGAATTTGCGAGAGTATCATATTTGATGAGAACAATAGCCGTTTACAGCGATACGAAGGAACAAGGAGATACGGATGGCGAACGTGGTAGTGGTTGGCGCCCAGTGGGGCGACGAAGGAAAGGGGAAAATAGTCGATATCTATACGGAGTTTGCCGATGACGTGGTCCGCTATCAGGGGGGGAACAACGCCGGCCATACTCTCGTGGTGGGTGACGAGAAGATCGTCCTCCACCTTATCCCCTCCGGCATCCTCCATGCGGGGAAGCGTTGCATCATCGGCAACGGCGTGGTTGTCGATCCGGAGGTCTTCATCCGCGAGATCACGAACCTCAAGGCCAAGGGGAAGTTTCAGGACGATTCCTGTCTCCTCTTGAGCGAGTCGCTTCATATTATCATGCCCTACCATAAGCGGATTGATATCGCCCGGGAGGCTAAAAGCGGCGCCGCCAAGATCGGCACCACCGGACGGGGGATAGGCCCCACCTACGAAGACAAGATCGGTCGTCGGGGTATCCGTCTGGCGGATCTGCTTGACCCCATCGTCTTTGCCCGAAAACTTCATGAACAGCTGCCGGAGAAAAATTTCATCCTGGAGAACTTTTTGGGAGACAAGCCTTTCACCTTCCGGGAAATTTTTGACGAGTATGCCCCCTATGCCGAACTCCTTCGCAAGTACGTGGCCGATACGACCCTTACCCTCCATCGTGACGTGAAAGAGGGGAAGCGTATCCTTTTCGAGGGGGCGCAGGGGACTCTCCTGGATGTGGATCACGGCACCTATCCCTTTGTCACCTCCTCTTCCACCTGCGCCGGCGGCGCCTGTACCGGAAGCGGGGTTAGTCCCAGGGATATTCATGAAGTCATCGGCATCTCCAAGGCGTATATTACCCGGGTCGGTTCCGGGCCGTTTCCCACGGAGCTGGACGACCAGGTCGGCGAGGAGCTGCGGAAGGTGGGGCAGGAGTTCGGCGCCACCACGGGGAGACCGCGGCGGACCGGCTGGTTCGACGCCCTCATTGTCCGGTATGCTGTCCGGATAAACGGTCTTTCCGGCATCGCCCTTACCAAGCTTGATGTCCTGGATGGTTTCGAGACTATCCGGGTCTGCACCGGCTATTCTCTTCACGGGAAGTATCTGGAAGAGCTCCCCTCCAATGCCGAGCAGTTTGCCGCCTGCACTCCCATCTATGAGGAGCTTCCGGGCTGGCGGCAGGACATCACCGCCGTTCGCACCTTTGACGATCTGCCGGAAAACGCCAAGAACTACGTGAAGCGTCTGGAAGAGCTGGTGGGCTGCCCCATGGCTCTGGTTTCCGTCGGCCCTCGCCGGGATCAGACCATCGTGGTGAGGAACCCGTTTGAATAAAAAAGGTTCTAGGTTCTAGGTTCAGGGTTCTAGGTTCTGAAAAGCTCGTTCTATGTTCTACGTTAAAGGCAAAGGCTGACGGTATTGATCACGTCAGCCTTTGCCTTTGCTGGTTTTGGATGAATTCTGCGAAATAAGCTGCTTATTACGCTTTTAAACGTAGAACATCGAACGTAGAACAGGTTTACCTGGAATCTAGAACCTAGGTGATTCGTTACAAAGAATATCCCAGGGTAGAAATCCGTCCACCCTTCGACAAGCTCAGGGCGAACGGATTAAGGTTTATAACTACCTTCTGTTCCGTTCGTGGTGAGCTTGTCGAACCATGACGGAACATTTCCGCCGACCTTGTTGCGGTGCCTATTTACCTGCGAATCACCCTAGAACCTAGCAGCCTGTCGGACTTGGTAAAAAAATCGAGCCTGGTTTTCGGTCGATTTTTTTAAAATATTGCGAAACGTCCGATCTATCGCTGGATATGATTGTTAACTTCTCATGGTAACCACCATGACCTCTCAGAATGGGCCA
>CAIYUY010000302.1 GCA_903929485.1 uncultured Desulfuromonadales bacterium
CTAAGTTCTTCCTGACGGGCGAGCTCGTCTTTTTCTTTTGGCAAGGGTGCCGGAACTCACGGATAAACATATGGTAGGAGAAGAAATCATGCAGCAGCTCATCAGAAACATCGCCATCATCGCCCACGTTGACCACGGCAAGACCACCTTGGTGGACGCCATGCTCAAGCATGCCGGAGTCTACCGCGAAAACGAACAGATCACCGAGCGGGTCATGGATTCCAATGACCTGGAAAAGGAACGGGGAATCACGATTCTCTCCAAGAACCTTTCGGTTCACCATGGCCGTTACAAGATCAACATCGTCGATACCCCCGGCCATGCCGACTTCGGCGGCGAGGTGGAGCGGGTGCTCACCATGGTGGATTCGGTGCTCCTGTTGGTGGACGCCCTGGATGGCCCCATGCCCCAGACCCGCTTTGTTCTCAAAAAGTCCCTGGATCTGGGATTGAAGCCCATCGTGGTCATCAACAAGATCGACCGCCCCGGCGCCCGCCCCGACGAAGTCGTGAACATGGTGTTCGATCTCTTCTGCGAACTGAACGCCTCGGACGAGCAGTTGGACTTTCCCATTGTCTATACCAGCGCCAAGCTGGGATATTCCAAGTTGGATCTGAATTCCCCCGCCACCTCCATGGAGTCGCTCTTTGCCGTGGTGGAGAGCAATGTTCATCCCCCCAAGGGCGATCCCAACGCGCCGTTCCAGCTCCTGGTCACCAACATCGACTACAACGACTATATCGGCAGGATCGCCTCCGGCAAGATTCACAGCGGCAGGGTCAAGGCGGGCGACACGCTGGCGGTGGTCAAGCGGGACGGCACCATCTCCAAGGGGCGGATCTCCAAGCTTCTGGGGTATGAAGGGCTTAAACAGGTGGAGATCGCCGAGGCGGTCACCGGCGATATCATCTGTCTGGCCGGCTTCGACGACGTGGGGATCGGCGAGACCCTTGCCTGCTCCGATAACCCCGTGGCGCTCCCCTATGTGGCCATCGACGAGCCGACCATCTCCATGAACTTCATCGTCAACTCCTCCCCCTTTGCCGGACGGGAAGGAAAGCTGATTACGTCCAGGAACATCCGGGAGCGGCTCACCAAGGAGCTCCGGACCAATGTTTCCCTTCGAGTGGAGGATACCGATAACTCCGATACCTTCAAGGTCTCGGGGAGGGGAGAGCTGCACCTCTCCATCCTTATCGAGAACATGCGGCGGGAAGGGTTTGAACTGGCGGTTTCCAAGCCGGAGGTCATCTACCGGGAGGTTGACGGCAAGCGGATGGAGCCCATGGAGTATCTGGTGGTGGACGTCCCCTCTGAATATCAGGGGGCTATCATCGAGAAGATGGGGCCGCGCAAGGGGGAGATGTCGTCCATGCAGCCCATGGGAGATACCATCCGGTTGGAGTTCATCGTTCCGGCGCGAGGGCTCATCGGCCTGCGGGGGGAACTTCTCACCGAGACCCGGGGAACCGCGGTCATGACTCATATCTTCCATGATTATTCACCGTACCGGGGGGATATTCCCGGCAGAAAGAACGGCGTGCTCACCGCCATGGAGCATGGCGAGACCACCGCCTACGCCCTGGATGCCCTTCAGCCGCGGGGGACTCTCTTTCTGGGGCCGGCCACCGAGGTCTATGGCGGGATGATCATCGGGATGCATGCCAAGGACAATGACCTGGACGTGAACCCCAATAAGGGAAAGAAGCTGACCAACGTCCGGGCTTCGGGCACCGATGACGCCATCCGGCTGACTCCCCCCCGTCTCTTGACCCTGGAGCAGGCGCTTGAGTTCATCGACGAGGACGAGCTGGTTGAGGTAACGCCGCTTTCCATCCGGTTGCGCAAGAAGGAACTGGATCCCAACCGGCGCAAGCGTGGCTCGAAAGGGTAAAAAAGATTTTTTCCTTTGCGTCCCGTGCGACTTTGCGGTAAAGAAGTTGTGCATGTTTGGATCAGAGGTGTAATCGAACGCGGATGACGCGGATTGTGCGGACTGACACGGATAAAACAAACTATCCTTTCAGTTTCGCCTGATCCGCGTTGATCCGCTTAGATCGGATTTGATCCGCGTTCCAGTGCTTTTGACCTGTTTTTGTCCCGGGGGTTTTCATGATCTCTTTTCTCAAGCGTTTTACTCTGCTTGGCGTCATTGCTCTTGCCGCTTGCGCCACCACCGATACGTCGTCTCTGAAGAAGAGTCCCGAGGCATCCTTCAAGGAGGCCGATGAGCTGAGCGCCAAGGGGCACTACGATGATGCCATCGCCCAGTGGAAAAAGGTGAAGGAGAGCTACCGGTCGCCGGAAGTGACCGCCATGGCTGAATTGAAGATTGCCGACGCTTACTATGCCAAGGAGGGGTGGATTGAGGCCGCCGCGGCGTACGAGGATTTTAGAAAGCTTCATCCAAAAAACGACAAGGCTCCCTATGCTCTCTATCGCATGGCCCTCAGCCATTACAACCAGATAGAGAAAATTGATACTGATCAGACACCGGTGAAGAATGCCGCCACCTCACTGGAGATGTTTCTCAGGCAGTACCCCCAATCGGAGTATGTCAAGGACGCCTCCGACAAGCTCTCTCTCTGCCGGCTCAAGATGGCCCAGTATGAACTTTACGTGGGGCGTTTCTATTACCGCACCGGCAAGTATATTTCCGCCGTGGGGAGGCTGGAAGGAATACTCAAGAAATATGCCGATCTCCCCCTTAAGGATGAAACCCTCTATTATCTGGGGGCTTCCTATCTCCAGAGTGGTGAAATCGCCAAGGGGAAGGACGCTCTTAGCCGTCTTGTTAAAGAATTTCCCGCCGGCGCCTTCACCCAAAAAGCCCGTAAACTGCTGGGTTCGGCGTAATAAGTAACGAGCAGAGCTTTTTAACCGCAAAGATGCAAACTGCTCCAAGAGAGTGCGAAGAAAGGACAGAGGAAAGGTTCTTTTTAGCTTGACGAAAGAAAATCAGTTCAGTAATATCCCCTCCCACACTCCCCATAAAAGTAAAACTTCGGTTTAGAGAGTTCCTTCCCTGCTGCCGGAGGAAATTTCTCATTGTTCCACTGTTTCGTTCATCGCTGTAAACACCACAACAAAACAGGAGGTAGGAGATGTCGTCTGATTACGGTACCCTGCAGGATCGCGTACGCCACAAGTCACTTTTGAGCAAGGTCATGACCGCCGAAGAAACCCTCCAGTTCTTCAAGCCGGGAATGAACCTGGGGTGGTCCGGTTTCACCCCCGCCGGTTACCCCAAGATGGTTCCCACCGCTGTTGCCGATCATGTGGAAAAAAACAACCTGCAGGGAAAGTGGAAATTCAACCTCTTCATCGGCGCTTCAGTGGGAGCCGAAACGGAGAACCGCTGGGCTTCGTTGGACATGATCGATCGCCGCTGGCCGTACCAGACGGGCAAGAACATCGCAGCGGGGATCAACGAAGGTCGTATCCGGATGGGGGACAAGCATCTCTCCCTCTTCGCCCAGGATCTGGGGTATGGTTTCTACACCAAGGACACGGAGAGCGGTAAGCTTGACCTGGCCATCATCGAAGTTTCCGCCATTACCGAAGACGGCAGCTTGGTTCCCACCTCTTCCTGTGGCGTTATCCCGGAAATTCTCCAGGTTTGCGACCGGATCATCATCGAGGTGAACACCGGACAGCCCTCCTTCGAGGGGATTCATGACCTCATCACCCCGGGCATTCCGCCCAATCGCCAGGTGTTCAACATCACCAAAGCCAACTCCCGCATCGGTTCCACCTCTATCCCCTGCGATCCCAAGAAGATCATCGCCGTGGTTGAGTCCAAGATGCGTGACCAGGGACGCGCCTTTGCTGATCAGGATGAGACCTCGGGTGCGATTGCCGGGCATATCATTGATTTCTTTTCCCACGAAGTGAAGATGGGGCGTCTTCCGGACAACCTCCTCCCCATCCAGTCCGGCGTCGGTTCCATCGCCAATGCCGTCATCGGCGGTCTTGCCAAGGGGCCGTTCTACAACCTGACGGTCTTCACCGAAGTTCTCCAGGACACCATGCTGGACCTCTTCGATTCCGGCAAGCTTGACGCCGCATCTTCCTGCTCGCTGTCTCTTTCAGCGTCGCCGGGGTTCCCGAAATTTTTCGAGAACATGGACAAGTACTTTGACAAGATCGTCCTGCGTCCTCTCTCCATCTCCAACGCTCCCGAGCCGATCCGTCGTCTGGGCGTCATCGCCATGAACACTCCGGTGGAGATCGACATGTATGCTCACGCCAACTCCACCCTGGTTGGCGGGACCCGGATGATCAACGGTCTGGGCGGTTCCGGGGACTTCCTCCGAAACGGCTTCCTCAAGATGATGCACACCCCGTCCAGTCGTCCTTCCAAGACCGACCCCACCGGGATCTCCTGCATCGTGCCGCACTGCTCGCACATCGACCATACCGAGCATGATCTGGACGTTGTCATCACCGAGCAGGGGCTGGCCGATGTCCGCGGACTCTGTCCCCGGGACCGCGCCAAGGTCATCATCGAGAAGTGCGCCCATCCGGATTACAAGCCGATCCTCACTGAGTACTATGAGATGGCTCTTGCCGATTGCCTCCGCCGCAAGGTTGCCCATGAGCCGCAGCTCTGGGATCGCGCCTTCAAGATGCACCTCAATCTTGAGAAAAACGGCACCATGAAGATCAAGAACTGGGACATCAAGCTGGACCTCTGCGAATAGTCCATCGTCCGGTTTAGGACTGCGGTACAACAATAAACCCTCGCCGAAACCGGCGGGGGTTTATTGTTTGGGATTAATCGAAGCTGTTGGTCGGTAACTGGATTTCTGCCTCGGCCGTCACCCTGTTTCTTGTCTGTCATCCTGAACGAAGTGAAGATCTGCTGGTCGCACAAAAAGTAGATTCTTCGCTATCGCTCAGAATGACAGGCTTTGGTTGTTGTCTTGTCTGTTTTGAATGCCTCCCCTTCATCTCTTCTCCTTGCCTTTTCCTGCTACTCCTGTTATGAAACGTTCATCACACAAAAGAGGTCCATAAGACTATGACCCGAGACGAAGCACGCAGAAAAATCATTTTTGCCCTTGATGTGGATACCATGGCCGATGTGGAGAAATGGGCGGGACTCCTGGCCGGAAAGGTGGGAATGTTCAAGGTCGGCAAGCAACTTTTTACCTCCTGCGGCCCTCGGACCGTTCGGGCGGTACGGGAGCGGGGAGGGGAGCTCTTTCTCGACTTGAAATATCATGATATTCCCAACACCGTGGCTATGGCGACCTTGGCCGCGGCTCGTTTGGGGGTGACGCTTTGTAATCTCCATGCCCTGGGTGGGTACGAGATGATGGCCGCCACGGTGGGGGCGTTGGAGAAGGAATTTCCGGGGAAGGATCGCCCCAAGGTTCTGGCGGTGACGGTCCTCACCTCTTCCACGGCGGAAACCCTTAAAGGGGTTGGGATAAACCTTCCCGTGACGGAGATGGTGGTGAAGCTGGCGATGCTGGCCAAGTCGGCCGGGATCGACGGTGTGGTGGCCTCGCCGCTGGAGGCGCCGCTCATCCGGGAAGCGTGCGGCAACGATTTTCTCATTGTTACCCCAGGGGTGCGCCCCTCCTTTGCCTCGGTGGATGACCAGAAACGGATCATGACGCCGGCTGATGCGGTGAAGGCGGGGGCCGATTACCTGGTTATCGGTCGACCCATTGCGGCGGCGGAGGATCCGGTGGCCGCCTGTGAAGCGATCATCGACGAGATGACTCTATGAGCGATGACATAATTTACGGCGTGAATTCCATAACGGAGGCGCTTCGGGGGAATCGGAAGGTCTTCGAACTTTTTCTGGCCGAGGGGGCCGACCGGCGACTGGAGCCGCTGGCGCAGCTTGCCGGTGAGAAGGGGGTGCCGGTGCGGCGGCGAGACCGCGGCAGCCTGATGCGCCTCTCCGGGAGCGAGCATCACCAGGGGGCGGTGCTCCGCGTGGAGCCCTATCCCTATGCCGAACTCTCCGACGTTATGGATGTCTGGAAGGGGAGCGGCGAAGCGGGATTGATTCTGGTGCTGGATGGCATCCAGGATCCTCATAACCTGGGTGCGCTCATTCGGAGCGCCGCCTGTGCCGGAGTTCATGGGGTGATCATCCCCCAGGACCGGGCCGTGGGGGTGACCCCCACGGTGGAGAAGGTCGCCGCCGGCGGGGTCGGCGCGGTGGCGGTGGCGCGGGTAGCCAATATCTCCCAGGCGCTGGAATCCCTGAAAAAAGAGGGATTCTGGGTTTACGGCGCCGCCGGGGGTGTGGGAGAGTCTCTTTATAAACAGGATTTCCGGGGACATACGGCGCTGGTCATCGGTGGGGAGGGTGAGGGGGTGCGGCCGCTGGTCCGGAAACATTGCGACCTGCTTCTCTCCATCCCGCTGAAAGGGGCCATCTCCTCCTTGAACGCCTCGGTGGCTGGGGGGGTCATCCTCTTCGAAGCCGTGCGGCAGAGAAATCTAAACTCATGAAACGCTCTCTTCTGCTGCTGGCATTTCTGTTCTCTCTGGCGGGGTGTAACTACAGCGCCAAGTTGGCGCCGCTTTCTCCGAATGCGGTGGTTCTCTGTTTCGGTGATAGCCTCACCTACGGTACCGGCGCGGAGCCGGGGAGCAGCTATCCTGATGAACTGGCCAAGCTGATCAACCGGACGGTGGTGAATGCCGGTATCCCCGGGGAAACCAGCGGCGAGGCGTTGGCGAGACTTCCCGGTGAGCTGGACCGGACCCAGCCGAAACTCCTCATCCTCTGCACCGGCGCCAATGACATTCTTCGCCGGATGGAGCTGAAGCAGACCGCCGCCAATCTGCGGGAGATGGTGAAGCTGGCACGGGGGAGGGGGATCGGAGTGTTCCTCATCGGTGTTCCCCACTGGGGCTTGGGACTACAGCCGACCCCTTTTTATGGCGCCCTTGCCAGGGAGTTGGATCTTCCCCTGGAAAACAGGGTGTTCGCCAAGATCCTCGCCAAGGATGAGCTCAAGTCGGACCCGATACACCCCAATGCCGCCGGTTACCGAAAGGTCGCCCAGGCCGTGGCGGCGCTCCTGGCCCGGAGCGGCGGGATCTAGAGAGGGTGTAGCTTGGTAACACTCATCAATACCGTCCTCGCCACCATCCGGCGTAATTCCCTTTTTTCGACTGGAACGAAGATTATTGTCGCGGTTTCCGGCGGGATCGATTCCATGGTACTCTTGGAGTTGCTGCAATCCATGGAGGAGTACCGACTTCATCTGGTCGTGGCGCACCTGAATCATCAGCTCCGGGGGGAGGAGTCGGAGGGGGACGAGGAGCTTGTCCGGGGATCTGCCGGGCGGTACGGCCTTTCCTGCCATGTGCGGCGAGTGGATGTCCAGGCGCTGGCAAGGTCGGAAAAACGGTCATTGGAGGATGCCGGACGGGAGGCGAGACAGCGGTTTCTGGAGAGCGTGCTTCGGGAGGAGGGAGCGGAATCGGTGGCCCTGGCCCATCACGGGGATGATCAGGCGGAGACCGTGCTCATGAGGCTCCTGCGCGGTTCCGGAGCCGCCGGTTTGGCTGGAATGTCGCCCCGTTCGGGGTGGAAGGTCAGACCCTTTCTGGACGCGACCCGACAGGAGATTGTGGCGTACGCGGAGTACCGGAAAATTATATTCCGTGAGGACAGTTCCAACTCCGACAGGAGTTTTCTTCGCAACCGGGTTCGTCACGAACTCCTGCCGCTCCTGGGCACCTACAACCCGCTCATAACCCGGACCCTGGGAGCCACGGCCTCCATTCTGGCTGCCGATGATGAGATTCTTAACCGGATTGCCGAGGAGCAGTTTCTTCTTATGTCAACGGTTGCTCCGGGGGAGATTTTTTTTCCTGTGGCGCAACTGCTTACCCAACCGGACGGGGTCCGGTACCGGGTCTATCGGCGGGCTCTCCGGGAGCTGAACGGTGATCTGCACGGTATTTCGTCCCGGCACCTGCTGGATCTGGATAAACTTCTTGCCCATTCCGCCCCTTCATGCTCCGTGTCGCTTCCCCGGAAACTGCGGGTGGAACGGGTGTATGATTTGCTTCGATTTTCCCGTAGGACACCTTCCGCCGTTGATGCGGAATTCTCCATTGACGGCTTTGGTCCGCACCGGATCTCCGGCGGTGAACTGCTGATTTCTCCCGTTTCTCCCTTGTTTTCCTTGGAGTCACTTACCCCGGTTCAAACTCTTGTCTCCCTGGACGAGGCGCCGTTTCCCTGGAGTGTCCGGCAGTTCCGGGAAGGGGACAGGATGATCCCTTTCGGTATGACGGGGAGCAAGAAGCTGAAGGATCTGTTCATTGATCTGAAACTGCCACGCCATCGTCGCCGGGAGGTTCCGATTCTTTGTGACAGGGAAGGGCGGATAGTGGCGGTGTTGGGAGTTCGGCGGAGCGCCGTGGCGCCGGTGACAGCGGCGACGCGGGAGGCAGTGCTGGTGGAATTTATTCCCGCGCGCACCCTCCATTTATTGCCGCGACATGATTCGTAGGGGCACGCCATGCCGCGCCCCTACGGTTTTTCTTGACGGTATCCTGTGATCTTTTGCTATACTCCCGAATGTGATGGAGGTTCTCTACAGGAGGTTCCCATGGGACCATTGGCGCTGAAGCGGGAAGAACATTTTACCTATGGCGATTATCTGACCTGGGATGACGGCCAGAGGTGGGAACTGATCGATGGGGTTCCCTACAATATGTCGCCGGCTCCACGCCTGCGGCATCAGGCGATCAGTCGAGAACTTCTGACCGAGTTTGCACTACATTTACGTGGCAACTCCTGTCAGGTCTTCGCTGCTCCGTTCGATGTCCGCCTTCCCGAGTCAGACGAGAGTGACGATCTGGTTGAGACGGTGGTGCAGCCTGACCTCCTGGTGGTCTGCGACAAGACCAAGCTGGACGACGCCGGCTGTCGCGGAGCGCCGGACTTGATAGTCGAGATTCTCTCCCCAAGCACGGCGGACAAGGACTTGAAGGTTAAATTCGACCGCTACCAACGGGCCGGGGTTCGGGAATATTGGATAGTGGACCCCACCGGTTCAACGGTGCAGCTCTATACCGTGGGGATGGATGGAAAGTATGGCCGGCCGGAGGTGTTTGGCGCGGCAGATCGGGTTAGCGTGGGCATTTTTCCCAATCTTGAGATTGATCTCGCCACGGTATTCGCTGAATAGCGTGATGATCTCCCGGATTGAATTTCTGAAAATGATCGATGGGCTGCTGGGTCGGCTGCTGGCGTCCCTGCTTCCAGCCTCCCGAGAGGTGGTGACGGTTGCCGAACCGCGACGCCTCCTTGTCATCCGTCCCGGTGGCATAGGGGATGCGGCGCTACTGGTCCCGGCGCTGGCCTTGATAAGGAAACAGTATCCCAGCGCTCATATTACCGTTCTGGCGGAACGACGTAATGCCGCGCTGTTTGATCTCTGTCCCGCCGTGGACCGCCTTCTTCTTTATGATAAACCGAGGGAGCTACTGGCCGCCCTTCGCGGCCGGTATGACGTCGTCATCGACACAGAACAGTGGCATTGGCTGTCGGCGGTCGTGGCGCGGATTGCATCCTCTCCGGTGAAAATAGGGTTTGCTACCAATGAGCGTGCTCGCCTCTTCACCCATCCTGTTAACTATTCCCACGATGTCTATGAAGTCATCAGCTTCTTCCGGCTCCTGAAACCGCTAGGGATCGACACCCCGGCCAGCCTCCCTTTGCCGTTCCTTTCTCTACCCGAGAATGTACGCCAACAGACGGCGGTGCTGCTCAGGCCGTTGGACGGACGAGAGTATCTGGTCATTTTCTCCGGCGCCAGCATCCCGGAGCGGCGCTGGGGTGGGGAGCGGTTCGCGGAATTGGCGCGGCGACTGGAGCGGGAGGGGATGACGGTCGTAGTCCTGGGGGGAGAGAAGGACGCGGGGGACGGTGAACTGATTGCGGGATCCGCCGGTCTGAATCTGGCGGGGCGAACAACCCTGGCCGTGACGGCGGCGATCATTGGGGGTGCGGAGCTACTGGTCAGCGGTGATTCGGGACTCCTTCATCTGGCTGTGGGGCTTGGTATCAAAACGGTGTCGCTCTTCGGTCCTGGGCGTCAGAAAAAGTGGGGAGTGGAGGGAGCGGGAAATCTGATCGTCAACCACCACCTGTCCTGTTCACCCTGCACGACTTTTGGGACGACACCAAAATGTCGTCACCAGGTGCATTGCATGGGAGAGATCACCGTGGATGAGCTATTCCTGGCCACGAAGCGACTCCTGAGAAAAAATATGGGAAATCGTACAACATAATTCTTGACATCAGTAGCAGTTCCTGATAAAAGTTTTCCTCTCATGTAGGCGCGTAGCTCAGGGGTAGAGCACTAGCTCGACACGCTAGGGGTCGGCGGTTCGAAACCGCCCGCGCCTACCAGATTTTCCAAGTCACAAAAAATTCGTGCGGCGGGGGCATCGACTTTCGATGCCTCTTTCTGTTAAAGGGCCACGAAGATGAGCGATATCCAGATTACCCTACCCGACGGCTCCGTCAGAACGCTCCCCCAAGGGGCTACTGTCCGCGCTCTGGCGGCCGCTATCGGCGCCGGTCTGGCCAAGGCGGCCATCGCCGGCAAGATCAATGGCGAGCAGGTGGACCTCACCGCTCAGCTTGCCGGTGGCGACCGGGTGGAGATCATCACCGAAAAGAGTCCCGAGGCGTTGGGGTTGATTCGTCATTCCACCTCTCATCTCATGGCCCAGGCGGTACAGAGCCTTTTCCCCGAGACAAAGGTGACCATCGGCCCTTCGGTGGAAAACGGTTTCTACTACGATTTTGACCGGGAGAAGCCGTTTACCCCGGAAGACCTTGAGGCAATAGAGGCGAAAATGCGGGAGTTGGCAGCCAAGGCCATTCCCCTGGAGCGCCAGCTCCTGCCCAAGGCGGACGCCGTGGCGCTCTTTACCGCCATGGGCGAATTCTATAAGGTCGAGATCATCCAGGCCCTGGACGTGGAGACGGTTTCCCTGTATAAACAGGGAGATTTTATCGATCTCTGCCGCGGCCCCCATCTCCCTTCAACCTCATGGTGCAAGGCGTTCAAACTTACCTCTCTTGCCGGCGCCTACTGGCGGGGGGATGAGAAGAACCGGATGCTGCAACGGGTTTACGGCACCGCCTTTGCCGACAAGAAAGAGCTGGAAGCCTACCTGGCGAGGATTGAAGAGGCCAAGCGCCGTGACCACCGGAAGCTTGGTCGCGAATTGGATCTCTTCTCCTTCTCCGAGGAGGTTGGGGCCGGTTTTCCCATCTGGCATCCCAAGGGGGCGCTGCTCCGCACCGTCATCGAGGATTTCGAGCGGAAGGAGCATCTGAAGCGCGGCTACGACATTGTCGTCGGTCCGCAGATTCTTAAAACCGAACTCTGGCAGCGCTCCGGCCACTACGAAAACTATCGCGAGAACATGTATTTCACCCAGGTGGATGAGCAGAGCTACGGCGTCAAGCCGATGAACTGCCTTTCCCACATGATGATTTATAAGTCGCACCTGAGAAGCTACCGTGACCTGCCGCTCCGTTACTTCGAGCTGGGGACGGTTCACCGCCATGAGCGGGCAGGCGTGCTTCACGGTCTCATGCGGGTCCGCTGCTTCACCCAGGATGACGCCCATATCCTCTGTACTCCGGAGCAGCTGGACGCCGAGATCAAGGGGGTCATCTCCTTTGTCAGTGACGTCATGGCGATTTTCGGGTTCGAGTTCGAGATGGAACTCTCCACCCGGCCGGAAAAATCCATCGGCTCGGATGGCGATTGGGAGCAGGCTACGGCGGCTCTCCTTGCCGCGCTGAAGGATTCGGGGCGTCCCTACGAAATCAATGAGGGTGACGGCGCCTTCTACGGTCCTAAAATTGACATCAAACTGCGTGACTGTCTTGACAGGAGATGGCAGTGTGCTACAATCCAGTGCGATTTTACCCTGCCTGAGCGGTTTGATCTCACCTATGTGGATGCCTCCGGTGAAAAGAAGCGACCCGTCATGGTCCACCGGGTCATACTTGGTTCCATCGAACGGTTCATCGGTGTCCTCATTGAACAGTTTGCCGGCAATTTTCCGGTATGGCTTGCTCCGGTTCAGGCCATTGTCCTCACCGTCACTGACAATCAGATCCCTCACGGAGAAAAAGTCTTCAATGAACTCCGGGCCGCCGGTGTCAGGGTGCAGAAAGATTTCCGTAACGAGAAGTTGGGTTTCAAGATCAGGGAGGCCCAACTCCAGAAAATCCCGTACATGCTCGTCGTCGGGGATAAAGAGGTCGAGACCGGCAGCGTGACTCCGCGGTTCCGTGACGGCAAGAATCTTGACTCACTGACGGCCACCGATTTTATACGATTTATCACCCAGGAAGCGGAACGCTTTCACTAGGAGGTGCCGCCATAGCTAAACCGACGGTTAATATCAATCAGACCATACGCGCCCGCGAACTTCGTGTTATCGGAGTCGACAATGAACAGTTGGGGATTCTGACGCTCACCCAGGCTCTGGCGCTGGCGGCAAGCCAGGAACTTGACCTTGTCGAGGTCTCGCCCACCGCGGTCCCCCCGGTCTGCCGGATCATGGACTATGGCAAGTTCAAATATCAGCAGAGCAAGAAGTTGGCGGAAGCCAAGAAAAAGCAGGTACAGGTGCAATTGAAGGAAGTGAAGCTCCGTCCCAAGACCGACGAGCACGATCTTCAATTCAAGATTAACCACATCCTCCGCTTCCTGGAGGAGGGGAACAAGGCCAAAGTAACCCTGGTCTTCAGGGGCCGCGAGATCACTCACATGGAGTTCGGCAAGAAGTCGCTGGACAAAATAGTGGAAGCGGTGAAGGATGTGGCGGTCATCGAGGTGCTCCCCAAGATGGAAGGTCGAAGCATGTTCATGATTGTTGCGCCCAAGGCAAAAAAATAGATTTCAGTTGTACAAGATATTTCATAAGGAGAACCGTAATGCCTAAAATGAAGACCAATCGCGGCGCCGCCAAGCGCTTTAGCAAGACTGCCTCCGGCAAGATCAAGCGGGGACATGCCTTTACCAGCCACATTCTGACCAGCAAGACGCGCAAAAACAAGCGCCAGCTTCGCGATGGCGCCTGCATTGCAGCCGTGGATCAGAAAAACGTAGCACGGCTCATCCCGTATAAATAAAACTGTCATCTTCCGTGAACCGTGAGGAAACCGTCTCCCCTTGCGGATCCGGCCCATACCACATAAGGAGTATCAGATGCCACGCGTAAAACGAGGATTTAAAGCGAGACAACGCAGAAATAAAGTCCTGAAACTTGCCAAGGGTTACCGCGGCGCACGAAGCAAACTGTTCAGGAGCGCCACCGAAGCGGTCGACCGCGCCCTTAACTATGCGTTCCGTGATCGCCGGGTCAAAAAACGTGATTTCCGGACTCTCTGGATTGCCCGTATTAATGCCGCCTCCAGGATCAACGGTATTGCTTACAGCAAACTGATTCATGGGCTGAAAGTGGCTGAGATCGAGATCGATCGAAAGATCCTGGCGGATCTGGCCGTAACGGATCCCGCGGCTTTCACTGCCATAGCCGATCGGGCCAAGGCCGCCTGCTGAGCAGAGCGCATGACGAACAAAAGGAAATGGGATGCGACTGCATCTCATTTCCTTTTTTGTTGTAAAGGAACTATTCCATGAAGCAACAACTGGACGCGTTGTCTGACGCCATGTTCGCTCATCTGGCTGTCGTCTCCTCCGAAAAAGAACTTCAGGAACTGAAGATAAGGTACCTGGGAAAAAAGGGAGAGTTGACCGCCGTAATGAAGCGTCTCGCCACGCTCTCCGCCGAGGATCGCCCTACGATGGGGCAGGCGATCAACAGCATCAAGGAGAGGTTCGAGGAAGAGGTTGCCTCCCGCCTGACCGGCATGAAGGAGTCGGACAAGCTTCGCAGGCTTGCCTCCGAGCGGATCGATGTCACCCTGCCGGGTCGACAGAGTGCGGTGGGAACGCGGCATCCGGTGACCCTGGTAATGGAAGAGGTCTCGGAGATCTTCGCCGGCCTCGGTTTTCAGGTAGCGGAAGGGCCGGAGATCGAGCTTGATTTCTACAATTTCGAGGCGCTCAATTTCCCCAAGGATCATCCCGCCCGTGACATGCAGGACACCTTCTTCCTGGAGGGAGAGCGATTGCTCCGGACCCATACCTCACCGGTACAGGTGAGAACCATGCTCAGGCATGCGCCTCCGGTTCGGATCATTGCCCCCGGTACGGTGTATCGTTGTGATTCCGACGCCACCCATTCCCCCATGTTTCATCAGATCGAGGGACTCATGGTGGATAAGGGGATTACCTTTGGCGATCTTAAAGGTATTCTCACCATCTTCCTCAACCAGTATTTCGGCAAAGGAATCGGGATGAGACTTCGTCCCAGCTACTTCCCTTTCACCGAGCCCTCCGCCGAGGTGGACATCGCCTGTGTCATCTGCAAGGGAAAGGGGTGTCGGGTCTGCAAAAATTCGGGGTGGCTTGAGATCCTGGGAGCGGGAATGGTGGACCCGGAGGTCTTCCGTCATGTGGGGTACGACCCCGACGCCGTGACCGGTTTTGCCTTCGGCATGGGAATCGAGCGGTTGGCAATGCTCAAGTACGGAATCAACGACATGCGTTTCCTTTTCGAAAACGATATCAGGTTCCTGTCGCAATTTTGAAAAACAGGTTCCAGGTTCTAGGTTCTAGGTTCCAGGTTCTAGGTTCACCATTCACCATTCACCATTCACCATTCACCTGGGTTACTTATGATCATCAGCTATAACTGGCTCAAGGAATTTGTCGACTGTGACCTCCCCCCATCCGAACTTGCCGACCTGCTTACCATGCTGGGGCTGGAAGTGGAGGGGATGCGACACTTGGGGGCCGGCTTTGACGGCGTCGTCGTTGCAGTTGTGGAGGAGAAGGCTCAGCATCCCAACGCCGACAAGCTCTCACTCTGCAAGGTCAATGACGGAGTCCGGATCCATACTGTGGTTTGTGGCGCACAGAATTTCAGTGCCGGCGATAAAGTGGCCCTGGCGCGACTGGGAACGGTGTTGCCGGGAGATTTCAAAATCAAGAAGTCGAAGATCCGTGGTGAAGAGTCCTGCGGTATGCTCTGTTCCGAGAAGGAGTTGGGGTTGGCCGCGGAATCCGCCGGGATCATGATTCTCACCACCGACGCCCCGTTGGGAACTCCGCTCTTCGAATCACTGGGTTTGAAGGACACCATCTTCGAGATCGGCCTCACCCCAAACCGGGCGGACTGTCTCAGCGTTATCGGCGTGGCCCGTGAAGTCGCCGCCAAATTGGGCAAAACAATCCGTTTCCCCGGTTATGTGATTAATGAGTGCGGTCCGCCCATCGCCAAGGTGGCGATGGTGACGGTGGAGGATAGTGACCTCTGTCCCCGGTACGCGGCCCGCTACCTCACCGGTTGCGTGATTGCCCCGTCACCGGCGTGGCTGGTGAGTCGGCTGGAAGCAGTTGGGATGCGTTCCATCAACAACGTGGTTGATGTTACCAATTACGTGCTCATGGAGTACGGACATCCATTGCACGCCTTTGATTTCGACCGGTTGTCCGGTGGGAAGATCATTGTTCGCCGCGCCGAAGTGGGGGAACTCTTCAAGACTCTTGACGGCCAGGAACGACCGCTTCTCTCCACGGATCTTACCATCCGCGACGGTGAAAGGGCCGTGGCCCTGGCGGGAATCATGGGGGGAGAAAACTCAGAGATCGCTCCGGATAGCACCAACATCCTTCTGGAGAGCGCCTGTTTCGATCCGTCAGCGGTCAGGAGGAGCAGCAAGCGGCTTGGGCTTCATACCGAGTCTTCACACCGCTTCGAGCGTGGCGCCGATATAAGCATCGTGACGCAGGCTCTTGACCGGGCCGCCGCACTCATGGCGGAGCTTGCCGGCGGTGTCGTGGCGCAAGGGATCATCGACATCTATCCGGATAAAGTTCATCCTCGTCAGCTGCACGTAAGGCTGGAACGGATAAACGCCATTTTGGGAACCGCTCTCACCGGCGCTCAGGTCACTGAAATTTTCACCAGTTTGCAGTTTCATGTTCACGAGTCCGAGCCGGGGTCCATGATCGTTTCGGTTCCCACTTTCAGGGTTGATATTCATCGGGAGATCGACCTCATCGAGGAGGTGGCGCGGCTTCACGGATTTAACGCCATTCCCGGAACCATGCCCACTGCCAGGGTTTTTTCCGATCGGCCTCCCTTGCGCCAGACCATGGCGAAGAGCCTGCGCGATCTCCTTACTGCCCATGGTTTCAGCGAAGTAGTTAATTTCAGTTTCTTCGGTATCGACCTGCTGGACAAGTTGCTTCTGCCGCCGGAGGATACGCGTCGTCAGACCATCCGTCTGCTCAATCCGCTTTCCGATGACCTGGCTGTCATGCGGACCACGCTTCTTCCTGGGCTGCTGCAGAGCGCCGAACGGAATCTGAGCCGTCGTTCGCTGAATCTTCGCCTCTTTGAACTGCGGCGGGTCTATCACCCTGTTCCTGGGGAGGAGTTGGCTCATGAGCCTCTTTACCTGGGGGGAATCCTCACGGGGCGTCGTCATCCCGAAGGTTGGAATCACGAAACAGCCGTCATCGACTTCTTCGATGTAAAAGGGGTGCTGGAGAACATCTTTGCCCAGTTCCGGGTCAGGGGGATCGTTTACGACTCCGGGAACCTGGAGCCGTTTTATCACCCCGGCAAGGGATGCACTCTGGTTGTGGGGAATGAGATAATCGGTTCTTGTGGCGAACTTCACCCGGATCTGCTGGAGCGTTTTTCCATTGAACAGCCGCTTTATTATCTGGAACTCAATTTCGAGAAACTTTTGTTGAAGTGTGGCGCGGCCATTGCGGTGGTTCCACCATCCCGTTACCCGGACACTTTCCGTGATATAGCCCTGCTGGTGGACGACTCGCTCCCCGCCGCCGCCGTCCTGGATACCATCCGGGGGCAGAAGATCAAGGAGTTGGAGGGGGTAGAGCTTTTCGACCTCTATACCGGACAGGGTATTGCTGAAGGTAAAAAGAGCATTGCCGTTCGTGTTCGATATCGTTCTCCCGACCGGACGCTCACCGATGACGAAGTAACCCCCCTGCACGCCAGGATCATCGACAATCTTGTGAAAAAATTAGCGATAACAGTCAGATAAAGAGGATAAAAAGAGTTGCCATTCATTGCTCCCTGTGATATAAGTTTATCGGCTTGTGACGGAAAAGGTGAACGTTTGAACAATGCACCGCCCAGGGGATGAAGATGACCAAGGCTGATATCGTCGAGAGAATTTACGAAAAAGTTGGTTTCTCCAAGAAAGAATCAGCGGAACTCGTGGAACTGGTGTTCGATATCATGAAAGGCACTCTGGAAAGCGGAGAGAAGATAAAGGTTGCCGGGTTCGGTAATTTTGAAGTCAAGTGCAAGGCTGACCGGCGTGGTCGCAACCCTCAGACGGGTGAGGAGATCACGATCACGGCCCGGAAAATTCTTACGTTCAAGCCAAGCCAGGTTCTGAAAAACATCATCAATATCAAGTAAACCGCGGCAGCCCCGGCCAGGATTACTCGTAGCACCGGATCGGTTGAGTAGAAACAGTGCAGGTTTAACGGGGCGTAGCGCAGCCTGGTAGCGCACTAGACTGGGGGTCTAGTGGTCGCAAGTTCGAATCTTGTCGCCCCGACCAATAAAAACAGCCACTTAGGACTATCCTGAGTGGCTGTTTTTTTGCCTTGAATTCTTACGGATTCTTACATTTGGTTCTTGGTTCCCAAAGTATGGTTTTACCGCTTACTCCGGCACTCCGTGAGCGCCTGGATCAGAAGCTCGTTGTCCGAGTGCATCCCTTCCAGCTCCCCCTTCTTTACCATCACCATCTCGTCACCGTTTACCGCCACATAACGCGCGCACCCGGTCATGTTGGTCAGCATCAAGCAGACCAAGCATGCGAGAATCATTCTTGACGAGCGCCTTGCGATACGCCTGGATATTCGCATCGTTATTTCCTCCTTTCCGTTCGTTGGCCGCCGCCTGCAATCCCTGGATGATCAGGGGGAGCAAAAAGGCCAGCAGCGTTATGATTGAAGTCGCCATTATGCAGCCAGTGGGGTGACGATCTCCGCCGCTGGGTATCCGGGCCCCGTGGCGAAGGCGGAATCCTTGGTGGCGCCCACTCCGGAAATTTGCGCCAGCATGGATTCAACCAGGGATGCCGCCTGTGTGGGGCTGATGGTCGGCATAAAACTCAAAATATGGCCCACCGCCACATCCAACTTCTGATTGCCGGTGAGCGCCGCGCGAGAGCCCAATAATTGCGCCGCCTTCTCTTCCGCCAGTGTTACGCCCTGCAAGGTCAGCCGTTCCAGGATGTTATTTTGCTGGGTCAGGGTGTCGATACCGAATTTCACCCCCAACTTACGCAAGAAGATCGCCACAAGGCCCATGAAGAACGCCGTGATGATGGGAAAGACCGTCCCCTGGAGGAAGGCCGACAACTCAGATACCCCCGCTCCGGCGGCCACTGTCGCCACCGGCGCGGCGTCAGCGGCGAAAGCCCAGGTTCCCAGCGCCAACAGAAAGAGCATAATACCGATAATCCACGAAATCATTGCTGCGTTTTTTGCATTCATCCTTTGTCTCCTTGTCGTGGCGTCGCCGCCGGTTATTTCCTGCCGCCGAATGCCAGGGAGAAATGAGGCGGATCGCCGAACCTTCCCCCCCATGCTCCCCCTTGCTGCTCCCACCACTCCCCGATCTCAGCCGGAGGAGCAACCAGCTTACCGCCCAGGAAAAAGTTAAGATCCTGCGCCAGTCTCTCGCAATGCAGGCTGTTCAGGATGCCGATACCCTTGGCCGCGTTGGCTGCCGCCTGTTCAGGAGTTCGCCACGACTCCCCCAGGGTGACCCGATACTCCGTTTCCTTGGCGATATGCACCAGCAACAGCCCGAGCATACCGGAAAATTTCTGTTGCGCCTCAACCAACTCACTCATTCAATCTACCCCCTTTAGTGCATCATGCTCGTTATGGTGAGCCATATCAGAAAAACTATGGCGACTATTGCGGTATATCTGGCCCCATACGCGGAGTCATACTCCCGGATTGACCTGTGAATTGTTATCTTCATCGGTGCACCTCTCTCTCCCATGTCTTGGGAGGATATGATTCACGGGCTGCTTTCCGGGTGGCTTTGGCCTGATAGCTATCTCTCGAAATTCCCGGTTTGTTTCTGCTCGTACTGTTGAAATGGCATATTCCCGACGCTTCATTATGATGTCTGATAGCGGTTTCCTTGTAGCCGGTTATGGACGAATGGTCGCTTTTGCCGTTTTCCTCAACCCTGTCCAGTCGCAGATGTTCATACACCAGGTAGGTGAGCAGGCCTGTCAGCACAAAAGAAATAATCTTCGCCCAACTAGTGATATTATTGCCGATATTCGTGTTACGTTCGACTAACCGCACTACGTCGTCCTGAATCTGATTCAGGTCGAATTTAGGTTGTGGTGGTGGCGGCATAATCCTCCAGTGAGCATGTCATTAAAGTACTTCCAGCAATTCAAAAGCCGTTTTCTGGCTGTTGTAATACGGATATTCGATGGTGTTTAGTTGTCGCAGAGTAGCAAGGAAGCTCCGCTGTTTAAGCAGCAGCACAGTGTCCGTCGGGTCGTAAACAAAGAACAGCTCCCCGTCGGTACCCAGTAGTCTCTGGATCTCGAAGGGCCAGGTCATGGCCTGCTCCGGGGTCAATGCCTCCAGAGTCAGCTGCTGCGATCGGCGGGGTGTCCGTCGGGCGTAGATCGTGGGTCCTCCCAGGACCTTGATGCTGTCGGTGTCCGGTACCCAGGTCATCGAACCGCCGTAACTCATATTCAAAGTCGGTTGCCAGGCCGGAGCGCAGATGAAGCGGTTGAGCTGAACATAACCGTTGCTGTTTCCTGTATCGGTGATGATGACCCGGACATATTGCCCTTGTACCGCAGCAGGCAGGGCATACCACCACCCGGCACGCAGACTGATTTGTGCTTCCGGCTTCAAGATACCGTCGCTGTAGCTTTCATGGGTGTCGGGCAAAGCTCCCACGGGGTAATAGCGCGGCCAGATGGTAAGAGTCCCGGTATCCGCCACGGGTGAGGTGAAGGCGGCATTGTCCGCCACCAGTATCCGGATGGTGGCGGCGGAACTGAAGTTATGATCCGGGATGGCGAACAGTCGCAGTTCCCGTCCGACCACTCCCAGATTGATGTCAAAGGTGGTGGCCGCAACCAGGGCGGAGCTGCTCCGGGAGAAGGTAGCCAGGGAGCGGTACGTCAGGTTGGTCAGCGGCAACGTCCAGGCGCCGCCGGAAAGGGTTGGGGTAACGGTGGCGCTGGGAATGGTACGGTCCGGCCAGGCGAAAAGGCAGTTGCTCATGTTATCCCCACAAGGTCAGATCGACCCGGTTCTTGACGGCGTCGGTCTGGATGCCGCAGACGAGAAAGCTTTTACCGGCTGCATATCCCAGCCGCGGCATCTTGATGATGGCTACCTTCCCCAGATCCAGAAGCGCCACTCCCGGTGCATCCATCCGAGCCGTTATCTTCAATATCTCCCGGCCCGCACCCGAGCCTTGTAGTGTCGCGGGCCAGAGGGTGGGGAGCGCCGCCGTGCTCTGGTACAGCATCGTTTCCGCTACGAATTCCCCTGCTGCCGGATGTCGTGTCTGGAATGCGGGGTTTGCCATGATCATCTCGTTCCATTGGCGGGCAAATGCCTGTTTTGTTTCCGCTGTAGCCGATGGAGCAAGGCCGGATGTCTGCACCGCTACGTTATGATTATTGCGCAAGATCACCCGCCAATACAGCGGAGCGGTGTCCCGCTCGAAGGAGATAATTTCATTCAAGGTTAACGTAGCGGTAGCCGCCACGGCCAAATCGTACAGATAACACCCTATCTGCAACGCCCCTGCCGCAGTGAAGCCCCACCAGCATCCCGCAGGAAGAGTAAAATCATCCATGACCTGGGCGAGAGTTTTACCGGAGGTAATCACCGCTCCGGAATACGCGATAAGATTTGCAACCATGGACATGTAACCGGCGGAAAGATACTGCACATAACCGGTTCCGGTGACTCCTCCGGGGCCGTGGATCAAGGCGTCAAGACAATTGAATAACGTGGTAGGAGGGGTCAGGCGACAACTCAAGGTAAATGTCGGCGCCACCCGCAAACGGATCAACCCCTCGGAGGGACAAAGCCGGCACCCAATGGTAGCTCCCCAAAGAGAAACATCGTCATACATGGCTGTAGAGTCGGCATACGTCGGACCGGCCAGCAGTGCAATGCCGCCATCGTCCACTTCCACCTGCGCCGCCACCGGAGTAATCCGCCACAGTACCGCCGGAACGTTGTACTGGTAGATATGGTAAAAACTGTTCACCAGCACAGGAACCATCGGGGCGGAATACCCCACAACCAGAGGCTTGGCCGTTCCCGCCAGGGAAGCATCGCCGTCGATACCGGTTCCGCCCACGGCATTGGTTCCGCCGTAGGTCAGCGTAGCCACCGGCTGTTCCCAGTTGATCCGGGGGGATTTGATTTTTACCGCCACCTCCGTCATGCCCACCTGCACCGTATCCACCACCGCCGCCAGCTGCACCGGGTAACCGGCGGGGTACGCCCCATTTTCTTCCCCGGCCCGGATGGTGATGGTTCGTCCCGAAAAGTCGTAGCCGGTGAGAAAGTCCAGGGTGCCGTCGGCATTGGAAAGGGTCAGTTCGCCGTAGGAAAGCCGTGTGGCCGAAGTCGTTGACCCTGGAATGGGAAGATCTCGCCGCACCAGCGCCGGTTGCAGTATCCGCGGTTGATAGGTGGTATTATCCGGCGTCTCTGACGGCTTGGTGGTGAGGCCTCGTCCGGAACAGTAACGCAAGGTCACCTCCGTCAATGTCGCCGGGTTATAGGCGTTGATTTCCGTCAGCCAGATCTTCATGCCGCCAACCTCCCTTGATTTTCGATGGTTCTCAAGCGATCCTCCGAAGCGTCCAGACGCTCGATGATGGCCTGATTGGCCGCCGATTGCAGACGCACCAGAGTCTGAAGCTCCGCCGTGGTCCGCTGTTGTTCTTCCACTCCGGCCCGGTTATCGGCGGCCCCGTTCATGGGTACGCCGTAGGTCCGCAACACGTCGGCGCTCCGCCGGTCGATGATCATCTCTCCCTGATGGATGTTGGCCAGCTGGTCGGAAGGGATGAACGGAGAGCCCACGGCGTAACTGGGAACGCCACCGAGAGCGCGGATCTGACCGCGCAAACCCTCCATGGTTGAATACAGGGTATCTCTTGCGGATATACTGGGCGACAAGGCGTCTATTTTGTCCTGGTTTTGCACCCACTGTCCCACTAAGGCGGTCAGCCGGCCCGAAAGAATGCTCTGTGCCAATAAATCCCCGGACTTATCCTTATCAGCCAGACCCTTTTTTGTATCCGCAATAGCTGTATCTAATGTGGACTTGGTGGCGTTCAAGCCCACCATTTTCTCGACAGCAGGGTCATACTTCGCCAGTTCCAGGCTATTCGTCCCCAGTTTAGCGTTCAGTTGCGCCACCGTCGCCACATCCGCCGCCTTCTGCTTTGTGGCGGCGTCCACCTGGAGATACTGCACCAGATAGGTGACCATGCTGGAGTCGCTGCCGACCAGGGAAGAGAGGTTTGACGCCAGCGTGCTGTTCACCAGCCCTGTGGCCGTCGTCCCGCTGTCTACTGCTGTTTTCGTATCCGTCATGACCTGCTTTAAAAGTTGCAACTCCGTCACCGTGGCGTTCTCCTTGCCGGTGAGAAGCGTACTCAATTCTCCCGTCACCGCCCCATAAATACCCTGATACTGTTGACTGTTGACGCCCCAACTGCTCTTGGCCAGATCGATATAGGCCTGGGCCACGCTCCCCAGATTGTTCATGGCTGGGGTGGAGACGGCCGCATCCGTGCTCTTGGCGGCGGTGAGGGTGTTTTGATACAGATCGTGGGCCGCCGTCAGTTGCTGCCCGGCCGACAGGGAAGAATCTTTCGTCCTCAAGTTCAGAAGCGTATCCGTCACGGAGAGCGCCCCCTGCAACATGTTGCTCAGGGTATCTTTCCTCGCCTTCAGCTCCGTGTCCTGCTCCCTCATGGCGGTAGTCGTATCCACGATGGCCTTGTTCCACTCCAACTGCTGCACCACCAGCAACTGGGTCAGGTCCAGACCCTTGGCGGTATAATCCAGTCGTTCCTGCTCCTGATCGAAGGCCAGCTTCTGCAATGAACCCTGGGCGCTGTTCCCC
>CAIYUY010000303.1 GCA_903929485.1 uncultured Desulfuromonadales bacterium
ATTGCTACTAATCTGCGGCTGAAAACCGTTCATCCTTCGACAGGCTCAGGACGAACGGTTTTCAGCTCTGCAACTGGCCGATTTTCCGTTCATGGTGAGCTTGTCGAACCATAAGCCGCAGATGAGTAGCAATCAGGTAAGCGATTGAGCGCTCTCTATGAAAAAAGGTCCGCGCCTTTCAGCACAAACCTTTAACTCATTAATGGTGGGCGGCATGGGATTCGAACCCACGACCCCAGGCTTCGGAGGCCTGTACTCTATCCAGCTGAGCTAACCGCCCATAGAACAACTTATATACACCAATCGTTCTCGATACTCAAGCAAAAGTTCTCGGCAACTCCGCTTCTTCAAATCTCTGCTCCATTTAAGCGCCCCTATCAGCGCAAACCAGCAATAAACGGAGTTGACGCACCATCACGTTTGCAGTAGAAATATGGAGTTGGAAGTACTAGCAATGCTGGTGATTGTCTCGGTCTTCAAAACCGGTGAGGGGGATGAGAAATTTCCCTGGTGGGTTCGATTCCCATGTGCTTCCGCCATTACTTGTCCAACGGCATCCCATGGGATGCATTAAGCCGCTAGAAATAGCGGTTTTTTTATTGGCAATAGTCCAATCGAAAACTTATGGCCTCCGTTACGGATCCAAAAGAGTTGACCACATGAAGTCCTCGGGTTCAACCCTGATGCCATTGAAGCACAACTTGCCCACCGTGTTCCTGATCGCCTGGGCAATGCCTATAATCGCACGACCCACATGGCACCAAATCTTTCACCGTATGACCCCCACCTTTTGCTGCGCCTGAAGGATGTCCTAAAACTTCTACCCATTTCAAAAAGCAATTTCTGGACTGGTGTAAAATCAGGTCGCTACCCAAAATCACTCAAAGATGGGGCCTCGCACTACTGCATGGCAAGATTATCGGCAGTGAATATCTCATCACCTACTTGTCTGACCTCAAGATTCGCGCCGAGGGGATCTTTTACCACGCGCTGAAGCCGGCGAAACCGGACGATGGTGAGGAGATCCGGCAGGCAGTCAAGTGCGCCTTCCACAACCTCTCCTCCAGCGTCCACGACGGCGACTGGGGCACCATAACCATGCAGGAAGTATGACCGGCGCTCATTACGAGTGGCCGGTTTTTTGTTTTTCTCCAGAGGCTACCATTAAGCTGTTGTTTTTTCGTTTTTTGGTGACTATTTTCTCATCTTTGCGTATAACTGAATCATCCCAATCGAAAAAGGTCCCCATGTTCGAACAAGCATTCAAAAATATCGACGACGCCCTTCGGAAGGAGGCGGGGTGCGCCAGTGAGCAGAAGGGCACCGGCCCCAACACCATCGAATACAAGATCGGCCAGATTTTTGGGGAGATCAAGAACCTCGGTGAAGAACCCCAATGGTGGCGAAGAGGTCGTTCACCGGAGCCCGGAAGATATCATGGACGAGATTGCCGCGCTGGATGCCGAGAGTGCAACGGTTTTGGAGCGGATTCGGGAGCTGTTATGAACAAGGACTCCGAGGGGAATAATGGGAATTATGGCGGATTCGCCTCCATTACAAGTGCGGGTGCAGCCAAAAGGGATGAGCTGAAAAGTTAAACGTGAAAGGGAGCACTGTCATGACTGAAGACATTCGCTGGAAACAACGGCTGGAAAACTATTCCAAAGCTCTCCGTCAACTCACCAGATTTATTGAAAAAGGCGAGCTTAACGAGTTTGAGCAGCAGGGATTGATCCAATGTTTCGAGTACACCTACGAGCTTGCGTGGAACTGCATCAAAGACGTTTTTGAAGAGCAAGGGGAGGTCGGAATTATCGGCAGCCGTGATGCCTTCCGTCTGGCATTCAGGCGTGGTTTGATTGAAAATGGTGAAACCTGGATGGAAATGATCAAGAGCAGAGTTCTTACCAGTCACACTTATAATGAAGACGTTGCCGATGATATCTCCAGCAAAATAGTGACACAGTATTACCCTGAATTTGTTCGCTTACATCTCCGATTTGAAGCCTTGAGTTCGCAAGCATGATGACGGATCTCCTCTTTGGATTGCCTTTGGCTGCGGTAGAAAAGATCCGGGCCCTGTTTGCTTCTCATCCGGAGGTGGAACGGGTTCTGTTATATGGCTCGCGTGCCAAGGGAAATCACAAAACCGGCTCGGATATTGACTTGACGATGTACGGCAATAAGCTGAATCACGACATCCTGTTGAAAATTCTTGATGAACTGGATGAGCTGCTTCTGCCGTGGATGTTTGACCTTTCGATTTTCCAGCAGCTTGATCACGGGAAGCTGAGGGAGCATATCGAACGGATTGGGGTGGTTTTTTATGAGCGGGAAGATGCTGCCGAGGGGAAGGTAAGAGTGTGAAGGCGGGGATGTTTTACTTCAATTCCCTCCCCTCCCCGAGCAGCAGCGCATCGTCGGCATCCTCGACGAAGCCTTTGACGGCATCGCCACCGCCAAGGCCAACGCCGAAAAGAACCTCTTCAACGCCCGTGCCCTCTTTGAAAGCCATCTGAATGCTGTGTTTAGTCAGAGGGGTGAGGGGTGGGTGGAAACAACTTTGTCAGCGGTTTTGGCGACACAACCCAGAAATGGATGGTCACCACCTGCAACTAATCACTCCGAATCTGGTACGCCTGTCCTCACTCTGTCTTCAGTAACCGGTTTTCAGTTCAAACCAGAAAAAGTAAAGTTCACTTCGGCAGTTACGGATATTCGGCGGCACTATTGGGTTAAGAATGGTGACTTTCTGATAAGCCGAAGTAATACGCCGGAGTTGGTTGGGCATGTAGCGATAGCATCAGGCATCAAGGAACCAACAATATACCCTGACCTTATTATGCGTATGAATCCTGACCATACAAAGGTTCTGACGGAGTTCCTCTACTACCAACTTCGTACTCCTGCGTTGCGGGCTGAAATCACTGGCAGAGCGCAGGGTGCTAACCCAACCATGAAAAAGATAAACAAAGAGGCAGTTCAAACCTTGCCGATTCATTTCCCACCTATATTGGTTCAGGAGAGAATCATATCCCAACTCGGGTCCATTTCTGATGAAACCAAAAATCTCGAAGCCATCTACCGGCAAAAGCTCTCCGCTCTCGACGCCCTGAAAAAATCTCTCCTCGACCAAGCCTTCACCGGCCGACTTTAAGGAGCCCGACCATGCCCATTCAGCCAGCTATTTTCGAATCACACGAAATCCGCCGTGTCTATGACGAGAAAACGGAAACCTGGTGGTTCTCGGTGGTGGACATCATTCACGTGCTGATCCAATCACCGAATTATCAATCCGCCAGAAAATACTGGAAGGTTTTAAAAGGCCGCCTGAGCAAAGAAGGGAGCCAACTGGTAACAAACAGTTACCAGTTGAAAATGGCCGCAGAGGATGGCAGACAGCGTCTCACCGACGTCGCCACCGCTGAAACCCTCCTGCGTCTGGTACAATCCGTTCCCAGTCCCAAGGCTGAGCCGATAAAACTCTGGTTGGCCAAGGTCG
>CAIYUY010000304.1 GCA_903929485.1 uncultured Desulfuromonadales bacterium
ATCGATTTTCCGTTCATGGTTCGACAGGCTCACCACGAACGGAAAATAAGGCGGTTATTAAACCTGAATCCGTTCGCCCTGAGCTTGTCGAAGGGTGAACGGGTTTCTGTCGGGTATGTTCTTTGTCGCGAATCACCTTATCTGTCCCATTCTCGATTCCACTCTGCTCGAATTTTAGATATATCTGCGTCAATTTTATCAATCGTTTGAAGTGGTTTGAGGCAACCACGAGTTTTTGCGAGTAGTTGCCGGATAGATGTCGCCGACTTATCTCGTTTCTCTTCCAAGTCGACAATAACTTTTACGTGATGTCTCTCGATATCCATGGGCGGCGCCAAACCTATCCAGTGTAAATGACCATTTTGGTATACGGCTTCATAACTTTTCAGCATGGGACGCTCCGTATTGCCGATGTTTAGTGAGGAATATTTAGTCGGAATTGTAGTCGGTTGTGATATGGATGTCAAAAATAAATTACTCCCCCTCCTTGGCCAGGGAGGGGGGCGGGCGGTGGTTCGACAGAGGACCTACGCCTACAACTCCAATCCCGGCAGACTCCTGACTATTTTCATGGTCTCCAGACTCACCGTGATGACCCGCTGGAAAAGTTCCAGGGGGTAACGCGGGTTGCCCACCGTTTCCGTCGCCCAGTCGTTGGCGTCGTTGACGATACCGCTCTCTTTGTCGGTCTTGACGCATTGTCGCTCCACCACCCAATCCAGCGCCGGTTTGCCGTTGACGATGTAATCGTAAGCCGCAAGCGGTATGCCGGTCAGAGTGATCTTGCCGTTGTAGTGCAACGTCGTCAGATCCTTACTCCGTGCAGTCCCCCTCTCCCCCTGGGAGAAGGTCGGGGTGAGGGCGCCGTACTTCATCTTTTCCACCCGGTAATCCGCGTCCGTAGGGGCGACCGGCCGGTCGCCCTTGCCGCCACCGAACTCGATCTTCACCGGATAGAGCGCCACCGTTTCATAATTCAGGTGCAGTTCCGCCAGATCCCGCCCCGCCTTGCTGAACGCCCAGAAGTCGGCGGCGGTTTTCACGCAGGGGATACGAGGCAGCTCCTTGCTCAGGTTGTCGGCGTAACGTTCGCGGTAGTCAGGTGAATGGAGCAGGCCATACACGTAATAGAAGAGGTCTTCCTTGCCGATGGTCTCGCCGGGATAGGCTGTCAGGAAATGCTTCAACCCTTCGTCGGTGATGGCGTCGCGGCGCTTTCGTTCCGGTTTGGTGGGGGTGGGAGAGGCGAACAGGTCGGCTTGCTCCGGTGTTGACGTCTCCGGTTCGTCGTAGAGGTAGAGGGGGAAGCATTGTGAGCCCGCAACAAAGTGAAAATTGGGCACTGTATCCGATATCAGACAGCTAAAACCCGCAGACTCTCCAAGGCCAGTTATGCAAATCACCATATTTTCTACAGTAGCATCCGGGAAAATTTGTGGTATTTGCAACATTCTTTCGATGAATCGACGGTTGAAATACAACCATTGCTTGGTAAATGGGCGGTATAGGCTTGGTACTAAACATTTTCCTTCAAAGCTGAAGCTACGGTTGCTGACAATGTCTTGTTTTAGATTAACTGTCCAACTGATTTGAGTTGGGTCGGTATTTACAAAACCATCTACCTTAGTTTCCAGTACTTTTTTTCCAAATCCTGTAAATGCCTGAGCAAAACGCTTTTCTTCACTGTTATAAAAGCCAATCATGCGAGTCATACTATTCGCTACCCCTAACTTTGATGCATTATAGCACCAAGCATCACGGTTGGTTTTCACCCCGCCGGAATAGTTGGTAAATAGCATTTTTACTTCTGTGCGACTTTTATCTCCTACCACAATATAATCACTAAAACGATCATCTCTCTGTTTAAGCCAGTCACCATGCTGATCCGGTTCAATGGTCTGCCACCCCCGGGCTTCAGTTATTGCTGCAATACTGACAAAAGTGCTCACCTTCTCCAACTTATCTTCACGGCTAAGGTAATCGCCGATGTTATGAAAAAATATTTGACCGTGCTTAGCTGCGTTCGGATTCTTCACCAACAAAGAAATGGCAATCGGTGCACGACTGCCCATACCGAATACATTGTCCTTTTCCTTGCGCCGCAATTCACCCGCAGTGCGGGCATTCCCACGTAAATGGAAGATGTATATACTTGAAAACTCTTCAGTCAAACATTTACGCAATCCGTCAGATGAAGCTGAATCAAGAAAACCGGCATTGGTGACAAAACCGATGACGCCGCTGTTGCCGATGCGGTCGCTGGCCCAGCGAATAGCACGGATGTAGCTGTCGTATAGAGCGTTTTTAAGTGTAGCGGTTGAGCGTTCGGCGTAGGTGGCCCGGATGCGGCTGTCCAGGTGGGGATAAGCCACATTCTGGTTGTTATCATTGGCGCTGGTCTGTCCGGCGGAGTACGGCGGATTCCCCATGATGACCCGAATATCCAACTCTTTCTGCCGCTTGCGGCGGTCACTGTTGCTTTTTGAAATCTTGTCGAACAGATCTTCCTTTTCGTAAAGCTGAAAGGTGTCGGCGAGACAGATGCCGGGGAAGGGGGTGTACTCTACTTCAACCCCATCCCCACCCCGGCCCTCCCCCCTTCGACCAAGCTCAGGGCATGCTTGAAGGGGAGGGAGGGTTAAAGGTCCATCATTGATACCTTCACAATCCCTCTCACAAGATGTCATTGCGAGGAGCGGAGCGACGAAGCAATCGCTGTCAATTAAGCATGTTGGCGAGATACTGGATTGCTTCGCTTCGCTCGCAATGACAGAATTCGCGGGTCGAGGCCGTGTTTGAGCAGCCATGATGTCGTGATACACCGCCTCGATGTTGATGGCGGCAATGTAATAGGCCAACAATACGATTTCGTTGGCGTGGATTTCGTGTTGGTATTTATGCGGCAGCTGCTCCGGGGTAATCAATCCACTCTGCAGCAGGCGGGTGATGAAGGTCCCGGTGCCGGTGAAGGGGTCGATGATATGCACCCCTTTGCTTCCCAACGTCTGGCCGAATTCGGTTTGCAGGATATGGTTGACGCTCTGTATGATAAAATCGACGACTTCCACCGGGGTGTAGACGATCCCCAGCCGCTCGGTCATCTTGGGGAAGGCGTTGCGGAAGAATTTATCATACAGCTCGACGACGATCTTCTGCTTACCGGCGGCGTTGTCGATCCCTTCGGCCCGCATTTTTACGCTGTCGTAGAACGCTTGCAGGGTGCCCGCTTCCTTGTTCAGGTGATGCTCCTGGAGAACATCCAGCACCCCCTGCATGGCCTGTGACATGGGATTGTGGCGGGCAAAGCTGTAGTTTTCAAACAGGGCGTCGAAGACCGGTTTGGTGATGAGGTGCTGGGCAAGCATTTCGATGATCTCACCGTCGCTGATGCTGTCGTTCAGGTCATCGCGGAGCACGCAGGCAAAGGCTTCAAAGGCTTCCCGCTCCCTGCTGTTGCCGCTGTTTTCCAGGATGCCGGTGATCCGGTCCACGTGGGTCCGGGCGATCTTGGCGATGTCGTTGGCCCACTCCTCCCAATGGTGACGATTGCCGCACTTTTGCACCAGCTTGGCATAGATCCCTTTCTCTATCTCGCCGATTTCAAATTCAAGGCTATATTGCACTTCACCGCCGCGTGGCTTGACCTTGTTGCCCAGGTTGAAATCTCCCTTGCCGGTATCTTTTCCCTCTCTCTTTATTTTCCTCCGTTCGACCTTGTCGGTGATGGCGATGATTTCCATCTTGCTGGTGTCCCGGCCGGTCAGGTCCAGTTTGTTCACCATGGCGTCAAAACGGTCATCATGGGAGCGAAGCGCCTGGAGCACCTGCCACACCACCGCGTAGGTCTTGTTGTCGTTCAGCGCCTCATGTGCTTCCATGCCTGCCGGGATCACCACCGGCATGATGACATAGCCCCGTTTTTTCCCCGGAGCGGTACGCATGACCCGGCCGACGGATTGCACCACGTCCACCGGGGAGTTGCGCGGGGTGAGAAAGAGGACGGCATCCAGGGCGGGGACATCGACCCCTTCGGAAAGGCATCGTACGTTACTCAAAATTCGACAGGTGCTCTCCGGCAAATCGGCCTTGAGCCAGTCAAGCTTACTCTCCTTTTGGCCGGCGTTCATGCTCCCGTCCACATGCGCGGCCTCGCAGGTCAGGCTGACGGACGCTTGATCGCTTGCTTTTTCCGTTTCCTGATAAGCTTCCACCACGGTCCGGAACATCCCTGAAATCTGCTTTGAGCTGACCTTGTGCCCTTTGGCGCTCGTGTGGCGTTCGATAA
>CAIYUY010000305.1 GCA_903929485.1 uncultured Desulfuromonadales bacterium
ATTACCCAGCGACGCTAAAGGAGGGGGTGATGGAAGTTACTCAGGGGGTGGCCGAAATCATCGGATTAGGTGGCCGACTTGAATCGTAATGGGTGGCCGATTTCGATCGGAATCGCCGGCCGATTTGCCGCGGAATACGCACGGAACATAACGCAAAGCTGCTTTTAGAGTTGCAGAAGAGCAATTTCGGGCCATCAGAAAGGGCATTACGCTTTACTTGGGACGACACTGCGGGCATATTCACCGGCAAGTTAGCGGGTGAGAAAACACTCTCTGATAAGAATCACCAGCATCGGCAAGAACAGGATGGAATAATGGCCGCATTATTGGCATGTAGTGACTACGTCCCCGCAGCAACGAGCGGTCAGAGAACTGCCTACCATGTGCTCTCTGTTCAGCCGAATTTCCCCGTTTCTTTGAGGTCAACGGCGGCGGATAGAAAACGATTCTGGCAACATATAGAGACGCTGCGGGCAATGGGCCAAATTGAGGAGAGCAGTATTACCCGCGCAGACCGCCACAAAAGGGCTATCCTAGTGGCAACAGATAAGGTCCGTAGCGGCTGCGGCGATGCGGCGAATGAGTGAATTAGCAATCACCGCACATTCAACGCAGCCGCTGCTGCGGCGATGCGGCGAATGCCGCGGGGGGGTATATAGGGGGGGCACGCACCGCATGTCAAAGAAATTTTGATCAATTCTCCAGACATCGCGGTGGTGCATAGCGACCTCAGGTGTCAGTCCACTCCCAGTGCCTTGAAGACCGCGTCCACCGGGTCTGAATAAAAACTGGTCTGAAATTTGACGAACAACTCCGCCGGAATGGTTGCGATATCCTTGGCGCTGCTCATGGGGAGCAGCAACCGCTTGGCGCCGGCATCAAAGGCAACCTGCAAGTTCTCGGCAATATTCTCCGTCGGGACGATACTTCCTCCCAAGCTCATATCCCCCAACATCACCATCTGTCCCTGAAGCGGTTTTCCCAGAATACCCGAACAGAGGGAAATGAACGCAGTCAGGGTCATGGCCGTTGCCGGGCCGGTGTTGTGCAACTCGATGACGTGAAGGTGATAATCGTGGTCGACGGCCTTCACACCGCCACTCACCCGGGAGAGGTTGGCCTTAAAGTAGTCAAATGCCACTTTGACCGGTTCCTTGGCGCCGGATGAAGAGCCGAATCCGGAGAGTGACAGCTTGCCGTTGCCGCCGATTATCTGTAGCTCCAGACGGTAGAGCCCCAGCATGCCGCCGGTCCCGGTTGATACCGTATGCAGGGTGCCGGGCTTGAGGGGGCCATCGGGAATCAGGGAGCTTCCCCCCTGTTCCGGGACACTGATAAAATGCTCTTCGTTATTCTCCAGGTCGATATAGCTGAAGTGGACGTCAAAAAATTCCATGCCGCCTATTTTCTTCAGTTGTTCCTTGATCCGGCGGCGAACCTCCAGGGCATACTGGAGGCAGTCCCGCACCGCTTCCTTGTCGTATGCTCCGTGTGGATAGAGGAGTTTTAACAGACCGGAGACGGTTTTCTTGACGGCTATGGTGTCCCGCTGATTCAGGTTGTTCCCCAGCCGGAAAAATTTGTCGATGGCGTCGGAGAAATTATACTTGCGCATCTCACGCAGATACTCGGCCAAATAATCGACGATGAAGCCGTACTGGTTGGTAAAGAACTCGGGGCGGGACTTGGGAATCTCCCAGCCGGGGATATAGCAGTGGAATCGGTCAAAGAACGCACAGTCGATCATCGCTTCCGGGAACGGCGCCAGCAGGTGGCTGGTCTTGACCAGCGTGTCCACCGACTGGTTGATGTTACCGACGAACACCATGGCCGCATTAGCTGCGACCTGATCCTTGCCACGGGCAAAGGAGCCGGACGCCATGTAGTCTTTCATGATCTGGACGCCATCCTTGTCCTTGAAAGAGATGCCCCCCACCTCGTCGAAGGCAACCACATCCCACAACCCCACCAGACCTACCTGCCGGGAGCTCATGTTGTAGAAAAGGTTCGCCACGGTTGTCTGGCCCCCCGAGACCAGGATGCTGTTTGGGCTGATCTCTTTGTAGATATGGCTCTTGCCGGTGCCGCGGGGGCCAAGTTCGCAGACGTTATAGCCGTTCTCGACAAAAGGGATGAGCCGGGCCAGCAGATGCCACTTGACCCGCTGCTCAAGGACCGATGGTTCCATGCCGGTTGCCCGGACCAGGGCATCAAGCCACTGGTCTTGCGTGAAGGCTTTGCGCCCCTCAAATAGCCCTTCCATGTCCATGTTGGGCATCTGAATCGGTTTGAGTTCGGCTACGCTGAAAGGCGATCCTTTCATCCCCTCCTCGAAGAAATAGTTCAAGGTAACGATGCACCAGATGCCGCCGACCAGAAGCTTTTCGAAACGTCTGACGACATTGCTGTGGATCTCAACCCCCTTGACCCCCAGGTTGGACAGCAGCGCCTCGTAGACATCCCGTTTCTCGTTCAGCTTGACCGTCACCTTGTCGATGACCTTGTAGCTGCCCAGTTCCTTGATTTTTGACTTGATCTTTTCGGCTTCGTCCGGGCGGACGTAGTTCTCCGCAAGAATCTTCTTGACGGTCCTCAAACCTTCCCGGATGACCTCTTCGTTATCGGAAGCGCAGTACATGCCCAGCAGGTATTCAAGGACGTACACGGGCACGTTGGCCCCTTCCTTTACCAGTTTGGTAAGGTCCTTGCGAACGACCTTGCCGGCGAAGTGCAGGTTGAGCAGGCTGTCCAGTCCGTTACAGTTTTCGTTCATTGCATCCTCTTTGCATAATCCGTCGTGTACCTGACGGATTAGTCGGTGCGATCAAAGTCCCATCTTCGTCCAGAGTGGAGCGAGGTCATCAGGTAATTCCATTGATTGGAATAATTCAAATTTGCGGAAATCAGCAGTAGTCTGCTTCAGTAGTCTATTTAGTGTCGAGTGAACGACATTTTCGTAAAACTTTTTACCGTGGATCCAAATGTGGAGTTGATTATCAATAGTATCGTGTGAGGCAACCAGAAGTTTATCGGTAAATTTTCCGAACAATAAATCAGGATTGAGATAATCGTGCCAAGCTTTAAGTTTTATTTTGATAGATTTGTTGTCTTGAGCATTATTTACATCAAGCAAGTCATCCTTGAAGCCAAGTTCCCATAGCCCATCAGGGAGTGGGTTGATGATTGACCAGAGGACACCGTGGCGCAGCCATTTATCTTTTTCAAGAAGAATTGCCAACCTCAACTCTGTGGCGCCGCCACCAATCTTATTTTTCTGGCGCAGTGGTAACGCTACCCAGAGACTATCCGGGTTTATCAAATAATTTTCGAGACAATATCGGGGAAGCACACAAAGATTTTGCAGCTCGGCCTGCTTCTCGGTGATGGTCGCGTCACTCCACTCATCACGGTCCACAAGTCCGATCCATGTCGGTTCATGTCGTAAAATGTCCAGAACGGTTTTCTTGCCATTTGCAGAAGCAAGACTCCAATGTTGTTCCCAGTTATTGGTGCACTTTTTATCCAATAAAATTCGGAAAGCTTTTACATCATCATCCCCTTCCAACAGTAAAATTCTTTTCCGTGTGTTCGCTATTTGTTCGCCTTTGATCCGGTCTATACATTTGGTTGCATTGCTCATTTTATCCCCTCCAGTTCAACCCGCTTACCTTTCGTCTCATAGCGGTTCCAAACATCAGGAATGTGGGAGGTAATAAGCAACTGACCATTTTTAGCGAGAACCAGGGATTCCAGGCTTGCCAGCAAACCGGGTATCAGGGATGGGTGGAGGTACAAATCCGGCTCGTCAATAAGAACAATTCCCCCTTCTTCCAGCCAATGGCTCAAAAAATAAATCATGATGAGTACCTGATGCTCTCCGGCGCTCAGATCATCAAGAGAGTGATATTTTCCCCTTTGCCCGGTCAATTTGACCCGTAATCGGTTTTCACCAGGTTTAATGTCGGGGTCTATCTCCTTGCCGGAAAGAAATTCATTCAGGTTCCTGACGACGGAGTGAAATTTCTGAAGTCTCACGGTCTTCAGACTTATCAGTGATGCCTCCAGCTGCCCTTGCCAATCCTTGGAGGCCAGGTATTTTACGAGCCAGCGTAATTTAGACGATTCAGGCACATGCTCACCGACATTTCGTTCCGGGGATACCCATCTCCGCTCTTCGGCATCAAGAAATATCAAGTTGGGGATATCCACCTTGTCGAAAGAAAGCATCATTTTTTTTCTGGATTCCGCCCAGGAATTCAGCCAAGTATCGGTTGGTATGGAGAGTGTTCTTTTGGGTTTGCCCGGCTTACCGGTACGCTCAACGCTCTCACCTATCCACTGAATGTCCGGAGACTTTGATTTCAACAGTTCACACCAAGCTGCATCACCGAAAAATATTCCGATAGTTCCGTTCGTAAAGGACGTTTCCGCCAATTCAACGGCGATTCCTCCCCATTTTTGCAGCCATTCGCGGGGGTTTTTCGTTTGCGGTAATGTTTTCCTGCTGTCCAGCCAGATTCCGAGAGCGTCCCAGAGCATGGCGAAAGCGCGGAGGACAGATGATTTGCCGCATCCGTTGGGGCCGGTGAAAAGAACAAGGCTTTCAATCGTGCCATCCCAATCGTTGACGAACTCGATAGAGCGATCTCCCAACGGTCCAACATCATGGAAATGCATTGCTTTAATTTTCATCGCGACGCTCCTTGAAAAGAATCCATACTAAAAATCGCTCCCCAACGCCAAATCGATGGTCAGGGGTATCCGTTCGATTTCAACCCGGTCCGCCTTATTCTGGATTACCAGATGATAGTCACGTTGTTTGTCATAGGAGCCGGCCTTGATGTTGATGCTGGCGCTCTTCTTCCGCTCGTCCATGTTGTTGGAGGCGCTGTCGAAGACCAGGGTTACTTCGTTGCTGACGACATCTTCACCATCCCGCAGGGAGACGGTTACGGTCATTGGAGTCACCTTCTCGGAGATCGCCTCGGTCTGGATGAACTCGAAACGCTGTACGGAGTTGACGATCTTGCGGGTCATCCCCAGAAGTGAAATGCCGACCTGCCTGGTATCCGTCCACTCCTTGACACTGCGCACCGTGATCACGGGAATGATGACCTCCTGGGGCATGGCGCCGCCGTGGGTATAGCGGGCGCCGCCGGCAAAGTGGAAGCGGTTGCACCCCTTGGGCACCCAGAATTCCATGGAGTCGCTCGTACCGGCCGTCATCGCCGTTGCGCCATGCCATGCTTTTTCATGGCTCCCCAGGTTTCTGCCCAGGAGATACCGTTTCTTGGCCTTGACCATCCCCTCCGGCTTCACCTCCAGATTGCTTTTGTCATGAACGCCCAGAGCGCCGTCCTGGTAGAGGAAGCCATGGTCGGCGGTTATCAGCACCAGGCTGCCGTTCAGATTATTTATGATGTACCGGGTGATGGCCTCCAGCTCGCGGATGGCGTTGCGGGCGGCGGCAAAGGTTTTCGGTTCCGATTGGGCAGAATCGCCGGTGGCGTCGATCTCGTTATGGTAGATATAAATGATTCGATACGGCTTGACCGCCTCGCGCCCCTTGTCCCGGCTCATGGCCAGCAGTTCCGTTGACTTGAGGGCGGTACCGTTGACCTTCCCCAGAATGGCGGCCCGCTGATCCAGGGTGTCCGCCGGCAGACGGTCGACTTCCACGTTGCCGTTTTCCTTGTAACTGAGTTGTTCGTGAGGGAGAATCGCCGCCATTCCCAGGGCCGTGTAGCTGGGAAGCACCCCCAGCTGATTACGCAGGGTCGTGTCGAATCTCTTGTTCTCCCGGAAAAGATCAGCCAGTTCCGCACCCACCTCATACCGCAGAGCGTCGCTGATGACCACGTAGATTCTTCCCTGGGGATAGGTAGCCACTGCGGGGGTGACGAACTCACGGTAAAAATTCTGCTGATTGGGGGTTCCTTCCATGCGCCACTGTTGCAGCAGACCCTCACCGGACGCCGGCGCCATGAAGCCGCCCCAGGCCAAAGCCAACCGGTCCAGGTACCAGTTGTCGTAACACTCTTCCACCTTTTCACGCAACTCCTTGAGAACGTCCGATCCGTCAAGCTTTGCCTGGTCGGCGGCTTCCAGAAACAGGCGGTACTGCTGGTCGAACCCGTACAGGCCGGTGATGTAGGCGTTATGGATGCTCTTGATGGTGGGGAAGCTGAGTCCGGCGGCATGTCTGCTCCGGAGAGCAAAGAACCGGGCCGCCGCCAGGAGAGCGTCATAGATGCCGTGGTAGTCATACGTGGTCTTGCCGGCGCTGGTGGCGGCCCAGTGGCCGTTCTGGCGCTGCACGATGCTGGTGCGTAACGATTCGGTGTCGTCGCCGGTCGTGATGACCTTTCCCTTGAGGCTTCTGATGATCTGCCGTTCCACCGCCTCAAAGGTCATGACCTCCAGCAGGGCCGTATCGTCATGGCTGTCGAGAACCTTTTCCAGGTTGAGTTGTTTGGCAATGGACGTTGACAGCAGATTATAGGCGGGGAAGTGGTGGGTGTTGCAACGCCACTGGTCGGCAAAGACGGCGGCGGTTGGCGCCAGGTTTCGGTTGGGGAGGACGAAATGACGAAGCGTCGGCGGCAGCTCTCCCTTCACCGCCAGAGAAAAGTCGGTCACCAGTATCCGGATGAGAAGATCCCGCAGGGAGGGTTCCTGCTCGCAATAGCCGAAACGGAGCGCCATCCAGCGCCAGAACGGTTCTTCCAGGCCGTACTTTCGTAGTTCATCCCACGCAGGTTGAGATGAAATAAGCGTAGCGCCTTCAGTCGCGGAGAGTTCCACCAGCAGCTTCATCAGGATCTGGAAGATCTCCGGATGTTCGGCCCGGGCCAGCACCGCCAGCATCTTGAGTTCCAGGTCGGCATCGCCATCATCGGGTGTGACCCACTTCTTGAGCCGGGTCAGTCGTTCCTGGTTGCGGAAGAAGGGGGCATGGTCGATCAAAAACTGCCGCAGGGATTTCTGGTTGAGTCCCAGTTCCTTCAGCACGATGGATGCCTGGTCGGCGTGGAAGGTTCGGCTGTAGAGGCCGATATCCAGCAACCAGTTTTCCGCCGGCGGTGGCTCCGCATAGGGCGCATAGATGAGATAGCGGCCGGTGGTGTCGGTCATCTCCAGGAGAATTTTCACCTCCAGGGCCGCACTCTTTTTGAGGTGGATGAGAGTCACGTCGGTAAGATCCAGCTCGCCCAGCCGCTCTTCAAACTCCCGGTCCGTGTCGTACCAGAACACCAGCCGCTGGTTCTCTTCCGCGAAAACTTGTTTGATGCTCTGGGACAGTTCCTGTGTGGTCATAATCAATCCTTCTGAAATCCTCAACGCAAAGACGCCAAGGCGCAAAGACGCAGGGGAAAACCTTGAACCTTGGGGGTAAACCGACCTTAAAATCTTGTTTTCGTCTTTCCTTGCGTTAAAACTTTTGATTCTAAAATCCTCAACGCAAAGACGCCAGGGTGCAAAGACGCAAGGTAAAATCATAAAGCTTGGGGTTAAACCTTGAAATCTTTGTTTTCGTCTTTCCTTGCGTCCCTGCGTCTTGGCGTCCTTGCGTTAAAGTTTTTGATTTCAAAGGCCATTCACCACGCGATGAATTCCATCTTTGACCAGATGTTCCCCAAAATTGATAACCAATCCCAGCTTCAAGTCCATCATTCTCAAATAGGTGAGGATTTGTGCTTCGAAAATGGGGTTGTATTGCGTTACCGACTTCACTTCGATGATCACTTTCTTGTCAACCAGAATGTCAAGACGTAACGGTGAGGCCAGGGTGGTATTCTTATAAATGATCGGCACCGTTAATTGCCGTTCCAGAAATACATTTCTGTGTTTGATCTCCCAGACGAGCGCTTCTTCATAGACACTTTCAAGTAGCCCTGGTCCGCCAAGGTTTCGATGGACTTCTATGGCGCATTCCACGATGAGTTTGCTCAGCTCGTTTTCATTCATTGTGATGGCCTTTCATTGAGTTGCTCCTAAAATCCTCAACGCAAAGACGCGAAGGTGCGAAGGCGCAAGGGAAAATCTTAAATCTTGGGGTTAAACCTTAAAGTCTTTCTGTCTTTCCTTGCGTCTCTGCGTCCTGGCGTCCTTGCGTTAGAGCTTTTAACCTTACTCCACGCCGCCCGTCACAGCTTTTACCTCAGCCAGTAACGTGCCGAATTTGCCGTAATTTACCTTTACCCCATCATCCAGATCGAGAGCGATCCGCAGGTCGGAGAAGTGCCGGAGCTTTTCATCGAACACCGCCAGTTCTGCCTGTTTCTTTTTGAGGGAGGTCAGTTCCTTTTGAAGTCGATTGCGTTCGGCGGTTGACGTGGCGGAGGTTACGGCTTCGGCGAGATACGTTTCCCGGGCCGAGAACTTGCCGATGAGCGGGGTGAGGTATTCGTTGCGCATCCGTGAGAGGGTAGCTTCGTTGTAGCGGTGCAGGTAGACCAGGCACTCGAACGCTTTTTCCTTGCCGCTGGAGAAGAGCCAGTAGATGGGGCGTCTCTTGTAGGTCTGGAGGTGGTCTTTGTAGAACTGGGAGCAGAGGTAACGGCGGATGGTGTCCCGAGGGTTTTCATCACCCTTCGTTCCCAGGCTGTCGGCGACAAACTTCAGGTTTTCTTCCAGAGTCTCCGGTGTCCAGGCGACTTTCAGGAATTCCTCGAAGCGAGTGGCGACGTCATCGGGAAACCACCCAAAATCCATGATCGGCACAATGCCGTCATCGTCAGCCGGGAAGGTTTGATATTTGGTAAGGTCGAAGCCGACGTTGCCGCTGTTTGCATAGACAAGGCCTGGTTCCTCAAGACTGTAGCGACCCATCATGCAGCCTATGGCATAGGAGATGAGACGTTTTATATCGGTCTGTTGGTAGGCGAGAGTAAGGGTTATTTGGTCTTCTGTGACATCAGGAGAGAGTTGATCTTGAAGTTCATATGTTTCGATAAAAAGACGGTTATTTTCAATTTCAAGTTCCCGCATTCGTTGAAATTGAGCGTTAGAATGTATTTGCCATTTTTGCCATGACACCGCAACAGTTTTGGAATGAAGGTTAATACCTAACATCGGAAAAGATGAAAAACTCCAAGAAGTTTCATTTGAATTCCAGTCATTTTTTGCAATGTTTACGCATTCACTGACTATCGTATTGATAATTTTTTTGTCGATTTTACCCCATAATACAGGGATGGAATCTATTTCACAATTTTGAATAGAAAGAGTTGGATTTAATATTGAAGCATAAACTCCTAACATTTTTGAACATAAAAAACCTAAAGTGGTATTGCAATCCTCAAACGGAAACATCATAGGGCCCTTATTTGTATCAAATATGGCACCGTAATCAGACCATCTAAAACTTATTTCAGCACATGTCAATCCGCACCAAGTAATACCGTCTATAAAATAATATTCCGAACTTGTGGCTCTCCAGCCCCTATCTCCATTTAGTTTTTCTGGTTGGTTTTTTATGTCAAAGCCGTCATTTCGCCAATTTACAATTAAATTATTGTTTCCATACCATTTTCGGAAGTTTCCACCTTTGTTATAAGGAAACCAATTTTTTGAATATATCAATTGTTTATTGTTTTTGCCTTCGGTAGCCATGGTGCTAAAGTTTATTTCATGCCATGTTCGTATGTAAAGTTCGTTATTTCCAGTAGATAAACCACGTTTTGCTTCGGATAATTCGCCAAGTCTTTTCCCATGTACAAAGCTGTTACGTATTTTTTTCGATATCCAATAAGCTATAGGGCTACCAGGTATCTTATGGAAATCAATAGCAGAGGCTTCAAAATATTTTACTTTTCGAAATTGTTCATCTAGTTCTTCGTTTACTGCAATACTTCCTTGTTTATCGAAAAGTCTTTTGTATCGTCCAATGTAGCCAGGCATGAACATGTGACGAAAAGTAAACGCACAGCTTCCAAAATCAGACCCAAATACACCTCTACCATTGTGAGATAATGATTCAATAGCTGAACTATTCAAAACAAATATTCTTAATTCTTCATAGGAAGAAAGAAACATCCAGTTTGGAATAGTTATCATACCGACTATTCCGCCATTTTTTGAGAAAACGGTATTTCTTACCATGAAGCAAGTATACAAATCTCCTTTTGCTACATCAAAAAAGCAATTTATGAAAATTTTTAATAAATTAGTATAATATTTGACCCCCATATATGGGGGATTCGCTACAACACAATCATAATTCCCTGCCAGCACCATCGCCTGTTTTGCCAGCGGCTGAAGTGCAGTCACAGCATCTTGGACAAACATATCTCCGGTCGTTCGTGACTCTTCTGCCAGGTGTACTAAGTCCGTCAGTTTGGCACCCAGAGTCTCCGGTACAGTGATGAGCGACCCAAATGTCTTGCCGTCCTGGAAGAGATTTATCAGCTCAACAACCTCACCCTCCAACCCCTTGAAGCTACCGGCAATCTGTTGTGCATCCAGCCCCGCACTCCCCTGAATCGCCATGACATTCAACTTGACCGGATTGTCGCCTTGGAGAATCCGGCGGTCATCCTTGCGGGCCTTCATAAGCAGGGCGAACCCCGCCATTTGCGCCGCCCGGTCGTCGATATCCAGGCCATACAGGTTCTTTTCCAAGATAAGCCGGGGAAATTCCCGTGGGCTGTAACCACGCTCCAGGTAAATCTCCTTGAGCAGGTCGTACCCTTCCACCAAAATGTGACCGGAACCGGACGCCGGGTCGAGAAGGGTGAGTGTTTCCGGATCGATGCTTTCCGGGGTGATGGCCCTGAGCTGGGCGTTTACCTCTTCGGTCTGTTCCGCCGGCTCGATGTAGTATTCCATCTTCTGCCGGAGCGGTGACTGCGGATAGGTGGAAAGCCATTTGCGCCCCAGACTGTTCTGCACCATGTATTTGACGATCCAGTTGGGGGTAAAGAGCTGGGTAGCGGCCGGGATATCTTCGCTCTTGACCACCGCGCCGATGACCTGGTCTTTTTTCTCGGAGATGTAGAACTGGTACAACCAACCGATGATTTCGACTTCCTGCCAGTCTTCTTCCTCGATTTCAGTCACCAGCTTCCGGATGAGCGAATCCGAGTGGAGCAGGTTGTCAGGGAGGAGTAGCTCGGTTTCGTCTTCGATCCGCTCGAACAGAAACGGCAGAGCCCTATGCAAGGCATTGCACTGGGCCACCAGCAGCATCCGGTACAGCTCGGCATCCTTGTCGCCGTCCAGCTTCAGTTCCACTACTTTTGCCTTGTTCAGCCCCGGCAGCTCCACTGTGGCGATCCGATCGAGGATCTCCGGGATCGGGCCGCCGTTGGGATTGCTGAGGACCCGGAAGCCGTGGTCCAGATAACCATGAAGTTCCATGAACCGGAGCGCCAGGAAGCGGTTGAACCAGGTATACGCAACCGCCTCCATGACCTGGGCAAAGCCGTCCCGCTTAATCCGTTCCTCCAGCTTCCGCCGTTGCACTGCCACCGTGCGCGGAAAGGGGCGGCCGCCGATGAGAACGATTGCGCCCTCTTCCTTGACCGGTTCACACCCCGCGGGAGAAAAGCCGAAGAAGTGGGCACGATCGGTCACCGCCTGAATGAAATCACGGCGTGCTGCCGGGGCGTAGGATTTGAGCTTTGCCTTGTTCATTAATACCTCGGTTGAAATCCTCAACGCAAAGACGCCAAGGCGCAAAGACGCAGGGGAGAATCTAAATCTTGGGGTTAAACCTTAAAATCTTTCCGTCTTTTCTTGCGTCTTGGCGACCTTGCGACTTTGCGTTAAAGCTTTTGATTCTGAATTGCTGCGCCATCCAGCAGTTCTCCAAATAAGGAGTGACAGTCCATTACGCCTTGAACCAGCGTATCGCTTCGTCTCTGAACTTCGTCCCCGCCATAAATCAACCCGGCAGCAACGGTATGTGATTCATCTGCAACTTTTCTGAACTGACGCAACCCTTTAAAAAAATCAGGATTAACCGTAGCTCCGGCCTTGATTTCAATGGCCGCCAGATTCCTTCCCTGCTCTGCGATCAGGTCGACTTCGTTGCCGTTGCTATCCCTGAAGAAAAACAGATTGCTCCGTTTCCCCTGGTTATAGCGATATTTCAGCGCCTCCATGACGACCATGTTTTCAAAAAGGTTCCCCCGCAGCGGGTCCCTGCTTACCTGGTTTTCGGTTTCCAGCCCAAGAAGATAGCCAGCCAGGCCGACATCGTAAAAATAGAGTTTCGGTGACTTGATAAGGCGCTTGGAAACGTTGGAGTGCCACGGATGGAGCAGATGAACGATATAGCTGGCTTCGAGGATGGTGAGCCACGAACGGGCGCAGGCATGAGAAATACCCACATCGTTGCCGAGACTTTGCAGATTGAGGAGCTGCCCGACCCTGCCGGCGCAAACTTTCACAAAACGCTCGAACTGCGACAGGTCTTTCACCGCCATCAACTGGCGCAAGTCCCGTTCCACATAGGTCTCGAAATAATCCCCCATCACCTCGGTAGGATTGAGGTTCTGGTCATGAATACGTGGATAGAACCCGCGCAACATGGCGACGTCGCTGTTTGCCGGTGGAGAAACGGTGCAGAGTTCGGACAGGGAAAGCGGCAACAGTTTCAGGAGTGCGGTGCGACCGGCCAGTGACTGGCTGATGGTGTTCATCACCTCAAACTGCTGGCTCCCGGTTAAGATATACTGTCCGGGAATTTTCTTCTCGTCAACAATGGTCTGGATGTAGGAGAGGAGCGACGGAACACGCTGTATTTCATCAAGAATGACCCCGTCCGGATAAGCCGCCAGAAAACCTCGCGGGTCATCGGTGGCAAAGCTGCGCATGTCGGGCGCTTCCAGGTTCACATAGGCGCGTTCCGGAAAAACTTTCCTGCAGAGGGTGGTTTTACCACTTTGACGTGGCCCCGTTATGGTGACCACCGGATAGTTTTCCGCGCGCTGCCTGAGAAGGGGCTCAATAGTTCTCTGTATCATATCAGGAGATTACCATGATTTATGTAATTTGAAACTATAAAATTCATAATGCATGAAATAACCTGTTTTCCCTTGCGCCGTTGCGTCCTTGCGTTAACGCTTTTGACGTTACTTCACCTTGACCCGGTTGTTTGCCTGTACGGCCGCCAGCAGTTCCTTGCGCAGCGCCTCCAGAAATGAGTTCACATCCGCCTCGGTCTCCAGGTAGCTCCTGCTCGCGGCGGATATGATCTTGATCGGTTTTGCCGGCGGAGCCCCATCTTCCGTACTCTTGGGCGGTTCCGCCGTTTTTTCCAATACCTCCAGGGCGCTGTCCACGGCTTCGTCGGCCTGGTTGAGCTGGTAGTGCATGTTGGGGATGGATTGCTCATGCTGAACCTGCTTCTTGATATCCTGGAGCGGTTTCAGCGCCTGGTTTCTCACGTCGGCGGGCGCCTGGAAACTCTCCAGGCTCTCGGCCACGCCGGAGATCTTCTCTTCCAGCCTGATCAGGAGAACATCCCGCTCCTTGGCGAGACAGGCGATATTGGCGGCCGACACCGTGGCGATGAGGCCGTCGACCTCCTTGATCATCCCGTAAGGGCGAGGTGACATCTGGATCTCATCCATCCGCCGTAACGCCTGTTTTGCGTCGGGATTCTTTTCCAGCTCCTGCCGGTTGGGCTTGAAAATGCCGTTCAGGCAGGTGCGGAGTTTGTCCCACGTCAGCTTTTGGGTCGTGTAGAACCCGATCAGCTCCTGCATATCCTCCGCCAGATCCAGCAGGTCATCCTTGGCCCCGATGAACGCCGTGAAGAATTCAAAGCTGTCGTTCACACCCATCAGCTTCAGGATCAGTTTTTCACCGGCCACCATCACCTGATAGCCGGGACAGGCGAACTCCCGTGCGTAGGGCTTGTATTCCCTCACTCTGTCCAGCCACTCCTGCAAGCTCCGCCGGAGAAAGGCGTTCAGCTGCTCTTCGGAGTCGGGGCCGATGAGGTGGAACAGCTCCTGACCGAGAGTGCGGGCCGACTTCAGCTCGGCTTCACCCACCGCTTTACGTTTGAGGATGGTGATCTGCTTCCACTTCGCCGACTTGGTCAGGGGATCAATGGCATCCCTGGGGGGAAGGGCATCGCTGTCCTGCATCAGATTCAGATCCCCGGTCATGAAGAGTCGGGCCACCAGCAGCACGACTTCCCACTCGGGCCAGCCATAGGGCCGCCGGGCGAACTTGGCCACCAGGCTGTCCAGTTTGAGACTCTGGTTCATGGAGGTCGCCAGGTCGATGTAGCCGCGCAGCTCATCCAGCGCCTGCTTGTTGGCGTCGCCGACCTCTACCTGAAGGGACTGCTGACCGATGTCGTTGCTTTTGAGAAGGGCGGTAATCTCCTTCAGCGGTTCGTCCTGAATGACTTTCAGGAAACCGAGCTTGGTGAAGAGGTTCTCCACCAGGTAGAGCATCCCCTCGCTGACGGCTCCCCGGGGGTTGTTAGCCTTGATCGGCAGGGTCTGGCCGCAGACGTAATAATCACCCTCCAGCAGCAGCCCCTCCAGTTGCAGCAACAGTCTTCCCTTCCGTTCCCGGTTCTGTTCCGCCCGCTCCTTGAGGATCTTCTTGAGAGTATCCGCCGCCGCGGCGTCGCTTTTCTGTTTGATGTATTTATCCGTCTGAAGATACATCTGCAGCTCATCGAAAAATCGCCGGTTCTCTTCCAGCTTGATCACCGTGCAGCCGTTGTTGTTGGTGCTCCGCATGATGCAGTGCGCCGGGTTGAAGGTCGGATACTCATCGTTCAGCGGTGAGAGGATCTCCAGGGTCAGCTCATTATCGGCCCTGGCGCCGGAGATCTGGCCGTCACAGAGACGGTTGTAGCCGTAATCCCGTTTGTTCACCGAATAGCGGACCTTGTTGTCATCTTTCAGGACGTCTTCAAAGATGATGGTCCTCAGCCCGGCCACCTGTTCGTTGCCGGCGATTTCCACTTTCTTGATTTCCCGGGTGACATCACGCTCTTCGTTGGTCAGGAAGAAATAGAGGTCGCCGTTGCTGTTGATGAGCGACTCCTTCTCCAGCCGGGCCAGGCTGGATTCTATGCTCCGTTTCAGTTGCAGCCGGTCGGCATCAACCTGGGTGATGCAGAGGGTTACCAGGTTATCCACCGTGGCCTTGACGATGTCCACGTAGCGGATAAGGAACAGGACCCGCAGCAGTTGGGTATCGAAAGATTCCAGCCCGCTGTTTTCGTCCGCCTGCTCGATGGTCTTCTTGACAATGGTGTCAAGATAGCTCTCGATGGCCGGATAGAATTCGTAGAGCGGAACCAGTGCGCCGACCTCTTTATGGGCGATGTTCTTGGCCGCGGACTGGAACGCATCCAGCATGGAGCGTTCTCCCCGGCTCAGATGGGTGCCGGTGGCGCCGGCCTTCCGGATGGACTCGAAGACTTTCTGGACCAACTGAAAGTGGTAGGGGGCAAAGGGATAATTGGCCTGAAAACAGTCGGCGTCGGTAAAACCCTTCAACGTGGCTCCACCGACAAAACTTAACTGGTTTTTGAGAATATCCCCCTTGATTTCCCAGAGCTCTTCCAGAGCTCGGCGGGCGTCTCCCTTCTTTTCCAGGAGTCGGGCTTGTATCACCTCGTCGGTATTGGAGCTGGAGAGGGAAAGACGCGAGTAGAAACGCCCCTGGATCTTGGAAAAGTCGTTGGCCTTGGAACCGCGGACCTCGCCCAGTACCGCGTCGATATCCTCCTGAGAGGTGACCAGCACCCAGGCCCGTCCGTTACATACCCGTCCCAAGTCCTCCACGATGGTCTGCAGGTTGAGCATGAGATGGGTATCGGAACCGATGAACTGCCCTATTTCGTCCACCATGAATGCTATCCGGTGCTGGGGACCCTTGCTGTCCAGGTACTCCTTCACCAGTTTGGCAAAGCCTTCGATGTTAAGGTTAAATGTCTTGTCGGCGCCGTCGAACCATTTGGCCGCGGCGTCTTCGGAGGTTTGAAGGGCCGTCGCCAGCGAGGTTACGACCTCGTCGCGCATCATCAGGAAGGCGTCCCGCTCGGTTTCCCATGGTGCGCCTGCTAGCTCTGCAAAGGCCGTCTTGAAGGCGGCGTACTGTCCCTTGCCGTCCAGATACCGTTCCATCTGGGCCAAGTAGGGAACGTCCCCGGAGTATCCCTGCATCTCATTGAAGACTCGGAGAAATACTTCCAGGATCGCATCGCGACTATCCTTGTTGGCGGCTTTGCTATCCACGTTGAAGATGATGACATCGGTGTCGGTACCCACCGCCCGCTTGACCTCTCCCAACAGAAAGGGGTCCCCCAGCTTTTCCTCGAAAAACTCGACCGCCCAGCGCTCTTCGTTGGAGAGGGCATTGATGGCTAGGCGGTTATCCAGGAGGTACGAGAGGATTTTCAGGAAATGGGACTTACCGGAGCCGAAAAAGCCGGAGATCCAGACCGCCATCCGGGAGGTAACCACAGGGTCTCTGGGGTTATCCACTGCATCCAGGTACGACTTGAAGAACTTGTTGAAGTGCCGCAGCAGCTCCTTGGTGACGACGAATTCATCCAACTCCTGCCAGACGATTTCCCGATCGTGTTGATCCGCCTTGACGACGCCGTTGATGGGACGGAACAGCTCTTTTTCAAAGATATTTTTGATATGCATGGAGTCCTCGGAACTGTATGGCAGGCTATTCAACCAGACGGAAGGCCCGGTAATAATTGTCATCCTTGGCGATATTGAAGAGGCGCAGGCTCTGCCCGTCGTACTGCCCGGGGTAGAATATTACCAGGGGAGTTTGACCCATGAACTTCTGGAGATTATTCAGCAGGGCATGGGAGCGTAGCAAGGGCCAGACATTCCCGACTCCCGACACGATTACCAGGTCCTGTTCGTCGGGACGAGCCTGCTCCACAAATATTTTGGCGATTTTCTCTTCGTGTAGCGGCGCCTTCAGCACCCGAAGCATCTCCGCATCACCTTTTTCGCGCTGAATCTTCAGCGCCTTGTCCAGGAGATTGCGGCCGCGGAGGTAATTGATCAGCAGGGTGAACAGGTTCACCGTGGCGATTCGCAACTCAGGCTTCACCATCCGGGCCTTGGCGACCACAAACTCCAAGTGCCGGCGCACCTCCAATTCCGCTTCCGGGGGATAATCGAAAACATAAAAACCGATCTCGCCTCCCAAAACCTTATTATCCAGCAACTTCGGAGAGGTGATACGGTCCAGGATCTGGTTCAGGCGCTCTTTGAGTTTGTCATTCATGGGAGATGTCCAGGCAGTTCAGGAGGTGGAATTCGTGGTGCTGTTCCAGGAAGGTTCGAACTTCGGGCAGGATCGAAACCGGTTGAAGAACGCAGCTGCGACTGTTTTCCAGGTAGCCTGCTTCGGCGAGTATCCGGAAAACCACTTCCCTCATTTTGTTTTGGGTGGAAGAGCTCCAGAGCGCGATGGTCGGGTCGAGCTGGCGACACTCCTCCAGAAAATGATCCCAATCTCGGCGTTGGAGTTGGCGGGCAAATTCCCGGTAGCGGGCTTGTGCGATTCGCAGCATGAAGTCGGCCAGAATTCGGCTCTGCTTGATGGCGGAAGCCAGCAGCAGTTGCAACGCCACATCACGGGAGGAGTTGACAACTGGTTCCAAAAACTCCGGCGACATGGATTTCAACCGTTGGCGCAGGAGTGTCGCCATGCGCATTGAGCTGGAAGGCGCGGATTTTTGCAGAATATTGTCAACGATGATGGCCTGGCGCCACTGCTCCGGCGTGGGGTCTTGCAGAAGGAGTGCGGCGATAGCCCGACTCTCACGGACCAGCAGAGAGCCGGCGGTGATGTGGGCGTTGTATAGTGGGGCAGGGGCGGATGGGGCCATCAACAGCTAACTCCGCGTGATCTGTTGGAAACAATGAGGAGGTGCTACGTCCACCTAATCCTGTATGAAAATGTAGTTGCGGCGGCATGCTGTAGCTGGATGCTGGGATTGCGAGTTCATTTTTTCTACTTGGACGGAAAAATAAAAAAGCATGACAATATAAGGAATTAATCTGTATCAGATTCCCCTTTGGAAAACAACCGGAGAATGCCGCATTCCAGCGAGTGCCATTATGTATCTATTCGAAATTTTTATTTTCTCAACTTACACACGGATAAAAATAGCCATATTTGTCAATTATAATTTACATGCAGTTTTTCGATGACACTCTATTTGCTGCTTCAAAGTGCTTCTTGGTGTATCATAATGTGTCAAGGTATTTCAATAAGTGTGATAAATACAATAATTTATAGTGTTGATTTTATGGAAAATCTGATTTATCATAACATATGTATTGATTGTAGTAGAAATGAATTTACCACGAAAAAATATCTAAATAGCAATATGTTTGCTATTTAGCATAAAATAAATAGCAATTAGTTGTAATGTTTATTTTAGTTGAGTAAAAATTTTCTTATTTGTTGTTGTCGTGTTCTAGTTAAAATTCTAGGTTGTTAAATAATATATTAGAGGTGACTAGTATGCTTTACGTCGGAATTTTAATTATTATCTGTGTTGTGATCATCGAATATTGGCTCTATCAGATAGTTCGCGCGAATAAAAATAAACAGAGCGCAATATCCTCTGGCATTCGCGAAATTGGCGTGCCGTATATGCCCTCCCAAAATGAGGAGAACGAACGTATGGATACGGCTGTGGCAGAGGCAAGAGCATTTTCGGCGAGGGAAAAATTGATCCGTGAGGAGAAGGAGGCCAGGGTGAAAATATTACGATCTGAGGCCCGTGCTGAATTGATAGCCCTGTCAAAAACGGTTTTTAACAACAGGGAGATAACGGATTTTTTTACAAATTGCATATTGCCTTTGCAAAGTCTGCGCCTGGATCATTTCCGTGCGTTAGTCGAGGTTTTGAAATATTTGGATGTCAACGGTAATGTGCCCTCAGTGGTTGATATGTATAAAAATGACCCTGATCAGAAGAAAAAATTTAAGGGCACTTACGGTATGCTTTCACAGGTTACGTTGATAACACATACGCTGAACAGTGCCTGCGAATATATGAGGATAGAAAAATTCGCTGTTATCGGCGTAATAGCAATGCTGTGTCACGATATTGGAAAATCGATGTCCAAATCAGACATGTGCTATGAAACTGATATGCATCCGTCTAAAAGCGTCATGATCATGCGCGGCATGAAACATGTCAAAGCACTTCTTGAATTTGAAATGATAGAAAACGCTGTTCGTTTGCATCATATAGAACACCAGGAGGATTATTTTGCACGTCCAATCAGGGAGGCCGATGGAAGGGCGCGTGCTCGTGAAATTGATGAAATACGTGCTCTGTCAGCTGAAAAAAATATGCCGGAACCGACAGTGAAAAAGATTTCCCTTGTTGACAGGGGGCCGGTCGAATCAATTTTTGTGCCCAATATGTTGTGGTTTTCGCGGGACGAATTTGTCGCGGAAATTGCAAAATGCGTTAATACGCGAATTGGCGAGGAGGGTTTTTGGTCGGGTATCGATGTCGGTGGTTACTGCTATTTCAAACCTGAGGCGATTTGGACCACGATAGAAAAAATTCACCCAACGGGCGAAATTCTGACGGCAGGCCCGGATACTCGTGAAATGTATATCAAAGGTGCCATTAGCAATCTTAATGTGGGCGATTTAGCATCGGAGCTCTTACCAGAGGCGGCGTACCGTCACTGGTTTGATATTTATGCCGGTGAGGTGAAAAAATTATCTCTTGTGCTTATTCCGCTGAGGTCAGATATATTTAATGATTATCGCGGTACGTTCAGGGGGAGAAAGAGTCTGCCCATGAAACAAATTACGGAAATAAAACCGCAGAAAAAACATAAATTGTGGTAGCTGTATTATGATGTAATTTAATAAAGAAAAACCTCCATATTTTCGGGGGTTTTTCTTTATTGACACTGACTTTAATTGCGAGGTTCATATGAGTAGTGAGTTCTTATACTGGGATGAAACCAGTGAACAATTTGAATTACTGGTGAGTGAATTGCGACGGGCATATATGGATGGGTACTCTGTGATCGAGTTAGCAAGACTTTTGCATCATCGTACGGCCACTAAACTTTATGCGGTTATGCGAAATTCTGGAATAATAGCTAAAATAAAACGTAAACGGCAAAAACAGCACATTATCTCGGCGGCGCTGGCGACAGCATTGAAAAAAAGCGGTATTAGCTATATACAATGGTGTTCCGCGCATGGTCTCGACGCAGAGAGATCTGCCCCTGTGCTGTTTGAATGTAAAGATGAGTACGACTCGATTTCTACGTCAGCCCACAATGCGTTCAGTCAGGATTTTCCGAATCTTTATGCAAAATATTTTGGGACATCACCCTCAGATCTACCAGAGCGGACTTCTCAACTTCGTAAAGAACAGAAAACCGACTACTCAATTGTGATAGTCCTGAATAGAAAGACCAACGCATACGATGCTATGATTCCTGAATTACCGCGTTGCAATGCCACAGGTAGAAATCGTGATGAAGCGTATTTGGGTCTAAAGAAGGCCTATGTGATTCAGATGTCTATCGAAAAATTGAAGGCACTTATGCCGAAGGACCCATAGCCAGTTCATACTGTAATCAGGCGTCTATATACGCCTAAAAACTCTTTATAATACAAAAGAGTTTAGGTTTTCATTTTTGCAGATTTTTTAGTGCGTTTGCGGTGCTGTCATCAGTGGTATTACCACTGGGAGAGATTTATGATGTTATTATACGTAGCATTACGACAGAGGTTGTTAAGCTCACAGTGGTATTACCACTGAAATCGCAAATGCAACCGTACACGGTGTATAGGCAGAATATAGGGATACCATCCGAAATTGTGCTGGAAGGCTGACAGGTGTTTTTCGGATTCAGTAGTTTTAGTTTTGCAGAATAAAAGGGGTCTTTGCAGCGAGATCCCTTTTCTATCACGTGCTGTGTCAAATAAACAAATGTAGTGACAGTTTGCAATACATTGATAATAATACAAGTTGAGTGACAAGAAGGAGTCACGGATGATGGCTTTTTCGACTGTCATATATACGGTCGTTTTTGTGACACGGCTTTGCCAGGAGGTTGACCATGTTCATCGGCTACATGAGGGTATCAAAGACCGACGGGTCGCAGACGACAGACCCGCAAATGGATGCGCTGCTTGCTGCGGGGGTAGAGGCTGATCGGATTTATCAAGACCTTGCCTCCGGCAGCCAGGACAACCGGCCAGGTCTGGAAGCGGCGTTGAAGGCTCTCCGAGAAGGAGACATTCTGGTTGTCTGGAAATTGGATCGCCTGGGTCGGAACCTGCGACACCTGGTCAACACCGTCCATGATCTGACGAGCAGGGGGATAGGCTTCAAAGTCGTAACTGGACAAGGTGCGTCGATTGACACGACGACTCCGGCGGGTAAGCTGGTGTTCGGGATCTTCGCTGCTCTGGCAGAGTTCGAGCGGGAATTGATTTCAGAGAGAACAAAAGCCGGACTTGCCTCGGCTCGCGCTAGGGGGCGGGTCGGGGGGGCGCCTTACAAAATGACCACAGCAAAGATCAGGTTGGCGATGGCGGCGATGGGGCAACCGGAGACGATAGTAGGTGATCTGTGCCGAGAATTGGGAGTGACTCGGCAAACTTTGTACCGGCATGTGGCGCCGGGCGGTGAAATCAGGGAGGATGGTAAGAAGCTGTTGGATGGAAATGGTGTAAGGAGATAGCGTGGGAGCTTGAGTAGGGAGTGTATACTGTTGCCAAGCACCTCAGAAGCATCCAATGCAGAAGCCGGACAGAGTTGCAACTTAACTCCGGAAAACCGGAGGCCTTGGCAGTTGAAGTGGTATTACCACTGAAATGGATGTTTTTCAGTGTAGAAGTGTAGAGGAATGTATCGCTATATGTCCGGTTGACAATGCCCTTGATTATTAAAATCGCAAACTTGAAATTATGGTTGTTCATTAAGGGTGTATCTGTTATTGTAGCCGTCATTTATTAAAATGGGGGGTGCAGCCGCAAGGTTTGTTGTGCACGGTCATTTTCACCTTCTCAACTGTTCAAAGCGACCTGAAAACCACCGCCGGCGTTACGGATTACATATCGTGCGCCGGTTTTTGTTGCCAGTATACCGCTGGCTATAGACGACCTGGAGATCAGCTAGCAATTGTTACGTTACACCCTGCTCCGTATCCCAAAGGAGCGAGGCATTCACAGGAGCCACTTATGCGGAAATTCTCTGTTTTGATCTCTCTCGTGCTCACCATGGCATTCTGCCATACCGCTAACTGTTTTCAGCCACCAGATGGTGAAACCCTGTATGCCAAAGTTGTAAAAGGAAAGGATGGGTATGCTATTGAGAGTATTTCACCATACTCGAAGGAAGGGAATGTCGTCCTGAATAACTGGTCGCCAAATTTCAACACTAAAGACCGGTCATGTGGCGAGTACTGGGCCACTGGCAGTCCAGCAAACAAGGCTGCCGAGGAATGCGAACGCCTCAAGGATTTCGAGTTTATGAAGATCAACGTAAGCAAGAAGAACCTCATAGTGTTCCTCAATGTCATTGTTGGCGCCGGTGCGCACATCAGGTATGGCGAGTTCGACAAGGAGGAGTATCAGAAAGCAATCGCACAAGTAAGCACCGGAGTTGATAACAAAAAAATTGCGGAAAACTACCAATACTTGCTTCGGCGGGAAAAAGAACTTCTCGCCAACTACAATTCCAATGTTTCTGATTTGACTATCAGTTATACGACCCGAGACATGACCGGTCTCTATGTACAACAAGACCTAAGTGAGCAGACCATCAGTCATTTGGATAGAAAGTCTCCGACTAAAGTAGAAAAAATGAGCGCTTCCGAGGCAGTGGCATTTTTGGACCGAGACAGTATCGACAGAGCGCTTACCGAGAAATACCGAACTATTCACCTCAACAGCTTTTACAAAACTTCTTCAGGATTCAGTATCGAAGTGGGAGATGCTTGGGCCAACAACCAGCCCCACCCTGCCATTTCCATTCCAACAACCATTAAATGCAGAAACCTGACAAATATTATCCCGGATTACCATAACAGCGACAAATATCTCGATGTCAACTTGCAAGGCGACAATATCTCCTTCACCAATAAAACCGGTGAATACCTCAAAATTGACGCAATTTCTTTGTATTATAAGGATTATGTGGTCACGAGGACACTGAACGATGAGACAGTTGAGCTGCCCCCCTTTGCCCACACGACAGAACCGATAAGTATCTATAGGTTTATCGATGAGCGGGTCACGTTTCTATCATCATACCAATGTATCACTGCTGGCGATGCTAAAAAAATAAGTATCGACTTTGGGCTTGCCATTAAGTACAGCTTTGTTGACAATAATAAGGTCAACACTTTATACAAACTTCAAAAATACTCTCTCTATGGACTCGCAACGTCTGGAAGTGAAAAACTTGACTTCGGTCTCGTAAAATCAGGGGGTAAAATCGGCAAAGTTCAACAAAAGAACAAGGAAATATCTTCACCACAAGGTTTAATATATAATAAACAGTACTTGTGTAGGCAGAAATGCGATTTAGATAAATCGGCTAGAGTTAGTGAGATCCTCCATATGTCACCTGTAGATGCAGCTAGTAATGGTCATAATCGCATGATGTTATCAAATGAATATTTTGATAATTGCATCTCGTCATGTTCGACTATTCGCTAAAATCGTAAACAATCACAGGGGGGAGTTTTACGACTCGGCAATCCAGGCAAGGTCGGGCGGACGCACTTTAAGTATGAAGTAATGGCGTGAACTCAAACGGGGAAGGTTTTTTGGGTTTTCAGGCGACACGTCTGCCTGACGGAAAGTATCCGCTCTGTCCAACGAAGTCCTTTGTCGCTGATCAGGTCACTGTAGGTTCGCAAGACATCCGGACATATACTTACAAAATGATATTCGATCAGAAATAGGATAAGGGGGGGGGAATTCATGCGTTTGATGGACAGTTTTGCACGTGTTTTTATCGTCATAGGAGTACTGACTGTTTTGGGGGGGATGGGAGCAACAATCTGTCTGGCCGCTAACCCTACAGCAACCGGCAGCATGACAGCGTCACGTTCATCGCATACTGCAACCATGCTCCCCAATGGAATGGTACTGATTGCAGGCGGTGATAATAACGGACGTATTTTATCCAGCTCCGAGTTATACGACCCAGGAATCGGTACGTTCACCGCAACCGGCAGCATGACCACAGCACGTTCAGCGCATACTGCAACCATGCTCCCCAACGGCCAAGTGCTTATCACTGGTGGTAATAGCAACGGTATGTTGTCCAGTGCCGAGTTGTATGACCCAATTACGGGCGCGTTCACCGTAACGGGTAGCATGATCTCAGCACGTTCAGCACATACTGCGACCATGCTCCCCAACGGCCAAGTCCTTATCGCTGGTGGTAGTGGTAGCAACAGCGCCGAATTGTATGACCCGACAGCCGGCACGTTCACCGCAACCGGCAGCATAAACACGGCACGTTCAGCACATACTGCGACCATGCTCCCCAACGGCCAGGTGCTTATTGCTGGCGGTAGTAGCGACAGCAGCGCCGAGTTATATGACCCGGCAACCGGCACGTTTACAGCAACTAGTAGCATGATAACGGTACGTTCAGCGCATACTGCGACCTTGCTCACCACTGGCAAGGTCCTTATCGCTGGCGGGAGTAGCGATGCCAGCGCCGAGTTATATGACCCGGCAACCGGCACGTTTACCAGTACCGGCAACATGACCACATTGCATACAAATCACTGTGCGACCATGCTCCCCAACGGCACCGTTTTTGTTTCTGGAGGTCTTAGCGGCACTATCGTTATATTATCGAGAACTGAGATGTACGATCTGGCGACAGGAACGTTTACATTTATCAGCAGCATGACCGGAGCACGTAAGAATCACACCGCGACCTTGCTCCTCAATGGCAAGGTACTTATCGCTGGAGGCTCCGGCGGTTTCGGCACATTATCCACCGCCGAATTGTACACCCCGCCCACCGGCACCCCATCTATGAGTCTGTCTCCACTATCCTGGAATTTCGGCAGTATTGGTGTAGGAACGCAGTCTTATCCTGCCGCATTGATAGTTTCAAATAATGGCACAGCAAATCTAGTGATCGGTACGGCGACCGTTAGTGCTGACTTTATATTAGGGGTAGGTGGCTGCGGAGCGCTTCCAGGTGTACTTGTCCCAAATGGCAAGTGCTCAATGTTAGTTTCATTCAAGCCAAGTGTATTAGGATTAAAAAATTCTAATTTGCTTATTAATACTAATGACCCGACATCACCAACTGTTTCAGTGGCCTTGAGTGGACTGGGATCGATGAACTATACTGTGACCTTCAACAGTAACGGAGGCGCCGCAGTAAACAGTCAGACTGTTGTCGATGGCAGCACCGCGACTACGCCGATAGTCCCCATCCATACCGGTTACATCTTTGATGGTTGGTATGTCGATGCCGCTCTCACCACGGTGTTCAGCTTCACCACACCGGTCACAGCCAACACCACTCTCTACGCAAAGTGGGTGGCAAACAGCTACACCGTTACGTTTAACAGCAATGGCGGTTCAGTGGTGGCCAGCCAGGCAGTAAGCTACAACAGTACCGCAACTCAACCGACATCGCCAACCTTGACCGGCAACACCTTCGCTGGATGGTACTCCGATGTCGCCCTAACCACGGTATTCAGCTTCACCACACCGATCACCGCAAACACCACCATATACGCAAAGTGGACAATCAATAGCTACTCAGTCACCTTCATCAGTAACGGTGGCTCTGCAGTGGCAGCACAGTCTATTGTTTACGGTGGCATTGCTACCCAGCCGACAGCGCCAACCTTGACCGGCAAC
>CAIYUY010000306.1 GCA_903929485.1 uncultured Desulfuromonadales bacterium
ATCCCGGGGATTGGTCAGCATCTCCTTGTACTCGGAAATCTGTTTGATCAGGTCCTGGGAGAAATCAAGCTGCTGCTCCAGCGCCTTCCGGCTGAACCCCAGCTTTTCCAGCTTCTCGATATAGGTCTGTTGCTCGATGAGGACCTTTTGTCCGATGATCCGAAAAACATTCCCCTTGGCGTCTCCCCCCGGCGCCTTCAGGTGTGCCAGCCGGATCTCCAGCGACGTGAACTCCAGCGCCTGGTTGATCTCCCAGGTGGCGTAATCCACCGCATCCGCCTGCAACCGCCGAATCTCCCGCTTCCGGTCCCCCTCGAACCCCTTCAGATACGAATCGGGATCATCCTCCGCCTTGCCGTAGACGATCACCTTCACCGTGGCGTCTTTCAAGGCACGACAGATCTTGCGGATATAGGTCCGGCCCGCGCCGTCGTTATCCGTCCAGAGATACAGATGCTTTCCCTTGCACCGGGTAAACAGCCCCTTCACCTGGTCGTCCGATATCTGGCCGATCATGGCGATGACATAGGGGATACCGGCGTTCAGCAGTTGTAGCCGGTCATTCTCCCCCTCCACGAGAATCACCTCGTCATGGCGGTCCAGAACATCCTGACCATAGAACAGCCACTTCTTGTCCCGCTTCTCGTTGGGGAGCTGGTAGGCGTACTTCTTGTTGGGGTCCTTCATGGTGAAGTGCAGCACCTTCCCCTGGGACATATGAGGGAAGACCACAAACCCCTTCCCGAAGAAATCACGCAACACCTTGCGCCCTTCGATCTCCGATTCCTTCACCAGACCGGACTCCAGGATCTCCATGTCAGGAAACCCCTTGCTCCGCAAATGATCCAGGAGTCGGCCATCGGAGAATCCCACCTGTTCCAGCTCCAGAGTCTTCAGAGTATGACAGCGGGTATCGGTCAGATACGCCTTGCCGCCGTTCTCCAGCATGGCGCCATGATAATACGCCGCGGCATCCAGCCGGAGCTGGTCAGCCACCGCCGGCGGCTTCCTGGCCCGACCCCGTTGCTCCAGCGTGATCCCCGCCAGCTTCGCCCCCCGCTCCAGCGCCCCCTTCCTGTCCGTCTTGCCGTACTCCTCCAGAAAGGTGAACAGATCACCCTTCTTATCGTCGTCGCACTGAAAGCATTTCCAACCGCCTCCCTGGACATTGAAACAATCATGGCCACCGCAGAACGGGCATTCATCCAGCATCCGCTGGGCGCCTACATTCTTCACTGTCCGGCCCGCCTCGGCGGCGATGATCTCCGCCAGGCGCGGGTTCAGGATATCCTTGATACGAGAGAAGTCGTCAGCCATCAGAAGGTCACCACTGTTGTCAATACCGCCGCCGCCAGCCAATACACCACCTTGCGCCACTCGCCGTCCCCGCCTATGCCATACCCCACCGCCGCCAAGACATCCAGGCAGATCAGCAGAGCAGGGAAAATTTTATAAGAATGCATGTTATACCTCGACCGGTAATTGTGTCTTATTTTGTAGTAACTTTTTTAGTTGACAGTGATTGATTTTGTTGTTACAAATACAATCATGAACATTGAATTCGATCAGACAAAACGGGATAAAACATTACTCGAACGAGGTCTTGACTTTGCCGAATCGGGTTTGGTCTTCGCCGGCAGGCACTGCACCGCCCCCGATCTCCGGGTTGACTATGGAGAAGATCGTTTTATAAGTATCGGTATCCTTTCCGGCAGAACCGTGGTGCTGGTCTGGACAGAGCGCCGCTCCGCGCGACGTATTATTTCCATGAGGTATGCCAATGAACGCGAAATCAGCAGATACAAGCAGTACGTGGGTTGATCCTGATGATGCTCCCGAACTAACCGATTCCTGGTTTGAATCGGCAACCTTGATGCAGGGAGCAAAAGTTATTCGTCCTGGTAGGGTGTTGGGCAGCGGGGTCAAAGCATCACAGACAGTACGTTTTGATGTCTCCATCCTGGATGCGTTCAAGGCCACCGGCAAAGGGTGGCAGACGAGGATGAATGACGCTCTCCGTCAGTGGCTGGAGGAACATCCCCTGAATCAGCCATAACAACATTGATACGTTGGGGTTCGTACCTCACTCCAACCTACGACTCAACATCTCTCGCCATAAAATGCGGATCGTTCTTGATGCAGTCGTACATGATCCCGCTGCACTCTTCCAGCGCCTCAAACGCCTGCTTCAACGCCGTGCGGGTCTCAAAGAGCGCGATGAAGTTATCAGTACCGGAGCGGTGGGCAATCTCGAAGTGTCGCTCCAGCTCGGCCACCCTGATCTCCAGCTTCCTGACATACCTCGCTTCCTTGGCGGTCATCGGTTCAGTACCTCACAGTTATAACTCCCCCTTGTTGTCAGCTTCTTGATATGCGCCTGAAACTGGTCTTCCAGCCACCCTGGCCCCTTGCGCCCTTCCAGCTGCCGCAAATACGTTTCCGCTGCCTGCATCACGTCTAGAGCCTCCGAGGCCTTCCGCTCATCAGACTCCAGATGCAGATGAGCATAGTCCAGCTCCAGAGCCTCATCGAAAATCTTGTGGGCCTGAACACGTTCATTAACCGTGTCCACAAACCGCGTTTTCGGAAAAAGAAACCTCATGCTCCCCCCAGAATCTTCCCGCTGAACGCCCGGGCCAACTCCAGATACAGCTTCCCCCAGACCTGACAAAACGGTTTCGCCTTCTCTCCCTCGCCATTGTTTAACAACTCGTCCATCTCCTTCTCCGCCGCCTTAAACCGGACATGCACAGCAGCCTGCTCCGTCGTGCAAAATTCCCAGAAGAACACCGGATCGCGCAGGCAGTGGGGGAACTTATCCCGCAACACCGCCTCCAGTCGCTTGGCCATCTCCAGCACCACCGCCTCACCCGACATGCTGTAAACTCCTGGCCGGGTTCAACATCAGCATTTCCGCTACATCAGGATGCGGCACAAACGGGACAGCTTTCGTGCTCGAGCTCCGTCCCCAGATCTCCATCTTCTTTGCGCAATGGGCGCAGAGGCCGCTGACAGAGTAATAAACCACTCGGTTGCCGCACTCCACCACCCGGCAGGGCTTAGTTGATCGTGGTGCGCGTGGCTCGGCAGGAGCGGCATAATTGCCGTTATGCTGCCGCATCTCCTCCATGGATATCACCCGCAACGCCGGAAGAAGCTTCACCTGGGCGAACCGCCGGCTGCAATTCATGCAGACCGCCTCATCCTCCACCGCATACATCTCATCTCCCCCCACGATACAGGTTTCGAACTTCAAAGCCCCGCCGCACCGGGGACACCGGGGATTTCTCTCCCGCGCCTCACTCATAACCCCTCCCGTAAACCCGCACAGATAACGTAGAACGTAGAACGTAGAACGTAGAACATGGAACCTAGAACCTAGAACGGGGAAAGGATCTTCAGCTTATCCACATACGCCCGCACCGGACCATCTCCGCCGCCATAGAAATCGTCAACTTCCCCCTGGCGGATCATCCCCTTCACCTCGATATCCTGACCGGCCGCCACGGCGTCGAACAACTTCTCACCCTGCAGCCAGAGCTCAAACAGCTCCGAAGACTCCTGATAAGCATCCTTCGCCTCCCGGATCACCCGGAGCAGCACCCGTTGCCCGCCATCCGTCGTCGCCGTGACCTGGTCAACCTCACCCCGCAGGATGAACACCGCCCGCGCCTCCGCCGTCGTCGCCTCCGCCGAAAAGCAGGTAAAGTTGTTATAGAAAATATTCTTCTCGTCATCGCAATAGCTGGTCATCATCCCCCGCAGCACCAGCGCCGCCGGCTTCGTCTTGAACAGCCCCATGAAATCCTGGCACCGCTTTTCTCCCCAGACCCGGCAAAACGCCGTAGCCTGTCCCGACTTCGCCCCGCTCACATTCATCTTGATGGAGAGATACGGCTTCCCGCCGCTGCTCAGTAACTCCTCCACTTCCGTCACCCGACCAAACACATGCCCGCTGTTAAAATGCCCGTTACCGCTCACCACTGCACCTCCTGCAGTTCCCGTTGTTTCGCCCACTCCTCCACGATCTTCAGCAGCCGGTCCGGATCAGTGCTGGGTTGATACTTCGCCAACTGAGAGCTGTTCAACTTCTTCCGGGCGCCGTTCTCCTTGATATGCCCCACGATCCAGCTGTCCCCGAGCCCCTGCAGCACTCCGATCTTGATCTTACCCGTCGGCCCGAACCACCACCACGCCCGCTCCCGGTGAAAAGCCTGTCGCCGCCTCTCCTTCATCTCCGCCTGCAACTCCATCAACGTCATGATCCGCTCCCCGTCACCACTTTCCTGAGGGTCTCACTGGCCAACCCGCAATAAGTAATGGTCCTCAGTAGTTGCGTCTTGAACTGCTCCTCATATTCCGCGTAGCAGAATCCGCAATGCTCCCCGCACCCCACCGGCTTCTTGAAGAGCGGGCAATCAATCCTCCCTACCGCTTCCTTCCGGCTCATCGCCCCATCTCCCGCTTGTTCAGTTTCGCCCTGACCCCCAAGTTCCCGTCCTGTGGATAAACCGTCCGGGTGTGCCGGTAGAGAGGGATACTGTTCACCGGAGTGATGCTGTGGGCCACGGCGTTAATTTCGTCCTGAGTGTAGATCTTCACTTTACCGGAACCTGCCGTATCCAGCGGAGGGGCCGAACCTCTCATGTCACCCTCCTTGTGTCGTAAACATTGAACCCTGTGACCATCCAGACACAGAATCTCTCTCATCAAATGGTGCGTTGGCATTCTGCTCATCACCTGTCCATTTCTGCGGCCATGTGTTGGCGGATATCATTTCCTCTATGGCAGCCTTCTCTTCCGCATTTATCAGGAAATATTCAGGGTCTCCTGCTGCCCTTGCGCCTACGTTGACTGCCTCTTGTATGCTGATAACCTCGTCCATGCCCCACCGGCGGGCATCCATGGTGAGCGGTCCCATGCGGCCCTGATTTTTAGACAGTGCCCCGCTTTTGGTGCGCTCGTTGATTTTTCTGAGACGGTTATGGGGTTTCTTGAGTTCCGCATACAGTGGCCGTAATCTCATCAATGGGCGGAGATACGCCCATCTAGGCTCTTTCAAGAGAGTTTCCAGCGCTGTGTCCTTGCTAGCCAGATTGCAGCCTACACACCCCGTCCGCGCGTTAACCTCTTCGGCCTCGTCTCCCCCATAAGAATCCGCTACCCGCTCCGTGGGGAATCCTCCTATGGGCGCCCATTGCCTGAGCCACTTCCACACAAAACAAACCCGCCAGTGAAGTATCGGCGCTAACGTGTCGGCTACCTTCTCTGGGGTGGTGGCCTGAAACCACCCTTGGCCACATTCGGCCCCGTTTTTCCCACATGATAGCGCAATGCGTGCATCCCTCTGCGCCGACTCGCCCACCCTAACACCGGTGAGCATCAAGAATTTCTTGCCATACTTTCCTCTCAACTCTGCCAGTGCTTCCATCATCGGTTCTATTTTTATCTGAGACGTGCACCAGCGAAATGTGTTTGACGGTGGAGGTACTCCCTTGCCGAACATGTAAACAAAAAATCTATCCTTCATTGGCGGGAGAACCACCCGGCAATCTGCCCCGATATCTCTGAGCCGATCCATTACGGCCATTGCTGAGTTTTGCAAAGGCGGCAACTCCATGCGAGTGTCTGCGTAGAGGACTGTCAGAGATTTAGGTTTAGGGATATTTCCATTTTCAATCAATTGAGGAATCAGTGTAGCCACACACGACGAATCCTTGCCCCCTGAGTATGCAATTACCCAATGGTCATATTTTGCACCGTACTCCTGCATGGATACGGTGGTCATATTGATAGCCTCGGTCATCGTCTGTCGGTATTCCTCGAAAAGTGTTGGTGTTTTACTACTCATTTCTCCACCTGACAGGCCAAGGCAACCATGACCACAAACGCCAAGAACAACACGAAGACGCCACCGTAGACAATCAGCGCCAGGGTCATCACCGCTCCCCCGCTATTTTGCCGTACTCCCGGGCGATGGCTTCTTCCTGCATGGCGCTCCAGTCCCGCCGCGTCACCGGATAATCACCGGATAACTGCACTGCATCCGCCGTCGGCTGCCTCCGCCAGGCCGCCTGCGCCTCATGGCCCCGGTGGCAACTATCCATCGCCCCCGCCGCCACCGTCGCGATGATGAGCGCATACCAGACGCAGCGCATGGATGCCACCCGCTTCACCGGCTCCACCTGCCGCTGCATCAGCCGCCGAATCTCCTGGACGTTCATCTTTTGCGCTTCCTCCAGACGTGGTCCCATCTTAAACCTCCCCCTGACTCCGCTTGATAAAACTCAGACACCGCTTGCAAGTCACCTCGGACACCGAAATAGTCAGCCGCAAACTACCCATCGGCTTGACCACATCCATGCACATGGCCACATCCATCGTCGCTGACAAACTCCTATCTGTCGTGCTGACCCTCTTGCCGTAATGAATCGCCATCATAATCGCTCCCCTTTGCCGTCATATAGAACCGTGGCCACCGCCATAACTAACCACAACAGTATCCGCGCCACCTCAGCCTTGCTCCGTTTGGTCCGCTTCTTCACCGCGCTCAAGGGGTCCTGATTTGCGATCACCGTCAACAGTTCCTGCTGGCTCATCAGGCCGCTCTTCTTGGGGGTCGTCGTCAATAGCCCCTCCACCTGGCGCAACGTCTTGTCCGTCTCCGCCAGCTTCCCGTGGAGCAGCTCCATCAGCGCATCCACCTTGCGCTCCAACCGTTCCAACTGTAGAGATTCGCCAACCGTCACTATGCGCCCCTTAAAAGTAAAAAAAATACATTGACGTTGAACAACTTAAAGTTAAGCTTCTGACGGGCGCTTGCTATCCGCTTTCCGCACTCTCACCGAAATAAGGCCATCGGCCAACGCCGCCTCGATAACCGCATCCCCGCGCTTGCCGTTAGCCTGGCCCAGCCAATATCCGGCGGCCAGATTGTAGACCGATGACATTGCCAGACCATGCTCTTCAGCCCAGGCCTTCACGCTGATACCCCTATCCCTCAGAATTTTAAGAAACTGAGACCAGTCATATTCATCGCGATGAAGAACGTTTGACATGTGATGCTCCTTTAGATACTGTGCTAAGAATATTGATGATTGCTAAAAAGTGTGAGGAGTCGCAGTAATGAGTGAAGAGTTGCCACCGACGAAGTGCCCGGAGTGTGAAGAAGTCATGATCCTGCATCCTGATGGTCTTCGTTGCCCTGGCTGCGGGTGTTATTTGAAGTTGAGCAAGACTGAGGCGAAGACAGTGGCAACCTTCGCAGCCGGTCGACAAGCAAGCGCCGCATACGCGGAGAAACTCCAAGACGACGTAACTCGAATAAAAAGAAAGAATAAACCTTGCCCATAGCCATAAGCGAAGGGTTAAGAGAATATTTTTGTGCCGAGTCGGCATCGGCTAGCCACAAACCTCTTTCAATAATATCTTGGCGGAAAGGTTGTATTTTTTTAAAATAGTCATCTCTGGCATCAAGAGCTTTGACCAAGATTTCGTCAGCCTGTGGTGAAACCTGCGTAATTGGGGTCACCATTAAATCGGGCAACTTGATCTGGAGTACCTGAAAGAGTCTCAGCAGTTCATCAACAGCGTCCTCGGTGGCTCCGTTGAGGATTACCGCTTGCTGCACCATCAGCAGACGTTGCAGGAGAACTGGACAGCGTTTGAACTTGGTTTCTTCCATGGCGGCACTCCTTTAACTACTCGACCTGAGAGAAGGGTGTGAGTACCGTAAAAATTGAAATGAGACGGTCATCAAGTTGACCCGTGAGAAAGGGCTTGAACTCGGAGATATCACCGACATCGTCCGTTGCTTCCACATTGAAACCAGAGTTACGGAGTGCTTCACCAATAATATTGAGGATTCTGGTTTTTCCGGACATAGTTGCACCGCTGATAACAATTTTTACACTCTTAGGCATAGGAGACTCCTTTCATGTTGACTAAAAAAGAATTTAAAATAATTGACACAGCATTTGATGCAGGTTTCACCGACAATGTAGGTACTGCCTTGAGAAACCTCTTTGTCTTGGGTTGCTATCTGCATGCTACCGGTAAAACATTAGAAGGTAAAAAGGCTATTAGGTCGGCGCTAATGACAACAACCATCTATGAAAGGACTGACAATCTTTTTGATAAAATATTTTCTAACTTGGCGGGCAACGAAAAAGATTTTGCTCAAGAAATACATGCGCACTCTGAATTACTCGGGCTTCTCAAGTAGTAGTTCCGTCTTGCTCCTTTGAAGTGGTGTTGTTTCCCCCGTCCCTGTGTGGTGTGCTAAGAATACTCGGAAACAGAGATATGTCAACAGAAAAAAGTTCTGAAAAAGAGATTTCTTTGCTTCGGCTCTACGATGCTCTTGATAGTGTCGGGATTAAAGAGTGGGGTAGAGTTACTGAAGTTATTAAAATTACTGGATATTCTAACGGTAGAGCTAGTGATTTGTTGTCAGGAAAGGCGTCACTTAATACTCGTTTTCTGAAATCTTTGTGCGCTCCTCTCGGTATCAGAGAAGAATGGGTTATGACTGGCGAAGGGGAGATGAAGCGGGGTGAGGGAGCTGGTTCGAGCGGGGAGGGGCAGGCGGTGGTGTTGTCGGCGATGGACTTGAAGATCTATCAACAAACCAAGGACCTGAGCGAAGACGAAAAACGAGCTGTGGAAAATATTATTGAAGACTACAAACTGCTTCAAGAGCTGAAAAAAGAACGGAAAGCCGCCTGAACGCACCAAACTATCGCTTTACAGCCCCCGCTCTTGCTTGCTACTCTGCTAAGAGATGTGTAGAGAGAGGAGAAAACCATGGCAACCATCACGTTTGATACCTTGAAGTTCGTCACCAGGCTTAAAGAATCAGGGCTGAGCGAAAATCAGGCCATAGCCATCACCGAAGCCTTCCGGGACGCACATTCCGAAGCCGAAGTCGCGACTAAAGCTGATTTACGCGAGACGGAAATGCGTCTGGCATCGGAGATAACCCTGCTGAAATGGATGAATGGCTTGATTATCAGCGGGGTCGTCGCCCTGATCGTCAAGACGTTTTTCGCCTAAATGAGCGGAGACCTCGCAACCAAGGGTGATATTGATTACCAGAGCGACACCATCACCGTCCTCGTCGTCAAGATAGGCAACCGACGCGAAGTCTATCGCTAGAGCCCGCCATGTCCGTCCGCCCCTACCGCGACAAGAAAACCGGCGACATCGTCCCCAACAAATTCATTCTCGATTTTTACCCCAAGGGCCGCAAGGGGAAACAGGTCAAAGTAGTTGTCGATGACGTTACCGAAGCCCAGGCCCACACCCTGGAGCTGGCCTGCCGCCGCCAGGCGAACAACACCCCCGTCGGTCACGATCCCAAGGTAATAGACGTCTGGCCCGACTTCCTTATCCATTACGCACGGGATCATACCGAAAGCACCATCATCGATATCCAATACGCCGCCGTCAAACTCATGGCCCATTTCGGCGACTGGCATCTCTCCCGGTTGACCCTGCCCCTCTGTGAACAGTACCTGGACAGCCGGAGCAAAGACCTATGGCGACCACCCATCACCGGCAAGCGTGATCCCAACAAGATCTACGCCCCAGCCAAACCCATCTCCAAGGGGCGCATCAACACCGAACTGAAGTATTTCTCTGCATTTCTGACCTACTGTGTCGCCAAGGCACACATGCTCCCCCTGATGTTTCCGCTGCCCAAATTCAAGCGTCTACCCAAGGTTCACCCGATTCTTCCTTCCCTGGACGAAATAGACCGGCTCTTGCCCCTTCTTCACGACGCGGCCTACTTGGCCCTGCTCCTCTACCATGACGCAGGCCTGCGCCGCGATGAAGCGCTCAATCTACAAACCAAGGATGTAATGCTTGACGATAGCGCCATGTCGGTGATAGGAAAGGGGCGCAAACAGCGGTTTGTCATCATCAAGACCGATCGCTTGCGTCAAGCACTGGAAAAGCGGCTGGCCGAAGTCAAGAGCGGGGGGCTCCTGGTCAATCCGGATACCGGGCAACCCTATAAAGACCTTAGCAAAGCCATCAAGAACGCCGCCGAAAAAGCCGGGATATCCCTGCGTATTTACAACCATCTCTTCCGGCATGCCCACGCCACCCGCTCCCTGGAAGCCGGTGAAAGCCTGGAAAACGTAAGACAAGACCTGGGCCATGCCGACATCGGCACCACCCAAGGATACCTCCATGTAATGCTGGAATCCCGGCGCAAAGACGCGGAAAAGTTCGAAGAGTTTCTTGCAGCCAAGAAATTAATGAGAGACAAAGGCAAGTAATTGTTAGTGGTTATGGTCAAAAGTGCCCTCCTGGGGGTCTAGTGGTCGCAAGTTCGAATCTTGTCGCCCCGACCAATTACACTGCACAAAAACAGCCACTTGTCATATGACGGTGGCTGTTTTTGTATTTTGCGTTCCGGCCGTGAAAGCGCGCCGGCGTGGCGTGGAGCGGTATCTGTCGTGAAAAATGTTGCAAGGGATGTTTTTCCCGTGTATGTTGCCAAAAACTAACAGAACGCCCCTGACACAGAGCCTGTTTCATGCAGTTGTCATCCCGTTGCTCCCATTCCTTGATTGTGTGAGGTGCAGATGAGTTTCGCCGAAAGTTTCAGATCCCACCGTGTTCTCTTTTTTCTTCTGCTGCCGTTGTTTGTGTTGATGTACTATAACATCGTGCCGTCCATGGTGGAACAGTGGTATAACGACCCCAATTACTCTCATGGATTTATCGTGCCGATCATCGCCGCCTATTTTCTCTATGAACGGCGCGAAGAGTTGATGAAGACAGAGTCGGCGCCGTCCGCTTTCGGAATTCTTCTCCTTATCTTCGGCCTGCTGCAACTTTGCGCCGGGTATCTGGCCTTCGAATTGTATACCATGCGATCATCCCTTATCGTGCTTCTTGCCGGGATGATTCTCTATTTTTTCGGTATGAAGGTGTTCCGGATCATGTTGTTGCCGGTGCTCTACCTCTTTTTCATGGTTCCGCTCCCCTATATTGTTTACGACTCCATTGCATTCCCTCTCAAACAGTTGGTCGCCAAATACTCAGTGGATGCCCTGCAGCTCATGGGGGTGATCATCATTCGCGAGGGAAATATCCTTATTCTACCCGAGACGACGCTGGAGGTGGCCGACGCCTGTAGCGGCATCCGGTCGCTGGTCTCCTTGCTGGCCCTGGCCGCTGCGTTTGCCCTCATTACCCAAAAGGGAACCATTAAAAGGGTCATCATTATTGTCGCCGCTATTCCCATTGCCATCCTGACCAACGGAGTAAGGGTCATGGGAACCGGGATTCTTGCCCAGTACTGGGGAGCCAAAGCTGCCGAGGGTTTTTTTCATGAATTCGCAGGGTTGGCTGTCTTTGCCGTGGCGCTTCTGCTCATGGCCGGACTGGGAGCGCTTTTGAACAGGGGGGGAAAATGATCAAGTCATGGCGATTCATGGTAGTCTATCTACTCATGGCTGTCGCGGGGCTCTATGTTACCCTGCACAAGGATCTCATGGTTCCGGCAACTATTCCCCTGGGGGAATTTCCCGTGACCAACGGTCCATGGCGCCAGCTATCACGGGGAGAATTCAGCAAGGAAATCCTTGAGGTGCTCAAGCCCACCGATTATCTCTCCGCCGAGTATGTGAACGGTCAGGGGGAGAAGGTGGAACTCTATCTTGGATATCACGGTGGCGGTAAGGGTGGGGGAGAGATTCACTCACCCAAGCACTGTCTTCCCGGAGGGGGATGGCTCAAATTGTCGGAGCGGGTTGTCTCCTTGAAAGTCGGGGGGAAGGAGATTCCCACTGTTCAGGCGGTGTACCAGAAAGGGGGGAAGAGGGAGCTCTTCGTCTACTGGTTTCGTGCCCCGGGAGACGAGGCGATTGCCAGTGAGATTGGTCTGAAGCTGGCCCAGATCCGGAGTTCCATTACCTCCCGTCGGCGGGACGCCACTTTTATCAGGATATCTATTGCTTTCGAGGGTGACGAGCAGGGGAAGCTGGCCGCCGCGAATACGTTTATTCAGGATTTTTATCCGTTGTTCCAAAAATTTCTACCCTCATGAAAGTGGTGGCCACCATGTGGGGCGGATGTGTCGGAATAATGAGGAGGAAGGTGATTCTATGAGCATGGATCGAATTATTTCAGTGGTGGGGTTGGGGTATGTGGGTTTGCCTGTGGCGATTGCCTTCGGTAAGGTTCGTCGGACGGTGGGGTTCGACATCAACCCGGTGAGGATCCAGGAGCTTCGTAGCGGCTACGACCGGACCGGCGAGGTAACCTCGGAAGATCTGGCCGGCGCCGACATACTCTTCACCGACCAGATTGACGATCTCCGAAGCGCCGACTTTCATATTGTGGCGGTCCCGACACCGGTGGATGAGGCCCATGTGCCGGACCTGGGGCTGGTCTTGAAGGCTTCGGAAACCGTAGCGAAGGCGCTTAAACCTGGAGCTATCGTTGTCTACGAGTCGACGGTTTATCCAGGCGCCACGGAAGAAGAGTGCGTCCCCGTTCTGGAGAAGGTTTCGGGGTTGAAGTGCGGATCGGATTTTACGGTGGGTTACAGCCCGGAGCGGATCAATCCCGGTGATAAGGAACACACCTTTACGACTATAATGAAGGTGGTCTCGGGCCAGGACGTTGCCACGCTGGAAACCGTGGCTCAGGTCTACGAATCGGTGGTCACCGCCGGTGTTCACCGGGCCGGCTCCATCAAGGTGGCTGAGGCTGCCAAGGTCATCGAGAATACCCAGCGGGATCTGAATATCGCTCTCATGAACGAACTGGCGCTTATCTTTGACCGGTTGGGGATCGACACCAACGAGGTCCTGGATGCGGCGGGGACCAAGTGGAACTTCCTCAAGTTTCGGCCGGGTTTGGTGGGGGGGCATTGCATCGGTGTCGACCCCTACTATCTGACCCACAAGGCTGAAAAAGTCGGTTATATCCCCCAGGTGATCCTGGCCGGTCGCCGGATCAACGACAGCATGGGGACCTTTATCGCCCGCCAGACCATCAAGGAGATGATCCGCGCCGGTCATAACATCGTGGGGTGCCGGGTCACCATGCTGGGGCTTACCTTCAAGGAGGACTGCCCCGACGTGCGAAATACCCGGGTGGTGGATATCATCAGGGAACTGGAAGAGTACGGCATTCAGGTGCAGACCTGTGATCCCCAGGCGGATCCGGATGAGGCAAAGCATGAATACGGGGTGACATTGATACCGTTCACTGCGTTGAAGCCCGCGGTGGCGGTAGTTGTGGCGGTGGCTCATGCCCAGTTCAGGGCGCTGACCGTTCACGACATCTGCCATCTCACCTATGCTAATCCGGTTCTCATCGATGTCAAGGGGATCTATGGCCGTGATGAGTTCGTGAACAACGGAGTGCAGATCTGGAGGCTGTAAAGGCCGGAAAGGCCGGTCCCCGGTCCCCGGTCCCGGCTTTTCCTGTCCCCGACTGTGGAGGTGGCGTTTTGAGCAGATATGATGAGGTGCAAAGAGAGTTGCGGGGGGCGCCCAAAAGGTGGCTGGTTACCGGTTGCGCCGGGTTCATCGGTTCGAACCTGCTGGAGCAGCTCCTCCGTTTGGATCAGACGGTGGCGGGGTTGGATAATTTTTCCACCGGGAAGCAGAGCAACCTGGAGCAGGTCAAAAACCTGGTGACCCCGGAGCAGTGGGGACGGTTCACCTTTGCCCGGGGGGATATTCGGGAGCTGGAGTTCTGCCGGAGTCTCTGTCGCGGGGTCGACTACGTACTCCATGAGGCGGCTCTCGGCTCGGTTCCTCGCTCATTGGAAGATCCACTTACTACCAACGACAACAACGTCAACGGCACCCTGAACATGCTGGTGGCGGTGCGGGACGAAGGGGTGAAACGGATGGTCTACGCGGCCAGCAGTTCCACCTATGGGGACCATCCGGGGCTTCCCAAGGTTGAGGATGTCATCGGTAAGCCGCTCTCCCCTTATGCCGTGACCAAGTACGTGAACGAACTGTATGCCGACGTCTTTGCCCGGAGTTACGGTATCCAGACGATTGGTCTCCGTTATTTCAACGTCTTCGGTCCCCGTCAGGACCCGGACGGAGCCTACGCCGCCGTCATCCCCCGCTGGATAGCGGCGCTTATCAAGGGGGAGCAGGTTTACATTAACGGCACCGGAGAGACCAGCCGGGATTTCTGTTTCGTGAAGAACGTGGTTCAGATGAATATCCTGGCCGCCACGGCCGGCGAACCCGAGGCGGTGAACCAGGTTTATAATACTGCGTTGAACGCTCGGACCTCCCTTAACGAACTGTACGCCATGCTTCGGGAGCGGCTCCTCCCTCATTACCCTCATCTGGCCGGAGCCCGGCCGATTCACCGCGACTTCCGCCAGGGGGATGTGCTTCACTCCCAGGCTGACATCGGCAAAGGGCGCAGACTACTGGGGTATGACCCTACCCACACTATTAATCAGGGGCTGGACGCCGCCCTTCAATGGTACATCAGCAATGTTGGAGCGTCGCCGGCATGATCCAATTAATCCTACGAAGGAGTAGATCATGAAAATAATCACCCTCTTGGGGAGCCCTCGCTCCCAGGGAAATAGCTGCACCATCGCCCGCCGTTTTCAGGCGACGGCGGCCGCCCTGGGCGCGGAGATCAAGAGTTTCGAGCTGAACAGACTTACCTATCGGGGATGCCAGGGGTGCTACGCCTGCAAGCAGGGGCAGGAAAACTGTATCCTCAACGACGACCTCACCGAGGTGCTTGCCGCGGTGGCGGAGGCTGACGTACTGCTCCTGGCGACGCCGGTTTACTACGGTGACATGACCGCCCAGCTTAAAGGTTTCATGGACCGGACCTATTCCTATCTGAAGGCGGATTATCTGACCAATCCCAGCCCCAGCCGCCTTTCCCCCAAGAAGCTGGTTTTCGTCATCACCCAGGGGCATCCGGATGAGACACTCTTCGCCGATATCTTTCCCCGTTACGACGCCTTTCTCAAGTGGCTCGGCTTCGGCGAAAGTCACCTGCTTCGCGTCTGCGGCGTCGGACCTTCCATGGACGCTCTTCCCGAGACGACCCTGCTTCAGGCCGACGACCTGGCCCGGCAATTGGTGGGGGGGAAGAACAACCTCCTTGCCTTTTAATCGAGCAGACTGTTTTCTTTGTGTGATTCAATCTCGGCCGCACCCTCCTTTCTCAATTCGAGGACCAGCGAGAGTGCGTGAAAAGCGCTTTCTCGCTGATTCTCATTCTATTTATTCTCCTTCTATTTTTCAGTGAACAGTCTTACCCTTTCGGATGTTGAATCGAGCATCGGATACTTGTTGTAGAAATCCTCGGTAGCATAATTAAAAAAAAAGTTGACTGGGCAGGCTAACCGCGTGCCCTTTTTTTAATTCTCCATTGCTTCTGCTACGTCAATGGCGTATGGTAGAGTCATGGTCATCATCGAAACCCCAATATTTACCAAGCAGCTTTTATCCAATCTCTCCGACGAGGAATATCGTCTGTTTCAGGCAACCCTGCTGAAGCGACCTGATGTCGGAAAAGTCATTCCCGGCGGCGGTGGACTCCGCAAAGTGAGATGGGGTTTGGAAGGGCGAGGCAAAAGCGGGGGCGCAAGGGTAATTTACTACTGGTTTACGGAGAAAGGTACTATTCTGCTGTTGTTCATATATCCAAAATACGTGCAGGAGACCCTTACTCAGGATCAACTTAAACAACTCAAGAAGATCGTCGAGGAGGAATATCATGGATGAAGAACTTTTTCAGGAACTGTTGGCAAGCGTGAAGCAAGGCGCAGAGATAATGAAAGGTGCAATGCAGCCATCTCGATCATTTGAGTTCCCGGAAACCGAAGTTCGTGCTCTACGTGAGCAATTCGGTCTCTCACAAGATAAGTTCGCAGACCTTGTGGGTATCAGCGTAGGAACATTAAGAAACTGGGAACAAGGCCGACGTAAACCGGAAGGCCCCGCACGTGTTCTTTTGCAGGTTGCCTCCCGCCACCCGGAGGCGCTTCTGGACATTGGAAGGGAACAGCCAAAACGAGCAGACCGCGCAGCATCATCCCCTTCAACCGGACGAACTAAAAAGGTTCTCGTCGGTTAAACCTCTATCGGACTCCCTGCGCAAGGCAACAATGAAAACAAATGAAATTCTAACCGGAAAATTGGCGCCGTCATAAGTTACGATCATTAATGATTCCATAACTCAGTGTCTGCTGAAATGGATCTCCTTGCCACTGTTCGGAGGTGCTTTTTTCATTAGGTGATTCGCGATAAAGACAATACCACCTCAATATATTTACCCTGTATGATTGTAGGGATACCCCTTGCGGGTATCCTGTTCTTAAATCGTTAATCACGGGCGCCAGCAAGGAGCGCCCCCCTGGTAACTCGGAGGTTTTTACCGCACCGGGGAGTTCCGGGATGAACGTGAAATCTTGTCACGACCCAGTGACTGTGCTAACGTGATCACATTGTAACGCTGCCGGAAGTAATTCAGAAAATGACCTATCCATTAAAGGCGGTGTCACCAGATGGAATGGCAAAGCGATCAATTCCCGTACATAAAAAGGCTTACCCCCGATTACGAAAAGGCGATCGCGAACCTCCCCCTCCTCAATATCGACTCGCTGCTGATCCCGTCTCCCTATATCCTGGACAAGGCCCTGGACATCGACTACGGGCACAGTTTCGTCTGGGATGAAAAGGGTGAACTGCTGGGGTATATGCTGGTGTATGCCATGCCGGATCGGAGCAAGTTCCATATCTACCGTCAGGTTACCAGTCCTTTCGGAAGGGGGAAAGGAATCGGCACGGCCTTTATTCGCTATCTTGCCCAGACGGTGGCGCCGGATTCCCTTATCTACCTGTATGTCTGGGATAAGCTGATCAGCTCCATCGACTTTTTCAGAAGCAAGGGTTTCACCGTGGAGGATCTCACGGTCTACCGGAAGATGAAGTTCCACCTCATGTCGGTAACTGCTTCCAGGCTCAGGGAAAAGGTGGTCTCAACCAGCCGTCCGGATGTCTCCATGGTTGAAGAGTTCTCCAAGGTGCGCCATGACGTGAAAAAATCAGTGAAGGTCCTCTTTGACATGTGCGCCATAATGTCGGAAGACAATATCAATAAGGTTGCCGAGGATATAAACAGGGAGACTACCGCGCTTCTCAACACCCTGAACATGTACGAGGATACGACTCACACTTCACACAAGGTCTCCCTCAAGGATCTGATTACGGAACGACTCCTCCCCTTTGTGGAAGCGGTGGATAGTTCCTGCCAGGTTAGACTGATCCTTAAAGGGAGGATTGCGCCGGTAACCGGCAGTTACACAAATTTCAGTCGCGCCTTGATAAATATCGTGGCAAACGCCATGGATGCCATAAAGTCGGCGGAGAGACGAGGCTTGATCGAATTCACCCTGGAGCAGCAGGATGATACGGTCACCCTTGTCATAATGGACAATGGTATCGGTATTGCTCCCGGTAGGCTCATCCGGGGAGCGGATCGGGCGCCGCTCTTTGTCGGCATCTCCACTAAATCCAGCATGGCCGGCGAGGGGATCGGGACGAAACAGGTCTACTCGACTTTTGGCGCGGATAACCTTGTCGTGGAAAGCAAGGAAGGTGAATTCACCCGGTGGACCATCTCCCTGAAAAGAACTGTCGCCAAGGAGACGGCGCTGCTGGCGGATCTGAGCACCCGGTATGTCAGGTTCATCAAGTCAACCCAAAAAATAGGAATTTCCAGGGGGAGCAGCAGGACCGATATCGCCGGCTTCATCTGGCAGCTCAGACAGATGGAACTGTTCAGCTACGATCTCCTCTACCACTTCAGCAGGTATAACAACATCCGGGATATCTTCCACTCTGTTCTTCTGTACCGGTTCGGCGGTAAACCGTTCGATTACCTCAAGGACGAGGTGAGGAAGTGCCGCATCCATGACAGCTCCATCGGATCGTGGCTGCTGGGAATGATCAAGCGGATCAGCAGGAATGAGAGCTACCTGGCGGAGCTTGTGCCGTTTCAGGAGTACAAGGATGTCCTGTTCCAGAGTTATGGCCAGGCCGTCGGCCGCACCATGATCTTCACTCTTGACCCTGAAAGCGGTCATTTTTTCACCACTGATCGAAAGTTTGCGGAACATCTGGACTTTGTGCCGTATCTTCGCCGCACCAGGGATGAACTGCTACGGGGAGAACTTGTCGGCGATGTCAGGAATGTCGGCAGCCCTATCTACCTGGGGGTCTGGAGCGTAACGGATATTCAGGATCTGAACAAGAAATTGCAGTTGATCCGGAGAGGGGCGGAGCAACTGCTGAAGATGGGGCTCAACAGGGAAAAGAGGATCGCCTTCTACTCCACCACGTATAATAGCTGTGACAAAGAGATCGATACCCAGAAGAGTGTGACGCTGGGGGAGATGGCAGCTCTTGATGCAGTGGAGATGGGTCGGTTCATCAGGGACGCCGACAACGAGATGATGGGGGTTCTCCTCACCACCTGAGCCGCCGGCGCGGTCATCACCTTACCTTGTTTGGGTGGCTGAAGTTACAATGACCGGGGTAACCGGTTTACTGTCCGTTGCGGAAACCGGGACCGCTTCAATCGCCTTTACGATATCAAACCCCTGGATGACACTCCCGAATGCCGCATATCCGCCGGAGCCGGCGTCAAGGGAGGAGTTGTTAACCGTATTGAAAAAAAACTGGGTCGTTGCGGAATTAACATCGGTTGTCCGGGCCATGGCAATGGTCCCTTGCAAGTTGGTAAGCCCTGTCGCCGATGGCAGCTCCAGGGCTATCGCCCCATGAGTTGGACTCTTTTGTACGCCGTCGATGCCGAAGCCCCCTCCCTGAACCACAAAGCCCGTAACTACGCGATGAAAAATCGTACCGGCGTAGAATCCCTCGTTCACATAGCGCAGAAAGTTGTTGACGGTTATGGGCGCGTTTGTAGGATAAAACTCCACGACAATAGTTCCCATGCTGGTGACGAAGGTTACTTGAGGGGGCGGAACCGGAAATGAGATCTGTTTCAGGGCGGTTCCATCACTGGTTACGAAAATAGTCACTGTCCCTACCGAAGTCGGCGTACATGAAAAAGTCCGCGTTGTTGCCGATCCCCCGGCTGCTTCCGTCAGGCTGGAGCAGGCGCCCACCGCCGTCACCGTGGCGTTTCCCAGATCAGCGCCGCTCACGGTAAAGCTGCTCTGTTTCGAATACATCACCGTGGGAGAGGTGATTGAGGTCACCGCCGGGGAGAGGCAGAAGAGAGGCAATGGTGCGCCACCGGCACGTACTGCGTCGCATATTCCCGGCAGCGTGAGCAGGCTGCTTCCCGAGACCCCCTGGGGCCCCAGCGGCAGGGTCAGGTTCAGAACCTGATTGGGTGCAACCCCCGTAATGGTTGCCCCCGCCGTTGTCCCGGAACTCACCGTCCCCATGGCCATGGTAGTGGCGGGACCGGCCGGTCCCTGGAGCTGAGCTTTACTTTGAACGCTCCCATCGGAGAAAACAAGATCTCCGCCATCCCTGATGCTCAGGTCTCCGCTGACAATGGTTGTGGCTCTAACCTCTCCGGAATAAAAGAGAACCGTGATCATGGCGACATACGGAATGGAACGGATCCAGCTCATTGCTACCTCCCTACCTTCGGTTGTCGTTGGATGAAACAGCAGAGGCGAGGCCCTTTAAGCCCCGCCTCCGCCTGCGTCAGGTATCTATTTTGCTTATCCCAGTCGCCCGAAGTCGGCGATTCCTCCCACCAGGCGGGCGATCCCCGTGAGGAGCGCCAGGCGGTTGGCCCGGACTTGCAGGTTCTCATCCATGACCATGACCTTCTGGAAGAAGGTGTCGATGGGGGCGCGGAGGGTGGCGATCTGGGTGAGGGCGTCCAGGTAGGCGTGAGCCGCCACCTTTTCCTCCACCGAGCTCTTCACTCCGGCGAAGGCGTCGCAGAGTTCCCCTTCCGCCGGATCGGTGAAGAGGGTCGGGTCAACGGCTGTATCAACCCCCTCCTTGACGATGTTGGCCGCCCGTTTGAATCCCACCGCCAGAGACTGGAAATCGGGGTGATTCTTGAACCGGGCCAGGGCGGCGATCCGTTCCTTGGCGTCCACCAGGTCGTCGCACCCCACGGCCACGGCCGCCTCCACGGCGTCACCGGGGAATTCTCCGCTCTGCAGGTTGACGAAGCGGCCCCGGAAGAATTCACGCACATCGGCGGCCACCTCTTCCTTGGGACGGATCAGCTTCGGTTCCAGGAGCGTGAGGCTCTGGCTGATAATGTCGGAAAGGGAGAGACGGTACCCCCGGTTGAGGATGATGGCGATGATCCCCAGGGCCGCCCGGCGGAGGGCATAGGGGTCGGCGGCTCCCGTGGGGACCAGTCCCACGCCGAAGCAGCCGCAGATACTGTCCAGCTTGTCGGCCATGGAGACGATGGCCCCGATATCCGAGGTGGGGAGGACGCCTCCCGCCTGATTGGGGAGGTAATGCTCGGCGATGGCCTGAGCTACCTCGGGCGCCTCCCCCTGGAGCAGGGCGTATTCCCTCCCCATGATCCCCTGGACTTCGGGGAATTCCCCCACCATTCCGGTGACCAGGTCGGCCTTGCTGAGCCAGGCGGCCCTTGATACCTGGGGCTTTACCGCCGGGGCGAGCTGCTGTGCCAACTCTTCGGCTATGGCCCGGAACCGCTCCATCTTTTCATGGGATGTTCCCAGCTTCTGCTGATAAACCACCGATTTGAGTGCTTCAACTCGCTGGGAAAGGGGAACTTTCTTGTCCTCTTCGAAGAAGAAGCGGGCGTCGGAGAGCCGCGCCCGGAGAACCCGTTCGTTCCCCTTCACCACCACGTCGGGATTCTCGGTGAGGGTGTTGTTGACGGTGATGAAGCCGGGCATGAGCTTGCCGGAAGAGTCCACGATGGAGAAGTAGCGCTGGTGGCTCCGCATGGAGGTGATGAGCACCTCCTTGGGGACCTCCAGGAAGCCGGCGTCAAAGGTTCCCCGCACCACGCTGGGATATTCCACCAGGTAGGTCACCTCATCCAGGAGCCCTTCATCGGGGAGGAGTTCACCGCCGGCGGCCACCGCCGCCAGTTCCACCAGGCTTTGGATGATCTCCCGTCGCTCTTGGGGATCGGGGATGACGAAGTTTTGCCGGCACTCCTCCTGGTACTGGGCAAAATTTCGCACAGGGAAGGTGACGTCGGCCATGAACCGGTGTCCCCGGGAACTGTTGCCGCTCCGGATGGGGCCGAAGGAGAAGGGGACCACGACCCCGTCGAAGAGAGCCACGATCCAGTGGATGGGACGGGCGAAGCGGACGTCAAAGTCCCCCCAGTGCATGGACTTCTTGAAGGGGATGTTTCCCATGAGCCGGGGGAGGATGGCCGGGAGGAGTTCCGCCGTGGGGCGTCCCGTCTCCTTCTTCACCGCGGCGATGTACTCCCCCTTTTCCGTTGTAATGATCCGGAGGGAGGTCACGTCAACCCCTTGTCCCCGGGCGAACCCTTGGGCTGCCTTGGTGGGAACGCCGTCGGGGCCGAAGGCGATGCTTCTGGCCGGTCCCATGGCGGTGAGTTCGGCGTCGGGCTGCTCCGCCGCCACGCCGGACACCACCAGGATCAGACGGCGGGGGGTCGCCATGGTCCTGACCCCGGTGAAGGGGATCCGGGCCTGCTCCAGCTCCCTGGTGATGAGCACCTTCATGTCGGCCATGGCCTTGGGGAGGAACCCGGCGGGGATCTCCTCGGTGCCGATTTCCAGAAACAGTTCCTTGCTCATGATCGCCCTCCTTTCAGCAGGGGATACCCCAGCTTTTCCCGCTGCCGTACGTACGCCTCGGCGCAGAGCTTGGCCACGTTGCGCACCCGGCCGATGTAGGAGGCCCGCTCGGTGACGGAGATGGCCCCTCGGGCGTCCAGCAGGTTGAAGGTGTGGGAGCATTTCATGACGAAGTCATAGGCCGGGAAGACCAGCTCCTTGGCCACGAGACGGATGCACTCATTTTCGAAGTTGGTGAACGACTCCAGGAGGAGCGGTACGTTGGCTTCCTCGAAGTTGTAGGTGGAAAATTCCACCTCGGTGGTGTGATGGATGTCGCCGTAGGTGATCCCCTTGGTCCACTCCAGGTCGTAGACGTTGTCCACCCCTTGCAGGTACATGGCGATCCGCTCGCAGCCGTAGGTGATCTCGCCGGCCACCGGCTTCAGGTCGATCCCCCCCGCCTGCTGGAAGTAGGTGAACTGGGTGATCTCCATCCCGTCCAGCCAGACTTCCCATCCCAGACCCCAGGCCCCCAGGGTGGGGGATTCCCAGTCATCCTCCACGAAGCGGATGTCATGTTTGTTGGGATCGATGCCGAAGCTCCTCAAGGAATTCAGGTAAAGCTCCAGGATATTGGAGGGGGAGGGCTTCATGATGACTTGAAACTGGTAGTAATGCTGGAGCCGGTTGGGGTTTTTCCCATAGCGGCCGTCGGTGGGGCGGCGGGATGGCTCCACGTAGGCCACGTTCCATGGTTCGGGGCCCAGAACCCGGAGAAAGGTTGCGGGGTTGAAGGTGCCGGCCCCCTTTTCGGTGTCATAGGGCTGCTGGATGACGCATCCCTGCTTGGCCCAGTATCCCTGCAGGGAAAGAATAAGATCTTGAAAGGTCAACGGATGATCCTCCTGTTGCGAGAAGAGCTGTCATGAGGAACGAATATACAAAAGAGACGGTGTAATTGCAAGGAGTTCGGCGCTTGGCGGGTGGAATTGAAGAAGGAGGCGTAACTTCAACGGAAAACAGGATACCCGCGTGGGGTATCCGTACACTTTTGTCGCGTGATTCCGGACGTAAAAGGGGAGCCTTTCGGCTCCCCCCGTTTGTTTCGTTCTCTTCTCCGATGGTCAGACGTTTTGGGCATCCACCACGGCGATGGCCGCCATGTTGACGATGTCGGTCACATCGTCCCCCCGCTGGAGGACATGAACCGGCTTCTTCATCCCCATGAGAATGGGTCCAATGGCCTCGGCCCCTCCCAGACGAGCCAGGAGCTTGTAGCAGATGTTACCCGAGTTAAGGTCGGGGAAGACCAGCACGTTGGCCTGTCCCTTGATGTTGGAGAAGGGATAGTTGCTGTCCAGCATCTCCGGCACCACGGCGGTGTCGGCCTGCATCTCGCCATCCACCTTCAGGTAGGGGGCGCGCTCCTTGACGATCTCCACCGCCTTCCTGACTTTCTGCGCCTGGGGATGTTCCGAGGAGCCGAAGTTTGAGAAGGAGAGCATGGCTACCTTGGGTTCTATGTCCAGCATCTGGGCTTTGTCGGCGGCCAGGATGGCGGTCTCCGCCAGCTCCACCGGGGTCGGGTCGATGCAGACGGTGGTGTCCGCCATGAAGAAGACACCCTTTTTGAAGACCATCATGTAGAGACCATGGACGCTGGAGAGCCCCTCCTGTTTACCTATGACTTCCAGGGCCGGACGGATGGTTTCCGGGTAGTGGGTGTCGATGCCGGAGAGGAGGGTGTCGGCATCCCCCATCCGGACCATCATGCAGCCGAAATGGGTGCGGGACTTGCGCCGCATGATCCGGCGCGCCTCGGAAAGAGTCAGCCCCTTGCGCTGGCGGAGCTTGTAGAGCTCCTGGGCGTAGGCTTCGGTCCGGTCACAGATCTCGGGATCGACGATGGTGACGCCGTTCAGGTCGAAGCCGAGTTCCGTCATGGCTCCACGTATTTTCACCTCGTTCCCCACCAGGATGGGGATGGCGATCCCCTCTTCGATGAGGTTCTGGGCGGCCCGGAGGATCTTCTCGTTGTCCCCTTCGGGAAAGACAATCCGCTTGGGGTCGGCCTTGGCTTTGTTGATGATGGCCCGGAGGGTCTCCTTGGATTTTCCTTGAGTCGATTCCAGCTGCTCGATGTATTTTTCCATGTCGGCGATGGGCTGGCGAGCTACGCCGGTATCCATGGCCGCCTGGGCTATGGCCGGAGCCACATGCAACAGGACGCGGGGGTCAAAGGGCTTGGGAATGATGTAGTCGCGGCCAAAGGAGAATTTTTCGTTGCCGTAGGCCTTGCAGACGGAGTCGGGTACCTCTTCCCGAGCCAGTCGGGCCAGGGCGTGAACGGCGGCCAGCTTCATCTCCTCGTTGATGCAGGTGGCGCGCACGTCCAATGCTCCCCGGAAGATGAAAGGGAAACCCAAAACATTGTTCACTTGGTTGGGATAGTCGGAACGGCCGGTGGCGATCATGAGGTCACCACGGACGGCATGGGCATCTTCCGGGGTGATCTCCGGGTCCGGGTTGGCCATGGCGAAGATGATGGGATTGGGGGCCAGGCTGGCGACCATTTCGCGGGTGAAGGCCCCCTTGGCGGAGAGACCGAAGAGGACATCGGCCCCGGCCGCGGCTTCCGCCAGGGTCCGGAAGGGGGTGTCGGCGGCGAACAGCTGCTTGTAGGGGTTCATCCCCTCCACGCGCCCCTTGTAGATGACCCCCTTGGTATCGCACATGATCATGTTGTTGGGCTTGACCCCCAGGGCGATGGCCAGTTTGGCGCAGGAGTTGGCCGAGGCGCCGGCGCCGTTAACCACGATCCGGATGTCTTCGATTTTCTTCCCCACCAGCATCAGGGCGTTCAAAAGCGCCGCCGAGGAGATGATGGCGGTGCCGTGCTGGTCGTCGTGGAAGACCGGTATCTTCATGGTCTTTTTCAGCTCTTCCTCGATATAGAAGCACTCGGGAGCCTTGATGTCTTCCAGGTTGATGCCGCCGAAGGTCGGCTCCAGCAGCTGGCAGGCCCTGATGATCTCATCGGGATTCTCCGTGTCCAGCTCAATGTCGAAAACATCAATGTCGGCGAAGCGCTTGAACAGAACCCCTTTCCCCTCCATTACCGGCTTGCCGGCCAAGGCGCCCAAGTTCCCCAGGCCGAGAACCGCCGTGCCGTTGGAGACCACCGCCACCAGGTTTCCCTTGGCGGTGTATTTATATGCGTCCTCGGGATTTTTCTGGATCGCCAGGCAGGGCTCGGCCACCCCCGGCGAATAGGCCAGAGACAGGTCACGGGCGGTGGCGCAGGGCTTGGTGGCGACAACCTCGATCTTTCCCTTGCGTCCCATGGAGTGGTATTCAAGTGCGTCAATTTTCTTGGACATTCGTTTCTCCTTTGGCATGTTTATTTTTGGTAAAATGCACAGTGTGTAACCGATTGATTCTGAACGAAATAAGAATGCTTCTATTTTATGACCGCTAAATACGATAATGATTGATTACGGTAAAGTCAATAACGTTTTAAGACTTCTCAAACTTTTCAGCATGTTCCGTCATGTCGGCCGGCGCTGGGCGCATTCTGATTTTGTCTCCCCTCGGACGCTGCAACTCATGACAAAGGTGATGAATACTGCTATAATCACCCTTTCTAAATCTATTACCGAGTTCACCTCCCCATTTTTCCGGGGGAGAGAGCTCCGAAAGGGATGAACCGGATGGAACGACTCTGGGCGCCGTGGCGCATGGAATACCTGCTGGAGGAGAAACCGGATGGCTGTATTTTCTGCCGTGGCCGGGACGGGGACGATGACCGGAAGAGTCTTGTTCTGCATAAAACCGCCTCTGCCGTGGTGATGATGAACCGCTATCCCTATGTCAACGGGCACCTGATGGTTGCGCCTCGTCTCCATACCGGTTCGCTCCACGATCTCTCCTCCGGGGAACTTCTGGATCTCATGGAGACGACTCGTCTCTGCCAGACTGTGCTGACGGCGGATATGAAACCCGCCGGGTTCAACATCGGGCTCAATCTGGGGAGCGCCGCCGGAGCCGGGATCGCGGACCATCTTCATATGCATATCGTTCCCCGCTGGCCGGGGGACACCAACTTCATGACGGTACTGGGGGATGTCCGGGTTCTGCCGGAGGCGCTGAAGGTCCGGTACGATCGGCTGCTGTCGCTGTTTAAAGGTGTGAAAAGTGAAAGGTGAAAGGTGAAAAAACATGAAGGGTGAATCAGGTCTTTGACCTTTTCACCATTCACCATTCACCTTTCACAGGTTTAATGGGGGTGAACCAGTGCTCAACATACGCTATATGCCGCATACCCGCGCCCTGCTCTACCTGGTGGGCGGGTTTTTTCTCGGAGGCGGAGCTCCTCTCACCTGGAGCGGTATCCGTCTGGTTCTGTTTCGCGAGCCATCCCTTTCCCCCTGGGCGCAGCTCCTCTCGGATCTCACCCGGAGCTCCCAGAACATGGCGCTCTACGCCTACATGGGGTTCGGCACCGCCATGGTCATGGGGACCCTCGGCTTCATCGTGGGGAAAGCCGCCGATCAGCTTCGGGAACGGGGTGACGAGTTGTCCCGGCTTAATCTCCATATCGCTGCCCAGAAGGAGCTCTTCGAAAACCGCTACAAGGTTCTTGACAACAATATCAAAAACTTTCATCAGATCAGCAGCAGGATTCAGCGCTCCATCAACGGCCGGGAGGTTCTGCAGCTCTGCGCCGAGGGGCTGCATGACATCCTGGGATATGAGAGGATTAATATCCTCATGGCCTCCGAGGATCGCCGGACCCTCCATTTCGTTACCGCCACCGGTACGCAGGATTTTGATCCCAGAGGGGTCACCATCCCCCTGGACAGCCGCAGCGGAGTCATCTTCAAATGCTTTGCCGACCGAAAACTCTATTTTATCGAAGATATCGGGCGCTATCCCTATGACTACCATCTTCAACCCCCTTACGATACCATCAAGCCTCTCCGTTCGCGCAGCTTCGTAATCTGCCCCATCGTGGTCAAGGGAGAGTCCGTGGGACTCTTCGGCATCGACAACCGTTTCAGTTACCGTTCCCTCAATGACACGGATGTGGATACCATTCGGCTTTTTGCGGACCAGGCCGCCTCCGCCCTCACCAAGATCGACCTCATAGGCGCCATAGATACCCTGACGGTGGAACTGGAAAACAGTTTTGCCGGGCTCCTGAAAAACCGGGCGAACTATACCGTTACCCTGGAGCGGTTGCAGCAGGCAGTGGGGAGCGTGGCGGAAGGGACCGCCCATATCGTCGGCGCCGCGGGGAGTGTCATGACCTCCGTGGATGATACGGGAAGCGAAGTCTCGGGGATTTCGTCCGCGGTTGATCAGGCCGCCCGGAACCTGGATGACCTCTCCCGCACCATCGCCACCTCTGCGTCCGCCGTGGAGGAGATCAACGTCTCCATCGGAACGGTGGAACGGTTGACGGAGGAATCCCACGAACGTTCCAGCCAGGTCAAGGTTCAGGCGGATCAGGGGCGGCTGGTGGTTGCCGAGGCGATCGACGCCCTTGACGAGCTTCATCGAGCGGTGGAGCTTTCCTATAAAGGGATCACTGCCTTGAACGAAAACAGCGGCCGGATCGAAGGGATCATCACGGTGATCAATGAGGTTACCAAGCGGACCAACCTGTTGGCGCTCAATGCCTCCATCATCGCGGCCCAGGCCGGTGACCAGGGGGCCGGCTTCGGAGTGGTTTCCCAGGAGATACGGAACCTCTCCCTGAAGACCGGAGCGTCCACGGGGGAAATTACCGCCATCATTCAGCAGGTTCGTACCGAATCCCGGCAGGCGGCGGAGCAGATTGCTTGCACCAAGGCGCTTGTTCACCGGGGAGTTGCTTCCGGTCAGTTGATGGCCACGGCCCTGGAGATGATCCATGTCCGTTCGGAAGAGTCCATGGATATGACACGGGAGATCAGGAATGTCACTCGGGACGAGGTGAAGAATGTTCAGGTCGTGACCCGCTCCATGGAGCAGGTGAGCGCCATGACGGCCCGCATCGCCGACGCCTTGCAGGAGCAGAACGGCTCGCTGAAGCGGATCGTCCACGCCATGGAGGTGATCAAGGGGCTCTCCCTGGAAATGGCTCGCTCCACCAACCGGCAGGCGGAAGGTGGTCATGAGATCGGCCGGTCGCTGGAGTCGGTGAGCGCCATGGTGGAGGAGATGCTGGACACCATGGAGAAGCGGCGGGTGCAGAGCGCCCAGGTGGTGGCCGAACTGGAGCTGCTCCGGAAGTCGGCGGAATGATAACGGCAAGGGTGAAGGGTGAAAGGGGCAAGTTCGGTCCCCGGTCCCCGGTTTTCCCTTGTCTTGCCGGTTGCTCTGTGCTATAGAGTTTTCGCGAACGGCCCGCTACGTGATTGAGCGGAGCCGGTTTACCGACAGTCCCGACTTCATACCGCCTGGATTCATTTTATGAACCGGGACGGGAGGCAATAGCCGCTCATGCCAATGGCCACGTCGCCGTCGGCTGACGTATATGCGCTCTCCCATTCCGGGGCGCTTTTTTCGTTTCAGGGAGCAATGGGTGAAAAAGAAGAGTATCCCCTCGATTCTGGCCATGAAGGCCGACGGCCGGCGGATTACCGTCCTGACAAGTTATGACTATCCATTGACCCGGATCATGGACGGCTGTGGGGTTGATATCATTCTGGTGGGTGATTCCGTGGGGGTAGTGGTGGCGGGACACGCCACCACCCTTCCGGTGACCATGGAAGAGATGATCTATCATACCCGTTCGGTGGTGCGGGCCGCCCCTCTGGCGCTGGTTGTGGCCGACCTTCCCTTTCTTTCCTATCAGGTGAGTCAGGAGGAGGCCAGACGCAACGCGGGGCGTCTCGTGAAGGAAGGGGGGGCCGAAGCGGTGAAGCTGGAAGGGGGGATTAACTGCGCGGCGACGATCAGGGCCATCACCCTCATGGATATCCCGGTCATGGGGCATATCGGTCTGACCCCCCAGTCGATTCATCGGATGGGGGGGTACAAGGTTCAGGGGCGGGGTGATGAGCAGGCCCGGCGCCTTCTGGCCGACGCCCGGGCCGTGGAGGAAGCCGGAGCCTTCGCCCTGGTGCTGGAGGGGATTCCCACTCCCCTGGCCGGGGAGATCACCGCCGCCGCGGGTATCCCCACCATCGGCATCGGCGCCGGCCCGTGCTGTGACGGTCAGGTGCTGGTGATCCATGACATCCTGGGGCTCTGCGAGAAGTACTCCCCCAAGTTCGTGAAAAAATACGTGGATCTCAGGCCGATCATCACCGACGCCGTCAACCGGTATCTGGATGAAGTCCGTTCCGGAGAGTTTCCAACTGAGGAGCATTCGTTCCGGTGAGAGTCATCCAGTCGATTTCCGAGATGCAGCAGATCGCCCAGGCCGCGCGGCGGGCAGGGGAACGGATCGCCTTTGTCCCCACCATGGGCTTTCTTCACGAGGGGCATGCCTCACTCATGCGGGAAGGACGCCTCCGGAGCGAACTGCTGGTCACCAGCATCTTCGTTAATCCGACCCAGTTCGGCGCGGGGGATGATTTTGATTGCTACCCCCGGGATCCGGAGCGGGATTGTACCCTTGCCGCCGCCGCCGGGGTGGATCTCATCTTCGCCCCGACGTCCCGGGAGATGTATCCTGCCGGCTACCAGAGCTGGGTGGATCTGGAGCGGATAACCCTCCCGCTCTGCGGGGCCAGTCGCCCCGGCCACTTCCGGGGGGTCACCACGGTGGTGACCAAGCTGTTCAACGCGGTCCTCCCCCATCTGGCGCTCTTCGGCAAGAAGGATTTTCAGCAGTTGGCCGTTATTCGCCGGATGACCCTTGACCTGAACCTGCCGGTGGAGATCGTGGGGATGCCCATCGTCCGCGAAGCCGACGGGCTCGCCATGAGCTCCCGTAACGCGTATCTTTCCCCCGGAGAGCGCCACAGCGCCCTCTGTCTCAGCCGGGCGATCGGCGGCGCACGGGAGCAGTACCGGCAGGGGGTGGACGATGTCTCCCGGTTGCGCGCCGGGGTGCTGGCGATGTTGAAGGGGGAGGCCGCGGCGGTGGTGGAGTACGCGGAATTTCGTCATGGAGAGACACTGGAAGAGGTAACAACCGCCGGAGATAATACCCTGCTGGCCCTGGCGGTGCGGATAGGGACGACACGACTCATCGACAACTGCCTGCTGGGAGAGGAGAATTAACGATGCACCGCAAGATGCTGAAGAGCAAAATTCACCGGGCCACGGTTACCGGGGCCGACCTCCACTACGAGGGGAGCATTACCATCGACCAGGATCTCCTGGAAGCATCGGACATCATCCCTTACGAGGCGGTGGCTGTCTGGAACGTGACCAACGGTAACCGTTTTGAGACCTACGCCATTGAGGGGGAGCGGGGGTCGGGGGTCATCTGTATCAACGGCGCGGCGGCCCGCCTGGTCTCTCCCCGGGACCTGGTGATTATCGCCAGCTTTGTGGATATGGAAAACAGCGAGGCGCTGAAGCACGAGCCGAAGCTGGTTTTCGTGGATGACAAGAACCGGATGCTCCCCACCAGGAGCGAGGTCGCCGGTCAGGGGAAACTCAAACGGGTCACCTGGTAACCGCCATGCATCTCTATGCCGCGTCATACCTTTTGCCGGTGGAAGGGCCTCCCATAGCCGGAGGCGCCATGGCGGTGGAAGAGGGGGAGATCGTCGCCGTGGGAACCCTGGATCTCCTCAAGGCTGTCTGTCCCGGGGAGGTGACTGAATTTCCCGGCTGCGTCATCATGCCGGGGTTGGTCAATGCTCATAGCCACCTGGAGTTGACTCACTTCCCCGCCTGGAAGATTCACCAGGGGGTGGAATACTCCCCACGAAGTTTTGTCGATTGGCTGATCCAGGTCATCAAGGTCAAGCGGGGGGTGGGCGCCGAGGAGATTCGGCATTCGGTGCGGGAAGGGATGAGGATCTCCCTGGAGTCGGGGACCACGGCGCTGGGGGATGTTCTCGGCCGGCGGGAGCTGATTCCCCTTTACGGCCAATCGCCGCTGGCCGGCCGGCTCTACCTGGAAGCTCTTGGTCAGGAACCGGGGCTCTGCCGGGGACTCCCGGCGGAACTGGAGCGGGCCATGGCGCTTCCCCTGGGGGATTTTCTCCCGGGAATATCTCCCCATTCGCCTTACACGTTTTCGGAGGCGTTAGGCAGGGAGTTGGGAAGTAAGGCCCTGCTCTGGGACGTGCCCTGCGCCATTCACTGCGCTGAATCGGCGGCGGAGGTGGCGTTTCTTTTTGATACGTCCGGCCCCCTGGCGGAGCTCTTTTATCCTCATGTTCACTGGGAGCAGTATCTTCCCCCCCCTCGTGGTATCTCTCCCGTTCGGTATCTTGACGGGTTGGGGCTCCTGACACCGGGATCGGCGGTTATTCATTGCGTCCACGTAATCCCTGCCGACGCCGAAATCCTGAGAGATCGGGAGGTTTCCATCGTTCTCTGTCCCCGGAGCAATGAGAGGTTGAACGTGGGGAGAGCCCCGGCGGAACTGTACCGAAAACTCGGTATTCCTTTGGCGCTGGGGACCGATTCCCTGGCAAGTAACGATTCCCTTTCCCTCTTTGAAGAGGCGCGTTTCGCCGCCGCCTGTTGGCCGGGACTTTTTCTTCCGGAGGAGCTCCTCTACATGATAACCTTGGGAGGGGCGCGAGCCTTGGGTCTTGACGATCTGACCGGTTCCCTGGTTCCGGGAAAGCGGGCCGACTTCCTGGTGGTGGAGGCGGCGGGGACGCCGGAACAGCTCCCCGGGCGGATTATTCAAGAAGGGAAACTGCGGGAGGTTTTTGCCAAGGGAACCCTCTTCACCGGCATAATTTCCTGACTCTTTTCTTTTCTTCTCTTTTTTCTTCCGCTCTGGTAGTATGGTGCTACCATGGGTGAAAAGCTGATCTGCAATAACAAAAAGGCGTACCACGACTACTTCATCGAGGAGAAGTTCGAGGCGGGGATGGTTCTTAAGGGGACCGAGGTCAAGTCGTTACGTAACGGCAAGGCCAACCTGAACGATGCTTTTGCACTTGTCAAGGGTGGCGAGGCGTTTCTTCACAATCTGCATATTTCTCCCTATGCCTTTGGCAACCGAGAAAACCACGATCCCGACCGGATGCGGAAGCTGCTCCTGCACAAGGCGCAGATAGTCAAACTCTTTGCCAAGATTCGCGAGCAGGGATATTCATTTATCCCGCTCCGGATCTACTTCAAGGAGGGGCTGGTCAAGGTGGAGCTGGGGCTGGCCAAGGGGAAGAAGCTCTACGACAAGCGGGAAGACATGAAGGAAAAGGATCACAAACGCGACATGGCCCAGGCGATGAAACAGCGGGGCAGGGATTAAAAAACAAGTTCTAAGTTCTAAGTTCTACGTTATATGTTAACCTAGAACCTAGAACAGTTTTTAAGGGTTTACAAGGGGGTGTAAAGGTTTCGACAGGGGATTGAATGATTTAGCTGCGAGCAGGGGTGGGCTGGCCTCTTTAACAAGCCCAACGCAAATAAATGCAAACAATAAAATTGCAGGTTTCTTCGCCGCTGATAACTACGCCTTCGCGGGTGCAGTAGCAGCGTAGTCATATTCCTCCTCACGGGGGGGTATGCGGGGTAAAGGGTAGAACGCAATCTTGTATCCCTTCGCCCGTCAACAGAAGCAGACTAGAAAGGCCTCGTTTTACCGGATGAAGAGTGTACAGACAACCGGTGTAGGAGAAGTGGAAAGGGTCTACCTGTCGCCACCATCCGAAGGTCAAGGACAAGATGACTACGCTCGTAGATGTTATTTCCGTAGGTTCTTTGGACGCGGGTTCGACTCCCGCCACCTCCACCAATTCATGATTCAACGTAGTCCGGCAAAATCCGAAACCCCTTGAGAAATCAGGGGGTTTTTGTTGTTCTGCGTCCTAGGTAGTCCGGTACGGTATAGCTGAATCCTAGGTTTTTGGTGGTATGTGTGTTGGTATACCCCCAAACGCCAAGGGTGGATACCCCCCCAAAGGAGAAAAGCGCCATGCTAAACGAGTCGAGCCTAACGCGGTTTTTTCTTCTATGGTTTCCGCAACCTGGGTGAATTCCGGGGAGAGTATATTTAATTCGGATCGACGGGATACGCGGTTAACAGTAACGAGATGTTCACATTAGAATGCTGGCAAGGTAGCGGTTGCTGTGACATAATGCCTTGAAAACAACGGGTATCCGGGTTTTAGAGACCTATCCGAAACCGGTGGATCACGGCATGGTGGGGTTGACGCATGGCGACGGAAAACCAGATAGAACAAA
>CAIYUY010000307.1 GCA_903929485.1 uncultured Desulfuromonadales bacterium
AGGAGTCCGTTGCGGATCGAAATGGTGGGAAAGGACACGCTCTGTCTGCAAAATCTGTTCGCGAATGGTTGTTTTCAACTGCTCGTAAGCGGCGACTGATCCAACCTGCGCATAGCATTTCACCTCTACCAGGCGACAGGTGATGATGCGCGTGGCTGGATTGAGATCAAAAAGAGCCAGGTCGGTGCGACGGAAGCTGACATCATCGCCCAGCTCCAGAGCATTCTGGCGTAGCGCCTTGTAGAGATCAAGGTGGGCATCAAGCGGCACCACCACGTGATTCTGGAAAACACCCTGATGTTCCAGGAACAACCGGGACAAAGCAAGCCCGAGCGCTTCAGCGCGTTGCGTGGAAGAGGAAAGCAGTTTGAGGGCCAAGCGGCCTGACAGGGAGCGTAGTTGATCAAGCAGCGCCACGGCATGTTTGCTGCTGTTTGCCAGACCGTACTCAGAGAGAATGGGAATCAGGAGCGACTCCAACTCCGCCACTGACCGTGATGTGATCGCCACTTTATGCCCCATGGCGCTGGCCATGTCGGGAGAATGATCAATAAGATAATCGGGGCGAGTCGGATGTCTTCTGTGATCAAAAAATTCGATCCCGAGATTCCGATCTATCGTCAACACCCAATCGCTCACTTCGTGAACCTGGTGTAGCAAGGCGCGTTCGTCCGCCGACAGTGACAAGGCTATCACGGGTCGGGAGTCCGAAAGCGTGAGACCGCTGGCGACCGATGACGATCCCACCGACATCAGGCGTGATAAGCTTCCCAGGATATCCGTCAACTCTTCCGCGCCTGCCAGCGGTTGAGCTTCCCCATGCAGGGGACGCCGCAGCCAGGTTACGGCATGTTCGTCCTCAAGATACTGCACGGCATACGGTTGCACCAACCCGTTAACAAACGAAGCTTCTTCCGTTGTCCGGCCACTGATGGCGCGCATCTCTTCGGCGGGAAAAACATCGAACAGGAACGAGAGGTGGGCGGCATTTCCTTCTGGGTCTCGACGGAATTCGTCCATCGAACGAATTGCCACCCTCAATTTGGGATGAAGATGGCTTTCGGTAGGAGTGGAGAAGGCGTCGGCTTCCCGGCAGGTTACGCCGGATTCCGGGGAGAGGAGCTCGTTCAGCGCCTCTCCCGTGCTCGGGGCATCCTGATCAATAACAAACAATCTCAGGTCATAGCGAAAATCGGCGAATTCGGGATTCTTCTGTATTTCAACCAGCATGTCGGCCAAGATCGTTGCCCGGCCGGCGTTAAAAGCATTTATGGTCACCGTTCTGATATAGGGATGCTGAATCAGATAGCGCTGAACCCGAGCGGCAAGATAACCGCTGTCGATCAGTGAACCTCCCATGGCGGGCTCGGGCAAGCTCAGTGCGGCGCATACGTCGCCAACGAGCCCACGCGGGTCTTTCTCGTCGTTTGCGGCGTACAATGACCAGAATGGCGTGATGTTGTCGATGGCCAGGGCCGTACGTCCCAATTCTTCGCCAAAAGGAATAACCGGGGGGAAGCTCACCGGAAAAAGCTGCTTGAGGACGGCATCCCGAGTCGGCGCCAGAAACTCTTTGTCCGCGGTTATGGAGTGATGCAACCATTGCTCCGCAAGGGATGCCCACGTAACATGCCAGATTGCTCTCAGGGGGTGTGTCGGTCCGAGCAACACCGCCTCGCGACTCCGGCCACGATAATCATGAATTACCAGGGATACGGAGTCGATACAAAGCGCGTAGCGTAGCTCCTCGAAAGCGCTCTTTGCCCGCAGGGGATCTGCTGCTGATGCACGGCACAGAGAATCTTCGATCCAGGCGAGGTACGCGCCGGCATAATTCTGTACCGGAGCTTTCAGGTGCAGGAAATCAACTCCCTGGAAGATGAGTTGGGCCTCCCCTTGCAGGACCTCCGTAAACAACGTGCTCCGTGCTTGGCAAAAACGCCGCGCCGTCTCACTGTCCGGCCACCGGGCCGGGGATGATGAATAATGAATTTTACCATCCGTAGGGACGACGGCGCACAGACGATTGATACTGATGGGGCAGGAAAGGAACATGCGCTCCATCCGGACGAGCACGCTTGATACCAACACGTTCGCCTTCCCCTCTTTACCCAATTTTATTTCCAACACCTCGGCGCCGCCACTCTTTGCCGACCGCTCTACCCAGGCGCATTCCGACACCGTGATCGCATCCGGATTGCGGCCTTGCACCACTGCCTTGAATTTTGCGTCCAACAGGGCATGGGCGCGACTCAGTTCCCGCGGAACAGCGCGTTGTGGCGGCTCGATCTCCACGTCCTCATCGGTTACCACATAAAACAGATCACTCTCGTTTGGTCTGTTCACCCCATTATCGTAATCCGCGACAAAGCGCCCCAGAGGCTCACCGTCTCCGGTAACCAGGGGGACTTTGTCGCCATCCGCCGTTTCAGCATAGACCCGGACAAAGTGCCACCCTTCCTCCCAGTCGATCTTGCCGATTGACGAAAACGCTATGGTCCCGGAATCAGTTGCCCGGGTCCACGCTGCTTTGCGGCGCCGTAATCCGGTCGGGCCATTGTCACGGGACACTACTTCGGCGACAAAGCGACTCAATCCTTCAACCCTGCTGGGGAGGGGGTCAACGCGGAATGAAACGCTGAATTTCTTCAAACCGGTTTTCGAAATCGGTAATATGCGCTGGCCAATCAACTCGGCAAGTTTTGGGTCAGCTTCTCCTTCATGTACTATCGGCAAGTCGGGCAACAGAAGATCGCCGATAAAGATCGAATCGGGATTGATCCCTCCATCGTCGAAAAGCCAACGATTGAAGGCTAACTGCCAGTTCTCCCGGTCCCGCACGATGGAATGGGTCCATTCACGGGGATCGGACACCCCTGTCCGCGAGAAAAAATCCCCAAGCTGCCGACAGAACGCCGGATCGGACAAGCCAAGATCAAGAGCCCGGGCTCGCTCGGAACGAGTTGACCACGTGATCCGCTCCACGCACTCCCGGTTGCGGGCAACGCGCAGAGGCGATCGTTCCGGAGGAGTAAACAACTCGAAATCAGGGATCAGGGCCAGTTCATGCAAAGCAGCCCCGATGGCTTCGGGATCAAACTCATTGGCCTGACAGGTTAACAGAAAACGGGCAACTGATTTATCATCGGCATACGGCCAGCGATTGCCGTCACGACGTAACTCAGCAAGGAATACGGCAATTACACTCTGCAGTGCCGCGGGCAGATCCGCCATCAGTTCCGTGATCAGGTCGGCATAGACACCTTCAATGGGTATTTCCTCGAAGGTGGCGACACTAAAAGAGTCTTCCGCTGATGCCCGGAGATCATTGGGAACAAAGAGCAGCAGTGGCGGTCTCAACTCATCATTTGGCAGGGGATTCCTTAACTCGACGAGTTGCGTACTCGAAACCGCAAAATCAGGCGCCTGACGCCGCAACGTATCGTCGGCAAGAATGACCACGGTCGCCTCCGGCGCTTGGCTACGGATACTGCCGCAGAGGCGCACCATGAGTTCCCGGTCCAGGTCTGTCGCCCGCATGCAGTGACCAGCTTCCCTGGCGCGCAACAGCTTCACCAGCCGGGGCAGAAGAATTTTTTCCAGCGCGGCGTTCAATTCCTGATGGGTTATCTTCAGCAGCCCCTGGGTCATGCCGGTGCTCCTTCTCTTGATTCTGCAATGCGATAGCGAGGGATCACCGTTTGCGTTACATAGGC
>CAIYUY010000308.1 GCA_903929485.1 uncultured Desulfuromonadales bacterium
ATTCCGGTCAACCGGTTCTCACCTATGACCTCACCAAGGAGGCGGAGGAGCGGATGCGTGACCTGGAACATGAGCTTCAGTTCACCCGTGAAAACCTCCAAGCCACCATCGAAGAGCTGGAAACATCCAACGAGGAGTTGCAGGCCACCAACGAAGAGCTTCTTGCCAGCAACGAAGAGCTGCAATCCACCAATGAAGAGTTGCAGTCCACCAACGAGGAGCTCTTTACCGTCAATGCGGAATACCAGGGGAAGGTCATCGAACTGACCGAGCTGCATAACGATGTGGAGAATCTTCTCAGCGCCACCCAGGTGGGAAACCTGCTCCTGGACGAAAACCTGGAGGTTCGGCGGTTTTCCAAGAAGATTACCGACATCTTCAAGATTCTTGACAGCGACATCGGCCGGCCCCTCACCCACATCCCGCATTATCTCAAGCTGGTTGACCCTCTTGAGACGGTTCGGGAAGTCCATGCTCATAACCGGACCGTGGAGCGGGAGGTCCAGACCGAGGATAATCGCTGGTATCTCATGCGGGTGGTCCCCTACAAGATAGGGCCTCGCACGTTTTCCGGCGCGGTGCTCTCCTTCGTGGAGATCTCCGCCATGAGGGCTACCGAAGAACGGTTGCGCGACTCCAATCACTCTGCCCAGATGACAATTGATTCCATCAGTTCCAATATCTGCGTGCTGGACGAGAAAGGGATCATCATTTCGGTGAACAAATCCTGGCGGGAGTTTCTCGCGGCCAACGAAGGATTGCCCCCCTCCGCCATGGAGGGAACCAACTACCTGAGAGTCTGCGAGAACGTGGAAGGGCCGGAACAGGCTACCGCCCATGAATTTCTGAATGGAATACTAGATGTCATGAAGGGTCTGCATGAGCAGTTTGAGATGGAATATCCGTGTGATTCCGTTTCTGAACAGCGTTGGTTCATGGGACGGGTGACCCCCTTTCTCGGATCCGGGGCCAAATCCCGGGGGGTGGTAATCGTCCATGAAGATACCACCAGTCGCAAATTAGCCGGCATTGCCTTGCTGGAGAGTGAAGAGCGATTTCGTCAACTCTGCGCATCCGGTCAAAAGGAGTAGCAGCAGTGAATTCTCCACAACAGTACCAACGTCTGCGACAGCGGGCCGAGGCTATCCTTGATGAGAAATCATCCCCGGGATTAGCCAATTCACCGGACGACATCCGCGCGCTCCTGCATGACCTTTCGGTGCACCAGATCGAACTGGAGATCCAGAACGAGGAGCTGCAACTTGCTCAACGGGAAGCCGAGCGGGTTAAGGATAGTTACGCCAAACTCTACAATCATGCGCCGGTCGGGTATATAACCCTTTCGGAGCATGGGCTTATCGTTCAGCACAACCGGACGTTCGCCCAGATGACCGGGTTGGATAGCAGAAAATTGCAGGGAGCTTCCCTGGCCAATCTTTTCCTGCCGGAAGATCGCGACGTTTTTCTCGGTCGGTTTCGCGCACTGTACAAGAATCCGGAGGGAAAACAGATTGAGGTTCGGATCCGCCGGGGGAACGACGCTTTTTTCTGGGTCCGTCTGACTGCTCGGGGGGGGGATGATCTTCAATCCGTCTCCGGAAACGATGCGGCCACTGCCGTACTGCTGGTTATCGTGGATGACATCACCCAGCGCAAGGAAGCGGAAGAAGCGCTACAGAGTCATGCGACCTTTATCGCCACCCTCATGAACACTGTTCCATGCCCGCTCTATTACAAGGATACCAAGGGGCGTTATCTGGGAGGCAACCTGGCCTTTAGCGAATTCATCGGTCTCGCCCCTTCCGCATTCATCGGCAAAAGTATCTACGATGTGGCAAACCCCGAACTGGCGGCCGTTTATGATGATAATGATCACCGGTTGCTGAAAAATACCGGGAGCGACCGCTATGAGCATCAGCTGCCGAGAGCCGATGGTTCGTTACGTGACGTAATTTTCAGCAAGGCCACTTTTTTTGACGGATCGGGCCGGGTGGCGGGAATCGTGGGGGCGATCACCGACATAACCGATCTGAAACAGGAGTCGGCGGAGCTCAGGCGAAGCCAGGCGGAACTGGAACAGGCGCGGATGCTGGCCGAGTCGGCCAGCCAGGCCAAGAGCGCATTCCTGACCAACATGAGTCACGAAATTCGGACCCCCATGAACGCCATCATCGGTCTGGGGCAACTGGCTCTTCTCACCCAACTGAGCGCCAAGCAG
>CAIYUY010000309.1 GCA_903929485.1 uncultured Desulfuromonadales bacterium
TCCTCTACCCTGGCAGCGGAGGGTTTTACCGGCATTCTGCTGGGAGATGTGAGCGGCGACTGGACCACCGGGGCGGCTATTCAGTCACTTTCTCCGGCCGTTCTCTCCGTCGCCGAGGCTCAGCCCGCCGTGGATCGGACCTTGACCGCCACCGTCTCCGTAACTCCCCAAGGGACGGCCATTTACAGTCTGGACACGGTGCTGAGCTATGACCCGGCCCAGGGAATTCCCGTGGTCGTTCAGGCGGGCGCCGCTGCCGCCAATTGGTCTCTTGCATCCAATCTGCAAAAATCGGGAGAGATTCGGGTGGCCATGGCAGGTGCCACGCAGTTGGCGACCGGTGCTTTCTTTTCGGTCAAGTTCAATCTCAACCCCGGGGCAGGGAGTGTCCATCTGCGGCTCCCCACCGCCACGGCCAATGAAGTTTCAGCTCTGAGCAGTTCGTATCTGCTTAACGTAGCCATGTCCGGCAGCGGTACCGGCAGTGTCACTTCCGTCCCCTCCGGGATCAGTTGCGGCGCTACCTGCTCCGCCAGCTTTGCCGATGGAACGAGTGTCATCCTGACTCCGACCTCCACCGGTTCCGTCTTCAAGGGGTGGAGCGGCGCCTGCTCCGGCATGGGGGACGTTGGCAACAACAACGCCTGTACCGTCGCCATGACTTCCTCTGCCACGGTTTCTGCCGCCTTTGATGTTGCGCCAGTGAGTATTATAGCAACGTCGCCACTGACTAACTCCACGGTGGGAACCCGGTACAGCAGGCCTATCAGCGCCACCAACGGCGTGACGCCGTATAGTTGGACTCTTGCCTCTGGTAATCTGCCGCCGGGGCTCTCCCTGATAGCTACCACCGGGTATCTTGCCGGAATCCCGACAACTTCGGGAGTTTTTAGCTTCACGGTCAAGGTGACGGATAGCCAGTCAACACCGGCGGTAGCCACCAAACTGTTTTCCGTTTCCGTTACCGTCGATTCGCCGGCGATCATCACCGTTTCGCCTCTGACCGGTGTTACCGTGGGAACCCGTTTTAGCAAAAGTTTCAACGTCAATGGCGGCATTGCACCGTACAACTGGACTCTTGCCTCGGGTGCCCTGCCGCCAGGGCTCTCTCTGATAGCTACCACCGGTTACCTTGCCGGTATCCCCACCACCTCGGGCGCGTACAGCTTCACGATCATGGTGGCGGACGGTCAGGGGGTACCGGCTACGGCCACCAAACTGTTCAATCTCACCGTTGCCGTCGATCCTCCGGCGATCATCACCGTATCGCCACTGAGCAGCACCAGGGGGACCGCATACGGCAAGCAGTTCAGCGTTAACGGAGGTGTCGCACCCTATACCTGGTCGGTCGCAAGCGGGACTCTGCCGCCGGGATTAACCATGAGCAGTTCGGGAAGAGTCTCGGGCACATCGACAGTGTCGGGGACGTTTTCTTTTTCCGTTCAGGTAACGGACTGTCAGGGGACGATAGCGGCGAAGACGTTCATTATGACGGTCAACTGATAAGCCACTTGAACGAAATAGATCAGCATCAATAAAAGAGTTAAATCAACCGCTAAGGAGGATGTGAAATGTTCAAAAAGTGTATTGGTATTTGCAGCTTGTTGGCCGTAGCGATGTTGGCAGTGGGATTGGGGAGTGCGCGGGCTTCTATCGTCGTTTATGACAGCATTTCAATTCAGCCAACTAACGGCGTTGAGCCGATTACACCAAGTGAGCGTCTAGCTCAGGAGTTTACGACAAATATTTTGCCTTCGGGCCTGGATTCCGTCACGTTATTGATGAACGGCACGGGCACCGCGACGGTATCTATCTATACCAACTTCTTTAATGGCTCTTCTGACGTCCCCGGCTCTCTGGTTTCGGGTGGAACCCTTATGAGCCCTGTATCGTATAATTCATCAACATTGACTAAAACCGTATTCACTGCCAGCGGTCTGATTCTTGATGTCGGCCCTAGCTACTGGGTAGTATTGGAAGTTACGACTGGATCATTCAACTGGTCGTACGGTAATTTTAACGCCAAGCCCGCTCCCAACAAAGATACAACACAGTACGGATTATGGTATTCTGATCCACCGAATGCTTTTCTACATACTATTACGTATGGCGCAGCTATTACAGACAGTACTGCTCCTTTTCAGATGGCCATCAACGCCTCCAATCCCAGCACCGTCCCCGAGCCATCCACCTACGTGCTTCTGGTCATCGCCCTGGGGGCCGTGGGTTTTGCCCGGAAGAAAATGAATCGCCGGGAGGGGTGAGGATGAAGCGCTGAACTATTGCACTGTTGAATCGTTGAAACAAAAAAGAGCTCCGGGGTTTCACAGCCTCGGGGCTCTTGCTGCATTTGACACCTTTTCATGATCTCTTATTTATTTAGTCTTGAATCGGATGTTTTTTTCGCATATTCCAGAACCTCGTTCAACGTAACCATAAATTCATTCACTTTAATCGGCTTGGTTATGTAGCGATAGA
>CAIYUY010000310.1 GCA_903929485.1 uncultured Desulfuromonadales bacterium
CGTCCCACCCTTCGACAAGCTCAGGGGGAACGGATTAAGGTTTATAACTGCCCTCTGTTCCGTTCGTGGTGAGCTTGTCGAACCATGACGGAACATTTCCGCCGACCTTGTTGTGGTACATATTTTCCCGCGAATCACCTAAGTGGTTGAGAGGTGGTTGCGTAGAGCAGATTGGCTAATATCTAGGTAGCTGTTGATGCTTGGCAGGGATGGTCAGGCCGGTCTCTTGGGATGTCGTTTCTGCACTGCTCCCTACGACGACGAGTCACGGTTCAAAGAAAACAGCTCCGTGGCTCGTACCCGGCTTGTTTTTGGTGCATTAGCACTCCCACTCCTCATGCACCAGCGGCATCCGGTTCAACTCCTCCCGATGTACCCGCCACTGCGGCAGGAACTGATCCATGAGCGCCTTGAACCGACTGTTGTGGGACGGCTCCAGGAGATGAACCATCTCATGCACGATAACGTACTCCAGACAGTTCCTGGGTTTCTTCGCCAGGTCCGTATTGAGCCGGATGTTCCGGGAGCGGTAGTTGCAGCTTCCCCATTTCGTCTTCATCTTCCGCACAAAGAACTGCTCCACCTTTACCCCCAGGAGCGGTTCCCAGATGGCGATCAGCGGGGCTGCCACCTCTTTCAGCGTCTCGCGGTACCACTGGGCGAGAACAGCTTCTCTCAGCTCGGTATCGGCATGGGGACGAACCACCATCACCATTTTGTCATGTTTCACCGTGACGTAGGGGACGTTCTCCTTCTCCACGATCTTCAGGAGATAACGCTTTCCCCAGAGGTAATGACTTTCCCGATCCAGATACTCCCGTGGTGTCTCCCGCTCCTGCTCCCGCAGCTTCTGCTGTTGCTTCTTGATCCAGCCGAGCTTGGTGATGGCGAAGACGCGGATGGAGTCCAGATTCATCCGCAACGGCGCCGAGATCCTTACCGCGCCGTCCGGGGGGTGGACGCTCAGGTGGATGTTCTTGATCTCCTTCTTCACCACCTCAACGTCAATATCGCCGAGTTTGATTTGAGTAATCATCAGTACTCTTTCTGCTTTGCAATGATGAGGAAGATTCGCTCCACTTCTGCCATATCCTGCAACAGCCCATACAGGGCGGCCTTGATGACATTCTCCTTGGTCTGCTCGCCGCGCCAGTCGTCCGGTCGGGTATGCTTGACGGTTTCATCGATCCTGATGGCCAGATCAAGCATCTCATCCTGGTAGGTCGCCGAGTAGTCGCCAACCCGCCCGGAGCCGGTAGACGTGCTCTCCATGAGGTTGCCGTAGAGGGCGCGGCGACCGGGGGTATTCAGTTGCTCCGGCAGATCCCCGCCGTGACCTGCCGCCACTCTCCGGGCCAGATCGGCGATTTTCTTCAGATATTCCTCGTACTCATCCGCTCGCTCTTTCCGGAATTTGATGATCTCGTCCAGCAGTTTCGACATCTTGTCGTAAAAGGCCGGGTCGTTGAGATGTTCCTTGATGATCTTGCTCCGGACATTGTTCTCGATGGTTTCGGCCACCGCCTTCTTGTCCCCCTTGATCCCCTGGGGGAGGCTGTTGATGGCGGCGGCGATGCCGGTTTTCACGATGAGCTCCAGGAGCGACAGGGAATCGAAGGGTGAAATCTTGCGCGGCTCATCGGCCTTGATATAGGTGTCGATGAGATGCCGCATGTCGGCCTCATACGCCTTCAGATCCAGGTTCTCACCGCTGGCCCGCCGGATGACCTCCCGCAGCTTCAGATAGCGATCCAGCTCTTGATCGATGCGCGTGATGTCGGCCACGCTGTAGCCGGCGTTCTCCAGTTCATCGGCGATATTCGCATAAGCCCGCACCAGCACCACCGTCGCTCTGTAGAGCGCCGTCCGTTGGGTCTCATGATCCTTCAGGTCATCGGGTATCTCGGTGTTCCCGCAGAAGTAGCGGATATGCTCCAGCTCCCCCTTGGGCGCCGCCACCGGTTCGCAGAGCATGTTGATGGCTTCCAGCGCATTGTCCAGCCGTTCCCTTCCCTTGGTCAGCCGCTCCTGCAGCAGGACGTCGGGATCGACGCCACCGGCGCTCCGGTCCAGTTCGGAGGTGTAGACGGAGATGGCGTTCTCCAGCTTCCTGAACAGGTTCTTGTAGTCCACGATATAGCCGAACTCCTTGTCCTCGCCATCCAGCCGGTTGGTCCGGCAGATGGCCTGGAACAAGCCATGGTCCTGCATCATCTTGTCGATATAGAGGTAGGTGCAGCTGGGGGCATCGAAGCCGGTGAGGAGTTTGTCCACCACCACCAGCAGCTTCATGGCGGCCGGCTGCTCCTTGAACAGTTTCTTGGCATGCTCCTCGTAGAGTTCGGCGGTGAGGATGCCGCTGTTCTTGAGCATCGTTTTATAGCAGTTGTAGATGAACTCCTTGTCCGTCTCCGTATTGGCGCCGGTATCCTCCAGGGTGATGTCCTTGGCCTGGGGGTTGTAGGAGGTGACGATGGCGCACTTCCCCTTGAAAACCGTTTTCTGGAACAGCTCGATATACTTGCACGCCTCGTAGATGCTGGCGGCAACGAGGATGGCGGTGCCTCGATGGTTGGAAAGGCGGGGTTTTACGCTGAAATCGAAGATGATGTCTTCCGTCACCCGCTCCATGCGGGAGCGTGAGCTGAGGACGTTCTGCATGGTCCCCCACTGTTCGCGCAGGGCGGCCTTCCGCCAGTCGTTGAGCCCCTTGGTCTTGGCGTCGAACCAGGCATCGATCCGCTCTTCGGAGCCCAGATGCTGGTCGATGTCGCGGGCCTCGTAGATAAGATCCAGCACCACCTTGTCCGCCACCGCCTCGCTGAACTTGTAGGTGTGGATGTAGCCGCCGAACAACTCCATGCTGGTGACCTTGTCCTGATCCAGCAGCGGGGTGCCGGTGAAGCCGATGAAGACGGCATGGGGCATGAGCGCCTTCATGGTTCGGTGGAGTTTGCCGCTCTGGGTCCGGTGGCATTCGTCCACGAAGACGAAAATATCCCCCACCGTCTGACAGGGTTGCGCCTCCAACTCCTTGATGAACTGCTCGAAGTTCTCCACCCCTTTTCGACCGAACTTGTGCACCAGGGAGCAGAGGAGGCGCGGGGTAGCGTTCCCCAGCACAGTCATAAGCTCCCGTCCGCTCCCGGCGCGGCTCATGGGATGACCGGCGGCGGTGAAGACCCCTTCGATCTGTTTGTCCAGTTCGTCCCGGTCGGTGACGATGACCACCCGGGCGTTGGGATTGTTTTCCAGGGTCCACTTGGCCAGAAGCACCATGACGATACTTTTGCCGCTCCCCTGGGTCTGCCAGATGATCCCCCCCTGGCGGCGGTGGATGAACGCCTGGGCCTCCTTGATGCCGAAATACTGATGCACCCGTGGCAGCTTCTTGACCCCGCCGTCGAACAGCACAAAGTCGTGCATCAACTCAATGAACCGCTCCTTGGCGCAGATCTTGAGCAGGTACTTGTCCAGCTTGAAGCGGCTGTCGTCCGTCTCGTCCTCTTTCCATTTCAGAAAAAACTTCTCTTCCGTCTCGATGGTCCCGTACTGCAACCCTTCGGAATCGTTCCCCGCGAAGATGAACTGCACCGTGCTGAAGAACCACTGATTGAACTCCGGTCGCTGATTGGAGCGATTCTGGCGGATGCCGTCGCTTATGGAGGTCCGGCTGTTCTTCAGCTCCAGCACCCCCACGGCGATGCCGTTGACGTAGAGGACCAGATCGGGGCGCCGCTCCTGGTTGCCGTGGAGCGTGACCTCCTCGGCCAAGGCAAAATCATTGCCGGCGGGGTTGTCCCAGTTGATGAGCCAGACCGTCTCGGCCTTTTCCCCTGCAGCAGCCTGTACCTGCACGCCGTACCGGAGCAGGCTGTAGACCGCCTTGTTATTATCGTAGAGGCTCCGGTTGGGATTGTCGGCTTCGGTGCGGAGCCTGTCCAGGGCGCGGCTGATCTGCTGGGGGGTGTAGTTCCGGGAGAGGAAGGTGGAGAGGAGTCCGGTTTCGATATTGCTGTTTTGGGGGCGGTCGGTCCAATCCCCCAGGTAGCGATACCCCAGCTCTTCCCGGAACAGGGTGATGACCCGGTCCTGCGTGGCGCGCTCGGTTTGGCCGATGGTGGTCGTCATCGCATCAATACCAATCGCTCTCCAGGGATAACTGCTTTGGGGAATGGGAGAGATTTAAGCACGCGAAATGTTCCATCTGGTCGGGTCTCAATCAACTGGCCATCCACCGCTTCCAGGACATTACGACCTGATGCCAGAGCGTTATGGTATGCTTGTTTCAATGCGCATTCTGCCAACTCAGGGATACGGTCTTCCCCTTCACGCATGGTATTTTCATCCATTGTTGCCCCTTTGCATTTTTGTAGGATGGGATGTTCTAACAGAAAACAACAACTTGGCGACTTGTCCTGTTCCTTATCTCACAACATCCCGCCATTGCCACGAGTTGGGGGGAACACTGCTATCGGAATAATTTCAGATAGTTGTCAAACAGATAATGCTTGCCTCTCTTGCCACCGGTTATCTCTTTCAAAATCCCCATCTGCTCAAGATCGGCAATCAGTTTGTAGGCCGATGCCGGAGAAATTTCTGCGGCTGCTCCTACTCTGGCGGCATCCGTCAATGGCCGTTGATACAGAGAGTGAATGACTTTCCGGGCATTCGTGGCTCGACTTCCAAGGACTTGAATCTGACTTTCCACCTCTTTCTGGAGTTTGAGGATGTTGTCGAATGTCTCAATGCCGTTTTTGGCGGTTTCGATTATCCCCACTAGAAAAAACTTGAACCACTGCTGAAGATCATTTTTTTCTCTCACCCGTGTCAGGTTGTCATAATAGAGAGTGCGGTTCCGTTCAAAAAAATCAGACAGATACAAGACCGGCTGCTTCAGTATTCCCCTGCTTACCAAGTAGAGGGTTATCATCAGTCGCCCCACCCGGCCATTGCCATCCAAAAAAGGGTGGACAGTTTCAAATTGGTAGTGTATCAGCGCAATTTTCAATAACTCGGGGAAGTAGTGGGGGTTGTTATGCACAAACTGCTCAATATCGCCCATGAGTTCACTGATGGATGTATGGACGGGGGGGACAAACAGAGCATCGTTGATGGTTGCTCCGCCTATCCAGTTCTGGCTTTCTCTGAACGCACCCGGCTGTTTGTTTTTGCCACGTACCCCTTGCAGTAATACCGCATGAGTTTCTCGAATCAACCGTGATGAAAATGGCAACCGCTGCAGTTCCATGATAGCCTCGTTCATGGCGGCGACGTAGTTTTGTACTTCTTCCCAGTCGTCTCTTTTCTCTACGGCTACATCTTCTCTCTCAAAGAGCGCCTCTTCCATGTTCGTCTGTGTGCCTTCGATCTTGCTTGACTGGGTCGCCTCCTTCAGCACATGCATTCTGATAAAGAGATCGAGGTTCGGAATGTACCCTGAAAACATATCCAGACGCCCCAATTCCCGGTCGGCTTGCCCAAGCAGCTGAATCAGCTCCATATTGTCCAGAGTCCATGATCGGTTGATCAGGGAGGGTTGGAAGCTCTTGTAGTGGCCTTGTTGAACATACTTACCGGACTGGAATTTTTTCATAGGGTATCCTGTCGGAATCTAAAATAGCTGGCTAGTTTGTTTTAGATTTTACCTTAAAACGAGAATAGTGTAAAGTTGTATTTTAGATGGTCGAAGATCAGACCAACCGAATCCTCCCGGTCAGCAACTTATGCATCATCCCCTGCTTGATGGCCCGGTTTTTGGCGAGTTTGGTTTCGAGGGCGGCGATCTCGGCATCCATTTCGGAGAGGATGGCGGCGATGGCGGTTTGTTCGAGAAAACTTGGTGGAAGTGATAGAGTCAGTGACGCAAACTCATTCCCATTAATACCAGGTTGCCCACTTCGCATAGACATGACGCGAACCCAATTCCAGTATCGTGAGGTTTGCGTAAATGCTGCAAAAAAAGTTGGGCAAAGTTTATCTGGGTCTATTTTTGCCCTTATAAGGAATCCAGCGAACACGAGTAACCCGTCTTCCTTATTATAAAGATAAGTCTTGCCGACACTTGCGCCTGTGCGTGCAAAAACTATCTCGTTATTACTCAATATATAGTTCATTGCGAGAGGATGTTTGACAGCTACGCGGTTGTTTTTTAGCAAACTCCCGTTGTCGTCTATATCAGTAATTCTAAGGTAAGCGGGAAGTTTTCCTGCAAAAGGAGCTCCCGCAGCATTAATGCCATAGTCAGGATTAGCCAGTAAACAGTCTCTCAACTGACATTCTTCCCACTCCCCTTTGAACCCCTCCAGGCGCTTTTTGCCGGTGAGCAATTCCTGCATGGCGCCTTGTTTCAGGTGGCGCTTCTTGGCGATGAGTTGCTCCAGGGATTCGATAAGGGCATCAGCATCGCTTAAAGCCTCGGCAATGGCGGTTTGTTCGGTTGGTGGTGGCATCGGCACAATAAAATTTCTGATCTGTTCGATGTTTGCACGTTTGAATGTCGAACCGACCATTAAATCAGAAAGTTGATTTGCAATAATGGGTGAACGAAATATTGCTTGCAGATAGTTCGATGAAAATTCGGGTGTTTTCTTTCGCAGGAGGCAAACGTCCTGGCCCATGGCAAAAGGCGGATGCCAGTCTGCAACTTGAGCTACTTCACCGACAGTGGCGTTTCGGCTAAGTATCAAGTCACCTGGCTTTGGCTTACGACCACCTTCTGTAAGTAACGTATAATACGAAATCGTTGTCTGTTTTGAATTTTCCAGGTTAACAAAGCGATCTTGAACTTCTTTTATGCTGGCAAGGGGAAAGCCGTTTGAGACAAACTGAGCGGTCACATGCTTACAATCGGTCACACTCCAAAAACGACCGAGACCAGCCACCTCCCAATCCTCTGGAATCACCCCGACTTCTGTCTGCTTGTACCCCGGCGGCACGTTATTTCCCATTGTTGCCTCCCGGTCGTGGCATGGTCCGTAGGGGCAATTCATGAATTGTCCCTACAATCGTTGCCCCGTGAACCGACGCCGGGCGACCCGCCATCCCCGCATCCCAATCCTCCGGGATCACCCCGACTTCGGTCTGCTTATAACCCGGCGGCACGTTATTTCCCATTGTTGCCTCCCGGTCGTGGCACGGTCCGTAGGGGCAATTCATGAATTGCCCCTACAATCGTCGCCCCCACAATTGCCGCCCTGTGATCCGTTGCCGTATGGTCCGCTATCTCCGCGACAATATTGTCAGGGTACATCTTATCCTCAATCCATTGTTGAGGATTCGTGGCAACGTATTCGGCAATACGGTTGTAGTCAGCTTCATCGCGAATGACGTGTTCATAATAATTGCGTTGCCAAACCGGTAAGCCTTGGGTTTCTCGTGTTTCGTTTATGCGCTTTGCCGTCATCATTTTGAATCGACCAATGATCTTTGGCAATGCCATTATCCGCCGTTGTTGTCGCACTGGTAGGGGCAATTCATGAATTGCCCCTACGCTGTTCGATGTAATATTATCTTTAAATATCAATATTCCGTGAAAATGGTTTGGCATGACCACTGATTCGCCCAATTCAATCTCCTCACGGAGTTCTCCCAATCGAATCCATTCCGCCTCAATAATTCTACCGAATTGATTTATCCGCATCTGTTCGTCAAGGATCTTTCCGAATAGACATTCCCTGTCATGAACACACAGAGTGATAAAATATGCCCCGGCCTGAGAATAATCATATCCTTGCAGCCGAATTGATCGACGATGGTGAGTATCAGGGCTGAATGTCATGATTTTCCTATTAACGATGTTCGTAGGGGCAATTCATGAATTGCCCCCTACTGCTTTTGTGTGCATATGGCTGGAGACATGCACACGATATGGCGTTTTTCTGTGCATGTCTCGGAGATATGCACAAGAATTGCTGTTTTTCATCCATGACAAAACGGTCATCGGTATTAAGAGGCAGTTTCATAGTCATGTCCCTGTTCCTGTTCGGCTGCTTACATTTGTCAGCATTTCAAAGAGCGCGTCATTGAGGTATAAATTTTCCTTGCCGATTTTGTGTTTGGAGAGCAGCCCGATCTTTACCAGTTCTTCCAAATACTTGACTGCGGTATTGCGATGAACCTGCAACTCGGACATGACAAATTCAATCTTGGTATAGGGATGCCGGAACAGATTGTTGATCAGATCCTGACTGTAGATTTTAGGTAGTTCATCCCGCAACCGGTGCTTGTGCTGTAACATCAGCTCCTTGATTCCCTGAATGAGTACAATCGTCTGGTGCGAAGTCTGCTCTATGCCATCGAGCATAAAGAGCACCCATTCCTGCCATGCGTCACCGGTGCGAACCGATTGCAACAGGCGATAGTAGTTGTAGGGTGTGCACGGGTTTTTGGTGCGCACCATGGAACCGGTACACACCCTACTGCTCAGTCGTCAATTCTCGCGACAGTGTTGCGAGAATCTATTTCCCGGATTCCGCAGCTTCGCGGAGGGTCAGCTCAACTTCACGGCGTAATTCCTCCCGATCCGGCAGATAGAGCTGGTACTTTTGCACGAAGAGCTGGCTATTCATCTGGTAGGTGGCGTACTCAACCATCAACTCATCCTTGTGACGACTCAGGATGATGCCGATGGGTGGATTGTCCCCTTCGATGTTCTCCTCATTGGCGAAGTAACCGAGATACATATTCATCTGGCCGATGTCGTGATGCCGCACCTCTCCCAGTTTGAGGTCGAGCAGCACAAAACAGCGCAAGATGCGGTGATAGAAAACCAGATCAACCTTGTAATGGGTATTATTGACGGTAAGTCGGTATTGCCGGCCGACAAAGGTGAATCCCTTGCCCAATTCCAGGAGAAACTGCTGAAGATGATTGCAGAGCACGGTTTCAAGCTGAGTTTCGGAAACCTGGTACGGTTCGGGAATTTTCAGGAACTCGAATATGTATGGTTCACGTAACAAGTCAGCTGGTTGCTCAATAATTTGCCCTTGCGCGGCGAGTTGCAGGATACCCACTTTGTCTTTACTGGCTGCCAGTCGGAGGAAAAGGGCGCTCTCTTTCTGTCGCACCAACTCCCTCACCGACCAGCGTTCGATGACGCATTGCTGCTGGTAAAAACTACGCTCCAGCGGATCATCGATCTTGAGAAGCTCGACGATTTGCGACCAACTCAATTGGTCAGACAGCGTCTGACTTATTTGGGCATCGGGGTACCGTTGGTAAAATAACCGCATATAAACTACATTGGCACGACTGAAACCACGGCCATGGCGTAGGCTCAGATCACGAGCCAAAGTGGTAATTAATGCTTTGCCGTACTCGGCCTTGCTCTTTCCGCCTTGTTCATATTCAATAATCTGCTTACCAACCAGCCAGTAGGTTTGCGCAACATGAGCGTTGACGGCCTTGACAGCGCGAAGGCGACCC
>CAIYUY010000311.1 GCA_903929485.1 uncultured Desulfuromonadales bacterium
ACCCGGAATAGGTGATCAGCATTTCACCGAATTCTTCGAGGGTATAATCTTTTCCGTCAATTTCTATGACCGGACGTCTCCCCTCATCATGGATCAGGCATCGCAGGACGTCACCGCGTGGAACCCACTGGTCACACTGTTCGGAATAACTAACCTGAGAATTTCCAGGTGGGATTTCCACCGCCTCGTGCCTATAGGATGCTACCGATTGCTGTATGGCAAGGAGCACATCATTATGGCGGTCAAGAATCTCCCCGTCGGTCATACGTGCAACTTCCGGCCCGAGCTTCAGATTCACGCCACCGACGTCAGGGTCAAGATACCCTATGATGGCAAAGTCCCCATCGCGGGTAATGGTGACTTCGTCGAGGGTTGCAATGTGTGGTTTTTTCATACGTGACATGCTGCTAACCCCTTCAAAATCCTGTTGGTTTTAACGACCCTCACTGCTCTTCTTGCACTTCCCATGATGCGCAATCAATTTCGGTCCACCGAAGTGTTGTTTAGAATCTGCTATTCGAACAGTTTTTGACAACTACAGCAGTCCCATAACAAAGGACTTCCGTAGCCTGAGTCTCGCCACCGATCCCGGAGGCGTCATAATGCACACCGACAATGGCGTTGGCGCCAATGGCTTGGGCATGCTGGATCATCGAATCATACGCCTGTTGCCGGGCATGGTCGCACATCTCGGTATACGCTCCGATCTCACCGCCGATGATCTTCTTCAAGCCGGCAAAGAAACCTTGGGAAATAGTCGGAGAACGGACAATGATTCCCCGAACTATCCCCTTGTATTCGGTAATGGTGTGACCTTCGATGCTGAACGTGGTCGTAACCAGCATATCATCCTCCCTGCCGAACTACTGATTTTGAGATCACCGGCATGATGCCGGAATGAATCCTCACTGGCAATACATTCGTAAGGAAATAATGACTCCCCTCCCCTAACAGCCCTGCACCCTCTGGAAATTATGGAAACTGCCAAGCAATGAATGATGGCCGTGAGTGTGCAAATGAATGAATCTTTGCCACCTATTAATCCAAATTTTTGCGGAGAAAGGTCGGGATATCGTACTTTTTGTCATCTTCATCCGACAGAGTCCCCTGGGGCTCAGCCCTTTTTACAACAGTTTGCTTTCGCTTGAACGTGGGGATGTCCCGATTGATCTCGCCACGGGTCGTCACGAGGAACAGCTCCCGGTTACTCTTCAATTCTGACGTGGCGTCGAACCGATCACCGAAGCCGGTGGCAATGGCGGTGACCTTGATGGTCTCCCCCAACTCTTCGTCGATGACCACGCCGATGATGATATTGGCGTCTTCATGCACCTGATCGTGGATTACCCGACTGATGGCATCGAAATCCTCCATGGTCATGGCGGAAGATCCGGTAATATTAACGATGACCCCCTTGGCGCCGCTGATATCGATCTCTTCAAGGAGCGGGCTGGAGATGGCGCTGGTCGCGGCCTCAACGGCACGATTTTCTCCGGAACCGATGCCGATACCCATCATGGCCATCCCCCGCTCCCCCATGATCGCCTTCACGTCTGCAAAGTCAGCGTTGATCCGACCGGAGGTGGTGATGAGGTCGGAGATCCCCTGCACCGCCTGACGGAGCACGTCGTCGGAGGGTTTGAAGGCGTCCAGGATGGGGGTGTTCTTCTTGGCGAGTCCCAGGAGCCGATCGTTGGGGATGACGATGAGGGAATCCACGTGTTTCTTCAGCTCCTCTATACCGGCTTCGGCCTGAGTCATCCGGTGTTTCCCCTCACGGGCAAACGGCTTGGTCACTACTCCCACAGTGAGGGCGCCCAGCTTACGGGCCACCTCCGCCACCACGGGGGCAGCTCCGGTGCCTGTCCCACCTCCCATGCCGGCGGCGATGAAGATCATATCTGCCCCTTCCAGCAATGTCCGTAACCCGTCCAGATCTTCCAGCGCCGCGTCTCGTCCCACCTGAGGTTTGGCGCCGGCACCCAGCCCCTTGGTCAGTTTCCCTCCCAGCTGAATCTTGACCGGCGCCTTGGAGCTCCGCAGCGATTTGTCGTCAGTATTGGCCGCGATGAACTCCGCGCCCTGAAATCCATGGTCCACCATGGTGTTGATGGCGTTTCCACCTCCGCCGCCGACACCCACGACCTTGATTTTAGGAGTCCCCAGTATGATTGGTTCTTCGATTTTTGACATTTGATTCACCTCCGCGAATTTAGTTCGAACTATACAGAGCGAATGCGACAGTTTGAGACGGATAACAACTCAACAAAAACATATCATCTACAAAATTACACAATGTCCGTCACCCGCTTGGAGGTTCGCACAGAAATGATAAACGTGCGCAGTTCTCGTACTTTCTTTTCGGGCTCCGTCTTGCCGTAGGGGATCATGTTGTCAATGAAACTTGTCACACGCTCCCAGTGCTGATTATTTTCCGGCTTAGTACTCAACAGTATTGCCGAAGTTACGCCGTCGTAATCTAAATACTCCAGCCACTGCGCAGAAAAAAGCTTCGTGTCGCACCAGTCGAGGAATGGTTCAAAGCAGTGCGTTACCCATAATTGTTCCCTGGTGGGATAAATGAACTGGTTGTCCGTGTTGCAAAGATTGCAATAGTAACCGAAGTTTTTCCGACGTTCGGCGACCTCGAAGTCGCCAATAAAATCCCAGCATATACCTTTCCATTCCGTAGAGATCACAATACCTGATTTTGAGAATCGAATAACGATCTTACGGGTAATTTCACGAAAACTCAGGTCTACACCACCTTTGCAGCAGAATAGCTGGGGATTAAATGGGAAACGATGACGATTGTCACGAAGCCAATTAAGAAACAAATGCAGTTTTTTCGGACGCCTTCTGGACATCAGCTATATCCTCCCAAAACTTTTCCTGCCCCATAGACTACCAATCCTACAGCAGTGGCGTACTCCGACTGTGCCATCACATTTTCAGAACCGCTGATATTTATTGGTACACCCCGACGCACCGGCAGTTTAAACAACTGTTCACTTAATTCCAGTAGACCCTCAAGGTTACTGAACCCACCGGTAATGACCAGACCAGCGCTGACATCATCCTCATAACCGGATTTAAAAATTTCCCGGTTGATCAGATGAAAGAGCTTCCGGACCCACGGTTCAATGAGCTCCACAAGGAGCAAACGGGATATAACTTTGGGGTTTTTGCTCCATTTGCGACAGACAAGTTTGATGGTCTCGCCCGGAGCAATGCGGGAAAAGCGACAGCTACCATGCTCAAGTTTGAGTTTCTCCGCTTCCATCATGGGAATGCTGAGTGTAGCGGCGATGTCGTTGGTTAATTGCTTCCCTCCCAGGTCGAATACCGCAGTATGCGCGATGGCCCCGCCGGAAAATATCGCAATATCGGTGGTTCCACCGCCGATGTCGACGTGGACAACTCCCCGTTGTTTGTCTTCGGCAGACAGGACCGCTTCAGCAGAGGCGAACGGCTTCAGTACGATTTCCGTC
>CAIYUY010000312.1 GCA_903929485.1 uncultured Desulfuromonadales bacterium
CAGCTCCTGACCGTTTGTTACCCCGATGGTGAACGTGGAGCTGAAGGTGTATACAGTTGTATCGGCCGCATCGAAGCCGTTGGCGGCGGTGATGGTCACCTTGAACGGTATGACATGCCCGTTGGGGGTGGAGGAACTGACGGTGAATCGAAACGGGTTAGTGACTCCGGTTACCGCTCCCGTGGCATCCAGGATCAGGCCGTTGTCATCGGAACTGAACGATCCCACGGCGCCATAATTAACGGTGTCCGTGACCATCGTCACATACGGGTCCGGCCCCACGACTCCCGCCGTCGCTTCCAGTTTGACGGTCACATTACCCGCCTTCCCCCACAAATTCCGGATGGTTACGGCAAGGTCGATGGTTTCACCGGCATCGATTCTGCCGTTGGCATTGTTCACCGAACTAAGAGCCGTCGAATCAAACAACCAATGATCCAGATAGGTGAGCTTCGGCTTGGGAAACGTCGTCAGCGCCGCCAAGGCGTCCGCGGAGTGATAATAAACGGGATCACTTTTGGGGGGAGTATAGGCCGGCTGCAGAGGGCCGGTGGTGGCGATCTGACCCATGATGAACCTGGATGGATAGAGGTTCTTATCGGGGAATTTCGTTCTTACCAGCGCGGCGATAGCCGACACCACCGGAGTCGCCATGGAGGTTCCGGACCAGGCCGCATACTGATTATTGGGGAGAGAGCTCCAAATACCCACGCCCGGCGCCATGAGTTCATACTCTACCGTGTTATTGACAACACAGTCATAGTTTGAAAACGGGGCAAGATACCCTCCCTGGGAATTGGGTGTCTGCTGTGACGCCATTACCCCCAAAACCCAGTTATAGGCGGCGGGATACATCGCCTTTGCATTATAAGGGTCGCAGGCCTTCTCATTGGGAACCCCATCGTTCCCCGCCGCGGCAACCAGAACCGCCTGCCCGAAGGCCGTCACCAGGGCGTCTTCCTCTATCTGTGATTTTCCATACCCGCCAAAGGACATGTTGATGACATCCGCCCCGTTGGTGACCGCGAAGTAAATCCCCTCGGCAATATCCGATGCCGCCAGAACTCCCGAATACTGGGCCGCCTTGATCGCCATAATCTGAATGTTATAGGCGATCCCCACCCCGCCCGCGGCATTATTGGCCTGGGCCGCGATGATTCCGGCCACATGGGTTCCATGGCCGTTATCATCGGTGGGCTTGTTCGTGTTGGTGATCGTCTCGTATCCGTGAGAACCGTCCTTGCTGTTTGTCCAGAGGTTGGCCGCCAGATCAGGATGGGTCAGGTCGATGCCGGTATCGATAACCGCCACGATGACATCGCGGGTTCCCCCCGGAGGGAGCCCCTGGGACTGGAGATACGCCCAGGCCTCCGGAGCGTGAACGGAGGCCAGATGCCATTGCTGACCATAGAGGGGATCGCTGGAACTACTGGGGAGAATCGCCGGTTTACGTATGTAGTCAGGCTCAACCAGTTCGATGCCTGGAATCTTTTTCAACTCCTCGATCTTCGTCGGGATATCCTCATTTTCATCCAGATCCACCCGATGCCACCGGGTTAGGTCGGGCTTTTTGACCAGTTTGCCGTCGCGCCCCCTGACGGTCTCCCCCTCCTGGGGGGCCTTCGCTTCCCTGAAGTGATGCTTCATCCCCTTGAACCCGCGCACCCCGCGAACCTTGATCAGGACGTCGTCATCGGTGGCAACCCACTTGGAAGTCGTGCTCAGGCCGGCGATGGCCGCTGCCGGGGCAAGCTTGATCATCAGCCTCCCCTTGAGATGTTCCGGCTTATGCCGGGAAGAGAGTTCACCGGAGTTGAAGTGACTCTCGGGCGCCACCTCCTGCTGAGCCACTCCCGGTTCCACCCGCGTGCTGAAGGGACCGTACAGACTTCCCTTGTCCGCGGCATGGACAGGAAAGGCGATTCCTGCCGCCATGCAGAGCGCCAGCAGAGCAAGAAAGAGAGTTCGCGCCATCGGATAAAGGTTTCGGCATCCGCCGGAGAGCATCTTCATGGTAATCCTCCTGAAGTTGAAAGAATAAAAGTCAAAGCAACATGGTATAGAAATAACTTATGAGTCCTTATAGCCTGTCATTCTGAGCGGAGCGAAGAATCTGCTTCTAAGCCCGTCATGCTGAACGAAGTGAAGCATCTGCTTCTAAGCCTGTCATTCTGAGCACAGCGAAGAATCTGCTTTCAAACAGAAGCAGATCCTTCGCTTCGCTCAGGATGACAAGCAAGGAACAGGATGACAAGCAAAGCACAGGATGACAAACGGGTGGTATATCCTTTATCGTAAATAACATTACCGGTTGAGACATAAAGCTCTATAACGACAAAAAACTTGAAGGGAATTGCGGACGCGGCGAGGAGTCGAGAAAGGCATGAGTAGTGCGGGATCACTGCCTGGACGGCAACTTCGGTAGCCCCTCTTTCTCCCCTGCCTCTCTCCCGACGGGAGTGAAGGCCAACAGGCGCGGTGGAGACGGTGGCTTTGCGTCACCCGGTCACCCGGGTTTTGCCTTTTCGGTGATTTGTTATCCATGATGCTCTCGCAAATTCTGTCATTGCGAGCGAAGCGAAGCAATCCAGTATCTCTCTAACATCATGAAACTACTGAGATTGCTTCGTCGCTTCGCTCCTCGCAATGACGTCTTAAAAGAGAATTTGCGAGAGCATCA
>CAIYUY010000313.1 GCA_903929485.1 uncultured Desulfuromonadales bacterium
CATACCCAGCAGGCATCCGTTCACCCTTCGACAAGCTCAGGGCGAACGGATGCAGGTTTGATAACCACCTTATTTCCCGTTCGTGGTGAGCCAGTCGAACCATGAACGGGAAATTGACGCCGATCATGTTATGGTACACTCGCGGATTAAACAAAAACTTATGCCCTCGCAAAAAGTCTATTCAGAGTCTTTGCGAGGAACGAAGTGACGAAGCAATCTGCCTTTGTTTCAGCATGTTGCCAATTTCGAGATTGCTTCGCTTCGCTCGCAATGACAGAATTTGCGAGTGCATCAAAACTAGCTTTTGGGTTTTACAAAAAAATTGATCCGCCTTGATCCGTTACATCCTTCGCTACGCTCAGGATGACAAGCAATGAGCAGGATGACAGACGGTTCATATATTTTTGTCGCACAGCACCTGACCGCACACTGTCTTTATAAAAATTTTGAACTTTTACAAATATTTTTACAACTACCTGGAAAGCTGAAACCGTAACCGACTGATTTCACACAACAGATGTTTTGGCACACTCCGTGTAATAAAGACAGCATTCGACTACCACGGAGGATTTACCATGACCGCATCCACTCTTGCCCTGTTTCGAAAGAACGATCAGACAACTGCTCCGATAATAGCCGATGAGTCCACCCGACCGCCAACTCCCGCCATCCTTGGCCTCGACGACGATAAACTGGAGCAGTACGGCTACAGTCAGGCGCTGGAGAACCAAGGGGACACGGAAACCTTCCAGTTGCTGATCAACAAGATCCGGACCTGGTTCGAGGAAGGGTGCAGCCGTGACCAAGAGGACCGGACCCGATCCCGCACTCTCGTCAGCCATGAGGCATCCACCATGACCGACGAGGCGCGGCTCCTGCGTGACGAGACCATCCCGGCTTTGAAGGGAGAACTCAAGGAGTCCGAGATCAGACGCCAAGCAGCCCAAGCAGATCCGGACTCGGTGGGAAAAACCGTCGGGTATGACCCCTTCCGGCAACGGCTCCTGGGCAGTTCCGTCCTCATCATGAGCGCCTGGCTCTTTCTCTTCTACTTCCTGGCGGCCCACGTGGCCTGGCTGCGCAACCTGGGAAGCGAACTGCAGGGTCAGAACGGGAACTCGGTGTCGGCCCTTTTTGAGACGGTCTTTGACCTCTCGGCGGTGCTGCGTGATCTGGCCCATCATCCCGCCAACGTCCTGGTCTGCATACTCTTCCCCGGCCTCTTTTTCACCATAGGATATGTCACCCACCTGCTACTGGAGAAGCGACAGTACGGCTGGCTGACTCCGGCCCTGGGGGTCACCATGGGGCTGGACTTCGCCATCGCCTACGGGATAACCATGAAACTCCACGAGGCCCGACTCCTCACCGGCCTGACGGAGATCCCCTGGCGCTTTGGCCTGGCATTCGTCGATGTCAACTTCTACACCGTGCTGCTGGCCGGGATGGGAACCTACATCCTCTGGGGGCTGCCGCTCTCCTTCTACCTGGAGGAGCGCCGCAAGGGGGAGCATCTGGACAATTTTCTGGCAGCCTGCGCCACAAAGGAAACCAGTTTGAAACAGGAGATCGCCCAGCAGGAAGCCCTGGCCACGCGACTGGACGGCCAGGTGCAAGATAAACAGGTGATCATCACGGAGATCGAAGCCGTCGGCAACCCGGCCATCTTTTCCCGAAGCAAGCTGGAGCGGCTCCTTGACGCCTTTGTCGCAGGCTGGTCCAAGGGGGTCAACGCCCTCTGTGTTCGGCAGCTGGAACAGTTGGACGAAGCCAAACGCCGGGCCGAAGAGGAAAAGCGATCGATCAATCTCGCAATCCTTGCCCGGATTACCAGTTACAAAGACGCCCTGAGAAGTGACGGCAGCTACAGTTCCCGCCGCTGACATCTACCCATAAAGGAGAATCACCATGAGCGCTCGCACGATCTCGATTCTGGTCACAGTCATTGGAGTAACAGCGATGGTCGGCGCCACCCGTTTCCTTCCCGCATCTTCTTCGGAGCTGCCGGTTCAGGCCGCAGCGCCACGGCAACAGTACAACATCTGTCTGCTCCTGGACCTCTCCGACCGGATCAGCCCGGCCCTGGCGCCGATCCAGGCGGAGAAAGATCGAAAGATCATCACCGCGGTGGCGGACCAGTTCGGCGACCTGGTTCGTCACAAGCTGTACATCAACTCCCGTGACCTGCTCCGGGTGGTGGTGGCGCCCCAGAAAAGCGGCTACGATGGAACTCTGAGCCGGCTCTCCGACGCCATGACCATGGACCTGCGGGAGGTCAAAATAGCCGAAAAACGCTCGGCCTTCCCCAAGCTACGCCAGGAGTTTCTCAAGGGGACGGAAGAGCTCTACCGGGCGGCGGTGGCCAATCCCTCTTTTACCGGTTCGGACATCTGGTCCTTCGTTCGCGACGATCTGGCCACCTACCGGGTGACCGGCGCCTCCGTCGAACCGGTCCGCAATGTTCTGATCATCCTCACCGACGGCTACCTCACCTTCGCCAATCAGGAGCATCGCCCCGCAAACGGGCACCGGACCTCGTACATGACGGTGAAACGTTTCCGCCAGCCGGGCTGGGAAGAAGAGTTCACCTCCGGCGACCATGGCCTCATCAGCCAGGGGATGAAAGCCGACGGCTGAGAGGTGCTGGTGCTGGAGGCTAACCCGCACCGGGTCGAAGAGTTGCCGGTGCTCCGCCGCTACTGGAGCCAGTGGTTTCAGGAAATGGGAGTGGCCAAGTTCCGGATGGAGCGAAGCCAGGATTCGGCCAAGGTAACCCAGGGAATCATCGCCGACTTTCTTCGGCAACCGGCCGCTTCGCCAGTGACGACGGCCCGCATCCCGTAATCAACGCACGAAAGGAGACAGCCATGTTCCGTTTTCGCAAGACCTTCACGCAGGGCCCTTTCCGGACCACCTGGACCGGCAGAAAAGTAGGGTGGAGTTTCGGTGTCCCCGGCTTCCGGATGAACTTCTCGGCCAATGGCGGCATCCATCTCTCCGTCGGCATCCCCGGCACCGGCCTACACTACACGAAAAAACTGTTCCGCCGGTGAGCGGGAAGGAGCCACAGATGGGTATTCTCACTACTATATCAATGGTAGCAACAAGCCGGAGTGAAATTCGGCCTGATGATGACGAAGTTCTCCTGGCTGGAAACCGACGGGATCACGCGTAAGTATCCAATGAATTTCCGGCTCACACAACTACAGTGAGGTCACCACAGGAATGGCGGTATCCTCCACTGTGTCATGAAGGATGGCGGCGATCAGTGACGATTCGTCGGTCACTCCACCTTCATCAGCAAGGATTTTGGCCACCGCAATGAGGTGGTTGATATAGGATCAGGTAGGCGCGCCAGGCCAACTGAACCAGATCGAACCACGTACCGATGTTCTTTACCGGAGGGAATCGACAATCTTTTTGCCGGAAAGGCTATCAATGACTTCCATGAGCCTCCTCTTTGCCTTGTGTTCCCGCCGTAATTCTCCGAGCAGACTCAGCCATTCCGATGTGCGATTGTTCTCCTGGTAGACCGTGCAGATGCGCCGCAGATAACCGGCGGCCTCCTCGTAAGCCTTCGGTTTAACCTGACTGATCAGGCTGTTCACAATGGTCCGCCAGATGTCGATAGCAGTCTGGGGATGGGATTTGGCGACGGCCTCCGCAACACTCTTGTCAGTTTCCCAGCCCCATCGTTTGATCTTTCGCAGTTCCTGATATAAGGCAACCACATCGTCGAAACGCTCTTCCAGAATGGCTATATCCATAAGCGCATCAAGGTCCGGAAATCGTACTTGTTGCGCTCCCGTCTTGCTTCGAGGACGTATGAACTCCGGCCTCGGCAGGGGCCAAGCGGTACTTTTGCCGCCATCCACCGGCTCGGGACGTCGCCCGGTCGTAAGATATCTGAGAACAGCCTCTCTGACCGCTGTCCAGACCTTGGCTTGCTCCGCTGCCTGACGCAACGCCACAAAGGTCGTGCGGGAGACTCTTGCAAAGAAATCCTCCGCGCGATAGGTGGCCGCCAGATCGTACTTTTTTTCATTTTCGGCCAGCTGTCGCAGCCGGTTCTGCAACCCTGAGGCTATGCCCGGAGCACTCTCGACAGTGCGTTCAAAACCCCGGATACACCACTGGCGCCCCTTTTCTTTCTCTCCGGCCGCCAGCAGCATGTCGACAAGTTTTTCGTAGCAGCGGCAGGTTTCCGCCTCCTTCTCAAGCAGAGGGATGACCTTTCCCGGCGCGCCGCTCCGCTTATAGACATCAAGAAGCATGTCCACTACCTTGTTCCTACGGTATGTATCGGAGAAAGTAGCGGAAGCCGGTCTGGCCATGGAGGTGAGATCAGATTCAAGATCTTCCGCCACTTCATGCCAATGAGTCTGGGTGTATTTTGTACTCTCCAGGACTTTTCCGACTGAATCCAGCAGGCAATATTCGTCCTCCAGCGCCAGCTTTATCACCCATAACAACTGCCCTGCCGGGGCCATGGAAGAGAGCGGCACTGCCTGCAGTACAACCTCCAGGCATGCGGCAATCTCTGTCGCCGTTTCGCCCTCGTCGTGCGACTGCGCCACCTGTTCGTTGCCTCTGGTCCAGAGTTCCTGCCCCAACTGGATCACCGCATCTGCATGACCCGTGGTGAGGAGCGCCCGCAACTGCGCCTGAACATGGGAATAGTCGGGGCTGTTCCCTTCTCCTTTCCATGAGTTGCGCCATACTGGCTCCGAGGTAAGGCTTCTAATCTCTTGCCGCAGGGAACTCACAACTTTATCGACCCGGCCCGTTGCAAGCTGCTCTTTTTCCAGTATCCCCCGCTGTATTTCCGGATAGCGGACCGCAAGTTCCAGTATCATCGTTATCAGTGTATCCTTCGCCATCCCCTCAAGAATTTTCAGCATCCGGGGCTTCCCCTGTCTCCCCGCCGTGATGGCTTCCGAAGCGAAATCCGGCTCTTCATCCTCGTCCGGCCAATCATCATCGTCAGCACTGTCGTCTTCGGAGCCGTCGAACAGGGAATGGTAGAGATCATCTTCATTCGTCAACAGGGGGATCTCATTCTTTCGTTTCACCTGTTCCACCGCCGACAACACGACGGCGACCGCATGTTTGCACGGCCCCCGGTCATAAGGACAGGTGCAGTCGTAGTCGAAATCACCTTTTTCATCAAGGCAGACCGAAGTTATATACTCTTCACTCCCCGACACCCATGCCGCCAAGGTGCCATCCTCAAGACGTGAAAGTTGTTTTACCTGCCCAATGTAGGACTGGCTACGATTAAGAATCGTCGTGCCGGCCCATTTCCGCAAGTCATCAAGAGTCAGATTCCGCAGCAACGCACTGAGTGTTTTCATAACTACGCCTCCATCAAATTCATTACGCCTTGACCGGGACCATCACAACCGCTAAAGTGGCAAAAATATGTCAGTTACCGGAGGGAGATCCGATGATGGTCAAGACCGCTACTACATCATTCTCTATTGAGTGACGGAACTTTTCCTCTCATGCCTGCGCTATGACGTGGTTCTTCCCTGACTTCAGCTTCCATCTCGTCGTTGTACTCTGCTTCAAACATCTTTCACCTCTATTCGGCCCCATTCAGCTCTTCAGCACCCATCCACCTACTCTCCTGCCCCTCCCCTACCCCGCTCGCGACACCCGGGCCAGGAAGCATATAGTCTCGCTGGATGGAGTCGTCATAACCGCGAACATGCCACTTCCCGCAGCACTTTTTGTTCTTTAATCCACTTCAACATTAACACAGATCATTACGACCGATTTTGGGAACCTTCGGGGAATCTTGAGGTAAGACCCAACGGGGTTTCGGGATCAAGCCGTTTTTAATAGCACAAGCATAAATCTGCAGGGTAGCGACAGCTGTCGGAAGCAGTGCAAACAGCCGTGCCTTAACTTCTGCGGGCGTTTTTCCGGCGAATGATTCTTTCATTCTTGTCTGATTGAAGAAATTAGACGATTTTTCAGGAACAGCAGCCCCTACGACTATTGCTGAACAGGCGGTAATATCAATTACATCACCCTTTGGGTTGAAACCTTCAATATCCTTGCTTAATATCCACACGTCCGGTCGTAACAGTTGTACATTGAAGAATCCGTAGCACCATTCCTCGACGAAGTGCAGTTCCTTAACGCTCATCGATGGAATATCGAAAGGAAATATCAACTTCTTTTCATCATTCAGCTCAACGAGCTTATTGTGTGCGGAAAACAGGCTTTTTAGTAACCGTTCGGATTCCATTTCGTCGGATACGTCCAGCAGTTCCTCCCCGAAAACAGCTGGAAGCCATTCTCTGGGAAAAATTGGAACGGGAGTAATCGCCAATCCGAACAAAAATCCGTGCAGCGCAGTCAAAGTGAGGACTCTCTTCTTATTGACGGCGTGCGATAGGAGTTCAGTCAGATTCTTTTTCTGATAGGATGTGAACAGCGCCATACAATTTCAACCTCAATACTTATTTTATTCATTCACTAACTGAACAAAATGACCAAGATGGCCAAAAAAGGATAATCAGAGGCATCACCCAAGCGGGCATCTCACCAACGCGCCGGCATGTATCAGCCCCTCGGCATACTCTACAACCCGTCGCGCCAACGGTGGGTATCGCAGCAATACACCCGTCTCTATGTTGCGCCGCTGGGCCGTCTCGGTAAAGTTGGCCGAAGAGATGAAAGCCGCCTTTCGGTCCACGACCACTGCCTTGGCAAGGAGGCTGGCCCGCTGTTCGGACGACTGGTGGAGCGCTCGCGGATTATAATACAGATGGAGAAGCTCTCCCCATGGCCACTGCTTTTTTCGAAAATCAGCAGCAAAACTCTTCACGATTTCGTTCGAGGGGGTCAGATCACCGTAACGGCGCGCAATATCCAGGCATAACGTCACCTTCAGAGGGATTGATCTGGAGGAACCCCCCTTCACCCCGGTTTTCCACGGCGGGAAGCCAGGTGATCCCCAGCGCCAGGGGGGCCGTCTGCACGTTAAGGTTGAGTTCTCCCTGAGTATCCGTTCCGCCGGATTCGAAACGGGTAAACCCCACCTGGGCGACAACCTCGCGCAGTCGGTGAACCAGCACGACCCGGTCAATGGCCTGGGTCCAGGGAGATTCCCGCTGAGCTCGCGGCAAGGTCCGGGCGTAGAAATCCCCCCCGGGATTGTCGGCCCCCATCTCGTCTCCGGCGTCGGCAAAGGCTTCGTACTCCACCTCTTTCACCGACAGCACGAATGCCAGCTGGAAGGGGCGCCAGGTCGGGGGGGATATCCCCATCATCCTCAACGGGTTCATCTTCCGCCTTACCCTCAAAGAGGTAATCACCCCACCGCACCATGGCCTCCAGCGCCGCCACACCCGGCGCCACCAGTACGGTCAACCCCATGGACGAGGGGAGGAAACTCTTTCTCGCCGCCCCCCGCTCGGGGGTGGCGGCATCGTCACCACCATTCCCTTCACCGGCGGCATCCAGCTCATCGGCGGCGGTGGGATCGCACCGCTGCTTTTCCGGGGCCGATCGCGGCACCAGATAGCCGGTGAGATACCAGCGACAAGGAGGTTCGGGAAGAAGCTCATGGGCAAAGGCGTGATCGTTGTCCGGGCCGATGAGATCCAGGCGGAGGGCCTGGACGATCTCGGAGCGGATCTGTTCGGATGTGACGGGCATGGGAGCCTCTTGTCGGCGAATTTATCGAGACAAATCAGTGAGGACGACGTGATCAATGCGCGCAACTTGCCGTCACGCAAACACTGTACGTCCTTTATCGGTGATGTGGTATTTCCGGAGGCGACTGATGGTGACTTGTCCTGTGATTGACTTCCATGGTGACTTCCGTGGTGACACTTTCCCCGTCATACGGTTTTTTTCTCGGGATCAACAGGGCGGTGTGAATGCATCACCCCCCCTGTCTATGCAGGAGAGCATCCCGATTAAATCCGCAGGGCTAAAGCATCACGACCGACGGCACTCAGGCATGATACCGACGAGTCCATAATGATCGGTCCTTGGGGACTGCTCCATCTCGGCTGGCTTCAGGCTCTGCCCAAGGAGTTGCAACGATAAGAGGGATGAAAAAGGTCAACAGGGGAAATAAAGTCAGCGGATTAAATTTAATCCTCAGATTCTACCCCAGACAAAAAAATAAAAACAGACTGTTTTTTCAGATAATGAGAGGTATATTCAAAACATGGCAGCAATGCTGGAAGAATCAATCCCAAGAGGTAATGGTGTACGTCGTTAGAAAGGGGCCTGTTACCTGACAGGCATCGTCAACCGGTAGGAGGAGCCTATGACCGAGGACAAGCCACCCGCTTTATCAGTTGACATAGCCGTACCGAACAGGCCATCAGTTGACGCCTGATATTTCCTGAAAAAGGAAGCCACTTGAACGAATTGAGGCCCGCTATAAACTGCGGGCCTTTCGTTTATCCGCAACTGGCGTCTACCCTTCCCTACTTATTCAAAGGAAGATGATGACGGAGTTCCCCTGGCTGGAAACCGACGGGATCACGCAAAAACACCCCATGAATTTCCGACTCAAGGAACTAAAACGTGCCACCGTCTGATACTATTCGGCCTCATTCTCCGTCATGATGGTGTTGTGATCTCCCCGCTCGAATATCAGCTTCTTTTTACTCCCACCTGCCCACCCGTAGAGGCGCTCCGCATGAGAGGCCTGGACCAGGTCGTCATGATGAGTCCCGCAGATAGCTGCCAACGTCAACTATTCCGGCGGTGTCGGCATAACCTTCAACCACCCGTTAGGACATCTTTTCACATACGGATAATATCCCTCGGGATTTCGGCAGTAATACCAGTAACCGGTATTCGCCGGCACTGGCGGAGCCGGTTGAACGTATATCTCCTGTGCAGGCTGTTGGATAACAGGCGCTGGATAGGTGTAATAGTACGGATAATAATGAGGCTGAGACAGTTCCCACACCCCAAGGCCGAACAACCCTAACCCCAGAGCCGGCCCCCATCCCCAACCGCCTCCGTGTCCGTGACCGCCTCCGTGAGCCTGAACCGGAGAAGTAAACACCATCAGCAACGCGACAGCTATAATTAACAACCGTGTAAGCTTTTTCATAGCGCACCTCCAGTTCAATTATACATCAAACATGGAAGTCATGAAACCGGGGACTGGCAAGGATTTTCAGTTTGTCGCTATGCCTGTTTCGATTCTTTTTTAACGACAGTTCCATGCATTTCAACGGTAAGAGCCTCTATTCTTTCACTTAATTCCTTAATAGTTTCGGTCAACTGAGTGTTTTGTTCAAGTAATGCCATCAACTGTTGTGACTGAAATGCTGCGTCTTTTTGTCGCTGTTCCATAGCGGACGCAATGGCTTCACGATGTAGGGCGTCAGCATCAGCGTGTGCTTTGTCCCGGTCTGCTTGCCTGGTCTGGGCAAGCAGAATCAGCGGTGCCGCATAAGCCGCCTGAAGGCTGAACGCCAGGTTCAGCAGGATGAACGGATATACGTCGAACTTGGTATATCCCGCGACGTTCAGTCCAATCCAGACGGCAACAATAGCGGTTTGAGCCACAAGAAAAACCGGAGTTCCGAAGAAACGGGCGAACCCTTCTGCCTTCAATGCAAACCAGTCGTTGCCGAACACAGGATTAAGATGGCGATGAGGACGAAGGAAGCGTAAGTGATGTTCCGGGAGTTCTGTTTCCGGGCTTGGCGCATGTGTGTTTTGCTTCATGATTCACCTTCCTCATGCCAGTTCTGTGACAGCTACGGTTACAGTTCAGGTGGTTCGATCATTCGGGATTTTCTTTCCTTATCGAATAAAGAGCAGCTATCCCAACAGTATAGAAAATCAACCATATCGAAGAAAAAGCCCTGACGGCGCAAGCTTGATGTAACTCATATTCTTGCCCCGTGAGGAGACGGATGATTTTGCCTCATCGCTGTTTCGAGTGGGTAGTTCAAAGACGGGCGGTAACGCAATGAACGGTGTCAGTTCGAAACGGTATTCGTCGAATCATGGAGTCAGCTTCCTAGTTCGATAAACTAGGGGATACGCTCAGATCGGTAACAGGCTGTTTTAAAACCATTTGTACGCAAAATAAAAGCAGAGTGGCCGTAGACAGGTTTTACACAGGGCGTTCGTCTCGCCGTGCGCTCC
>CAIYUY010000314.1 GCA_903929485.1 uncultured Desulfuromonadales bacterium
CTATCTCGCTCGTAACAGTGACCCTCCACCTGGTCACCAGTTGATGTGGGAGGGATATATTACGTTACGGGCGATGTGTGCAGGATACGCCCTCAGGTGTTAACAGTATCTCACTAGTTTATGGGTAAAGGGCAGCCCTAGTCCCCGCTTTTCCCGGTCCCTGCTTTTAAGCTGTTCCTTGAGCCACCCGTACCACTCCTCCATCCCCTGGCCGCTTCTGGCGGAAAGCTGGAAGATGATGATTTCGGGGTTGACCCGGCGCGCCATCTCCAGGCATTTCGTCACATCAAACTCCAGATGGGGGAGAAGGTCGATCTTGTTAAGCAGCATGACCTTGGAATTGTGGAACATCTGGGGGTATTTCAGCGGTTTGTCCTCCCCCTCGGTGACGGAGAGGACCACCACCTTGAAATCTTCCCCCAGATCGAAGGCCGCCGGACAGACCAGGTTCCCCACGTTTTCCACGAAGAGAAGATCAAGGCTCTCCAGATCGAACTCCTCCAGGGCGTGACTCACCATGTGAGCGTCCAGGTGGCAGCCGGCGCCGGTATTGATCTGTCGCACCGGGACTCCGGTGGCGGCGATCCGGTCGGCGTCGTTGCTGGTCTGCTGGTCCCCCTCGATGACGGCGCAGCGGGACGAATCCCGCAGATCGGTGAGGGTCCGTTCCAGAAGAGTGGTCTTGCCTGACCCGGGGGAGCTGACCAGGTTAAGGGTGAAGATCCCTTTCTCCCGAAAAAGCGAGCGGTTGCCGCTTGCCAGCAGGTTGTTCTTTCCGAGGATGTCGCTCTCTATGGCGATGATCCGGGCAGTATGATCATGTTCGTGCTGTTGGCGGGGAAGGTTCAGCTCGTGGGTATGGTGGTGCTGCCGGTCATCCCGGTGATTCTGCCGGTGAGGATCTGTCGTGCCGCAGCCGCAGGTAGTGCACATTTTATTCGACCTCCAGTTCACGGACCCGCAACTCCTCGCCGGCAATGACGGCAAGACCGAAGCCGCCGCAGACGAGACAGGGATCAAAGTAGGAAGAGAGTGGGGATTCGGCGCCGCAACCGCAACGGCCCCGACCGGGAATTCGTTCAATGGTAAGCTTGGCGCCGTCCAGGAGGGTGTCACGGCTGCAGGCGTCGAAACAGAACTCGATGGAGTCGGGAACCACGCCGGAGAGTTCGCCTATCTCCATGGTAACGGAGAGAACCTTTCGTCCCCCGGCGTTTTGTTCGCAGAGTTCCACCATGCTCTGGGTTATGGATAATTCGTGCATCCGAGTGGTCTCTCCCTGATCATGTCGCCGGGTGGAATTGAATCACGAAAACCAATTCCCGGTTTCAGTGCATAGTAGCCGGTATCCGTGTAAATGTGTATGAAGTTATCTGAAAAATTGTCAGGAACCCTCCCAACGTCTTCACCCTGGTGCGAAGGATTTCCACATTCCGAAGATAACCTGTACTCAACCGGTCCCGTATGATGTATGATGGCTCCTTTATTTATCGATCCTCCAAGCAGAATGATAAACCGAGCTTTCCAATGAGGTAACAACTATGCCGACACCGATACTCTGGTCACTTCTTATACTGGTGATTGCCGGGGCTCTCTCCTTGGACCTGAACATGGCTTGGCGCTATTACCGCAACTCCCGCGGTCGCGCCAAAGGCGGACTCACCTTTATCCGCTGGTGGGCGAAAAAGAGCAAGGTCAAACTCGCCGTGGCGGGTGGCATGACTCTTATCATCTCATTGGCCTTCATACTCCAGGGACAGCCCCTGATTCTCCCGGACATCTTGAACCAGGTAACTCTCTCCAAAAGGATGCAATGGGGGCTCGGTGCGCTCCTCCTCCTGACTTCCTTCGTAGCCTTCGATCTTTACATGGCCCGGCAGTTTTACCGGAAGAATGGAAGGAGTCAGGGCGCCGCCGGGGTACGATTCTACCGGTGGTGGCTGAGAAACAGCGCCCTGAAGTTCTGTATCGCGGGAGGGGTGGCCTGTCTCGCCCTGGGGGGGGCCTGGACAATACATCACTATAACAACGCGCTACAACTCAAGTCCGAAACCTCCGGCTACATGGTCAGCGCCCAAGAGTATTACAAGGATAAAAAATTCCGGGAGGCGATACTGGAACTGCGCAACGCCATCAAGCAGAACCCCGGCGACTACGAGGCTTATCTCTGGCTGGCCCGCTCCCAGTGGCAAATGGGGAACGGACCCGAGGCTCGCGACGCCTACCGCGAGACACTCCGGATCGAGCCGAAACTGTTTGCGGCCCATCTGGAGTCGGGACGCTTGGCCTTTGCCATGGAGGATCCGGCAACGGCCATGGCGGAGGGAGAAGAAGCGGCCCGACTGACTCCGAACCAGGTGGAGCCCCGCCTGCTGCTGGCCCAGATCTTCAGCGCGGCAGGGAAACGGGAGCAGGCGCTGGAGCAGTGCCGGACCGCCATGAAAGGTGAATTTACCTCTCCGGAGCTTCGGCTGCAGCTCATCACCCTCCTGCTGCGGCAGCGCGCCTTCCCCGACGCCCTCCAGGCAACCGCTGCCGGGCTGAAGAAAAGCCCCCATGACCAGCCGCTGAGATACCTGCAGGCCCAGACGCTGGAAGGAATGAATCTCGCCCCCCAGGCCGACTCCGTCCTCCGGTCCATCGCCGCCGAAACCGCTTCTCCGGAGCCGTATCTCGCCCTGGGGGATCTGAAGATGCGAAGCAAGGAGTACATCGAGGCGCTAAGGGAATATGAAGAAGCCATGAAACGGGCGCCAAACAATGAGCGGGCGATGAACAACTTCGCCAGTCTTAACGCGGAGCACGGTTTCGACATGGAACGCTCCGCGGCCCTAGCGGCAAGACTCTATAACAAAAATCCCAAGGACCCCAGCGTGGCGGATACCCTGGGATGGACCCTGTTCCGCCAGGGAAAACCGGAACTGGCCTTGCCGCTCCTGAGGCAAGGGGCGTCCGGGATGCCCGGCAACCCGATCCACCATTACCATCTGGGAGCGGCGCTCCTCAAGATCGGTCGCCGGGATGCAGGAAAGAAGCAACTGGCCATGGCGCTCAAGATCTCCGGCGCCTTTGACGGCGCGGACCAGGCCAGGGAGATGTTGAGATAAAGAGTGCGGGGCGTAAAAACCGTGAAGGGTGAAGGGTGAAAAGAGCAAACCGAAGGCGCGGTGCCCCGAACGTGGTCCCCGAGCGAAGTCGAAGGGTTGTATGGCCGAAGGATTAAGTGATATAAGGATAGTTTGAGCGTGGAAGAGTAAAGAGGAGAAACGTAATGTCGAACCACCCCCGGAATCCGTCCACGAGTGAAAAAAGAAATGTGTTGACACCATTCACGATCTCTTTTCTCATCCTCGCAGCACTCTTTGCCGCTTTCGGCTGGGCAACCATCTCCCTCCTGGCGGATGTATACGAGGGGGTAGAGGATTATTCCCACGGTTTCGTCGTCCCCCTGGTGTCGCTGTATGCCGCCTATGAAATCAGGAAAGAACACCGCCATGAGACCTATGGGCAGTCATGGTCGGGACTCCCCGTTGTCGCCATCGGCGCCCTCCTGGTGGTCGTCGGACTCTGGTATCGCTATGCCCTCCTGCCGGGAGGATTGGGGGTACAGAGCATCACCGGCCTCGGCCTGTTCATGGTTATCTTCGGGCTCTGCCTCTCCCTGGGAGGAAAAGCACTGGTCAGCCGCTTCATCTTCCCCCTGCTCTTCCTCTGCTTCTGCGTCCCTTTTCCTGAAAATGCGACGAATCAGATCACCCTGCCGCTGCGCGGCGTTGTCTCCAACGCCGCCACCCTCACCGTCCGTGGAGTCGGGATTCCGGTCTTCCAGGAAGGAAACATGCTCCATCTGGCGGCAACTTCCCTGGGGGTAGCCGATGCCTGCAGCGGCATCCGCTCCCTCTGGATCATGCTGGCCACAGCCGCTGCCTTCGGCTACTTCCTCCGGTGCGGACCATGGCGCACACTGATCCTCTCCCTCCTGGCTATCCCCCTGGCGGTGCTCTTCAACATCATCAGGGTAGTGGCCACCGCGCTGCTGGTTACCAAGTTCGGCCCGCAGTACGCCATGGGGAGTCGTCACGAAATGACCGGCGCCGTCGTCTTCCTGCTGGGGGTTATAACCCTGGTGGCGGTCGGCTGGATTCTTGCGCGGGGGGAGCAGAGGAGGGTTTTCGCGCGGATTCCGGAAGCGGGGCCGGAATCATCAGGCAAGGAAGCTCCATGGCGCCCCCCTTCCTATCTGTTGACAGCCACGCTGGGAGCAATTCTCTTAATGGGGGGAATCATCCAGCCGGTCATGGTGAAACATTATGTTCGGCACCTGCCGGTGGCGGAAAGGAAGCCTTTCAAGGAGATGCCAACCCATATGGGGCGCTTTGCCGAAACCGGCAAGGGGGATTTTGTGGAGACTCAGCTGGATCTGCTCCGCCCCACGGACAAGCTGAACCGTACCTACCGCACGGAGCGGGGCGCCCTGATCAGCCTCTGGAGCCTCTACTGGGAACCGTATCGCGGGAAAAAGAGCGCCTGGAGTCTGAACCCTCACAAACCGGACGGCTGCTATCCCGCCGCCGGCTGGAGCCGGATCCCCATCGCCCCGGAAAAACTGGTGGGGGTCATTCCCGGCAAGGATATTCAGGTCAGACTTTTCACCAAGGAGGGGAAGAGGCGCCTGCTGTTCTATTTCACCTCTCAACTGGATGCGCCCAGCGGCGGCCTCTCCTCGTTTCCCGGGACAGCTGCCGGCCGGTTCAGGCAGATGCTGGATTCATGGCGCTCCCCCGATGTTATCCTGGGCGCCCAGTATGTGGTCACCGTGGAGACCGAGGTAACCTCCGATATTGGCGGGAGCGTTGCGGAGGTTACCGATTTCGTGAAGCAGTTGGCTCCGCTCCTCCCCGGCTACGGAATCGGCGGGTAGGCATCACCCGGTCATCCGTCTGAAAGACCGTTCGGCATTTCCCGGTTATTCCGGTATCGGCTCTTTTTTTGCAGGGTTCTGACCCTGGATGGTTTTTCTCACCATCAGCAGAAACAGCTCCTCCAACCCCGCCTGAACTTCAAGGGACTCGATGATGCCGAAGGATCGGGCTATGGCCTCGAAGGTTGCCAAGCCATGAGGATGAGGCTCGTTGCGGATCCCCCATTGAGTCCGGCGCCCCTCGGGGAGTCGGACCCGCTCCGCATGCTCCAGACCTGGGAGCCGCTTCCCCATGCGCGAGGCTTGGGACCAGGTTCCGTCCGGAACCACCAGGGTTACCGGCCGTGGATCCTGCTCCAGAAAATCCCTGCTGAGAACAGGGGAATCATCGTCCGGATAAAGAAAGAGTGTTCTCCGCTGGGGGGTATTGAGATCGCTGAAGTCCAGAATCTGATCCCGAATCCCCTGGACCCGCAGTTCGCTATTGGGAAGCGCAACCAGGGCAAGGGGGCCGGTGGCGGTGGTCTTGGGGATTTCTCGATAGTGCATCACGAGAACCAGGCGGGTCCGAAGGTCATACACCGGAATAAAGGGACAGAAGCAGAGATCTATCCGCATCCGGCATCGCCCGCACCGTTCACTTTTTTTTGCCCTTAAACCCATGTCTGTTCTCTCCCGGTTGAAAACTACTTCCACTTTGTCGGATTACGGTCGTTATCTCATGCCACGGGAGAGTGAGGGAGATAGCACTACAGTTCGGAGTTATCCGCGTTCCGCCAGCAGCAGGCGGTTTTGGGGGGTAATGTCGCCGGGGATAAGATGAGTCGTGACCTTGTACCCGGCCCCCCGTAGTCGCTGGACTCGGAAGACATCCAGGGCCAGGGGACCGTCCAGCCACCCCTGCATCCCTCCCAAATCCCGGCCGTCCAGGTCATGACAGCAGGGGAGAAGCGCTACCCGCGCTCCCGCCGAGACCGCCAGCTCCAGCACCAGGTCGGTGAGTCCGCCGCAGGCATGAACGGAAACCACCAGATCATCCCTACCAAGCTCCACCGATTCCAGATCGGCTTCCCGCAACTCCACCCGACCTTTAAGCCGCGGCCACTCCGCCTCCAAAACCGCCGCCAGCCGTTTCGAACTGGCCGGAAGAGCGCGATCGATCCCCAGAGCCACGGGGGAACTGTCATCCAGCAGCAACAGGATGAAGCTCAGGAGTCCGTGACCGCAAGCCAAGTCAACCACCCTCCCCCCCCGAAAGCGGCGCCGCACGCGGCGGGCCACCTCCCACGCCTCGTACAGTTCCTTGCGCGGCAGACAGCCGGCCCGGCAGACCGACCGAGCTATTCCCTCAAACAGCGACGGGCCGGGAAACTGAAACAGAAGCCGTTCGTTCAGCCGGCTGCGGGAAGAGCGATCCATGGGTTCGTTACTCCTCTTTTTGACGGTGCCTGATCCCCTGGGAGGTTATCTGAATGAGTCCGTCTTTATAGAGTCCCCCCACCGCTTTTTTAAAACTCTTCTTACTCATGGCAAGGAGGCCGGAAATCTCTTCCGGAGCGCTCTTGTCGGTGAGGGGGAGAAAGCCGTCACGGCTTTGCAGCGCCCCAAGGATGAGTTCACGATCCTGCACCGTCTCCTGGACCCCCCCTTTGCGCAGCGTGACATCGATCTTGCCGTCATTCCGGATCTTTCTGACGTAACCCTTCAGACACTCCCCCCGGGGGGGGGTATGGAAGAGTTCGTTATGAAAGAGGAGACCGTCATATCTGCTGTTGATAACGACCTTAATCCCCAGATCGGTGGCGGCATACGCAAGCAACCGGACCTCATCCCCCACCCCCAGGGAGCCGTCCGCGGGCTGGAGAAATTTGTTCAGCCTGGCCGAGGCGGCAACCCGGCCGCTCTGATCCAGATAGAGCCTCACCAGAACCTGCTCCCCCGGCTTCACCGGAGCAGGCTGTTCGGCGAAGGGAAGAAGCAGATCCTTGTCCAGCCCCCAGTCGAGAAAGGCGCCGATCTCCGGATGGAGATCCGTCACCCTGAGCAGAATGAACTCCCCCACCACCGCCTTGGGGGTCTGGGTCGTGGCTACCAGACGGTCCTCGGAATCACAGTAGATGAACAGATCAAGCTCCATCCCCGGTTCCGCGCCGACAGGGATAAACTTTCCCGGGAGAAGCAGATCCCCTTCCTCTGTTATCATAAAGGCGCCGGTTGCATTGATTCTGGATATTTTTAACCGATTATACTCACCGACGCGTAGCATGGGACCTCGCATTTTGTTTAGTTATTTTCCAGTCGGGCAAGGAAGAGCGCGTGACGATACCCCCCCCTGCCGGGGCGCTCCACTGTCACCCTAAAGCCGACACTCTTCAGCCGCTTGACGAAGGCTTCATCATACTGTTCTCCCCAGACGGCCAGCATCCCCCGCGGCTTGAGCGCCCCCTTGGCGTTGGCGATGGCCCGCAGGCCATACAGCGGGTCGTCATGGTGATGCGTCCCGGCATGGGGCCCACGGTACAGGTCCAAAACGATGGCGTCAAAACGAACATCGCCGCCGGTGGAGGCGCTAGCGCGGATCAGCCGAGCCACATCGACAATCTCCAGGGTAACGCGGGGGTCGGTGGCGGCGCTCCCGGTGAGCTCAGCCAGGGGACCACGGCACCACGCCAGGACCACCGGGTTCAATTCGGCCACGGTCACCGCTGCCGTGGGAGGAAGAGTATCCAGCACCGCCTTGAGGGTGAACCCCATCCCCAGCCCCCCCACCAGAACCCGTGGCTGGGGGTGAGCCTTCAGATGGCCGCAGCCGAGCTCCCCCAGAATAACCTCCGAGCGATTGACCAGGCTGTTCATGAGTACCTGGGGACCGATGGTGATCAAAAAATCAAACCGGCCTCGCTGGCGCAGTTGGAGAATCCCTTCACCGGTGGGAACAGTTTCGATGATTTTCCAGGGTTGCGCCATGACTGATCCTTTTCGTCCATGCGGTACGAACTAAGGATAGCAACATACACTACTTCCCCCCCTCAATACCACCTGATTCCAACAACGGCACGACCCATTTCCCGTTTGTTCCCTTGACGACTTTGGGGAAATCTGCAATAGTTCACCCATGAAAACACACCGGACGACTATCAACAGGATCTTCCGCATGAAGGGAATCGGCCTTCACACCGGCAGGGAGGTCAATCTGGAATTCATCCCCCGCCGGGAGCAGGGGATCGCCTTTGTCCGGGACGGCCGGATCATCCCCGCCTCCTACGATCAGGTGGCCGACACCCGACTCTCCACCCTCATTGCCGGTGGCGGGGTCACGGTCTCCACCATAGAGCACCTCATGGCGGCCTTCTATTTCTCCGGAATCACCAACTGCCTCGTCTACATCGACGGCCCCGAGGTTCCCATCATGGACGGTTCGGCCTGGGAGTTCTACCAGGAGATGTGGCGGGTCGGGATCTACGAGTTTCCCGAGACCGGCTCCTATCTCCAACTTCTTCGACCGGTGGAGGTCTCACTGGGGGATGCCTACGTCCGGATGAAGCCGCTCAACTCCTTTGAAATCACCATGTCCATCGAATTCCGCGATCCGGTGGGACGGCAAAAACGGCGACTTCTGGATGTGGAGAACGCCTTTGCCATCATCAATTCCCGTACCTTCACCATGGTGGAAGAGATCGAGGCGATCCGGGAGATGGGGCTAGCCAAGGGGGGTTCCCTGGATAATGCGGTGGTGGTGGATGCGGAGGGGGTGATGAATCCCGACGGTCTCCGTTACCGAAAGGAGCTGGTGAACCACAAGATCCTCGACCTCATCGGCGACTTTTACACCAGCGGCTACCGGATACTGGGCCGGGTAGAGGCGCACAAGACCGGTCATCACCTGAACAACCTCTTCCTGCGTCAGCTTTTTTCCGACCCGGGAAACTACACCATTTACTAATATTACTCCTACCCCATGATCTCCAGGAATTCGGAGACCAGGCGATAGGTGATCCCCCAGAGAAGCGGTTTGTCCGATTGGGGGAGGATGATCGCCGGTGTGGTGATCGTCTTTTGACAAAACCGGATCTGAGCGATGATCCGGCGCTCCGGGATAGTCAGACTCCCCAGCGGAACCCAGAACGCCTCCGTCACCTCTTCGCTGAGCAACATCGGGAGTTCACCGGAGACCAGGTAGACGAAACAGGCTACTTGCACCGGGAGGTTGGCGCCGACAATATCCGAGAGCCGCCCCAGATATGCCTTCCGGGGAAGATTCACTCCCACCTCCTCGCGGCTCTCCCGTTCGGCGGTCTCCCGAAGCGAGCAATCCTCCGGCTCGACCCTGCCGCCAGGTAACCCCACATTGCCGGACCAAGGATCCCCCTGACGGTTGGCCCGCAGTATGAAGAGCCCCTCGGCTCCTTGCGCCGTTCCCCGGAGAATGAAAGCCACCGCCGCCTGAGTTCCGCCCCCAAGGGGGAGAAGGAGAGGGCGATGTCCGGCCATGCGGCGGGTGATTTCCTCCGAATTCAACTCCATCTTTCGTCCTCTCATAAGAGCCCCTTTATTTCCTGTCGTAGTTGCTGCTCACGGTGAAGCGCGGCATAACGCCCCCCTTTGGCCAGAAGTTCCGCCGGACTCCCCTGCTCCACCATTCTCCCTTCCTCCATGACCACGATCAGGTCGCATTCCTGAACCGCCGACAGGCGATGAGAGACGATGATGACGCTGCGCGTGCCATAGTAGGCGGCAAGCCCGGCAAGGATCGCTTCCTCGGTTACGGCGTCCACTGCCGAGAGTGGGTCATCCAGGATCAGGATGGGGGGATCAGCCAGGAGCGCCCGGGCGATGGCGGTCCGCTGTTTCTGCCCCCCGGAAAGGGTCACCCCCCGCTCTCCCACCTGGGCATCGTAACCATCAGTGAAGGAGGCGATATCTTTGTCCATCTGCGCAAGGGATGCCGCCGCGAAAATCTCTTCGTCCGTGGCCCCTTCCTTGCCGCAGGCGATGTTCTCCCTGATGGAGCGGGAGAAGAGGAATCCTTCCTGGGGGACGAAACCAATGATCTCTCTCAGGCGAGCCAGCTCCATCCGATTGATATCGACGCCATCGATAAACAGGGTCGCGTCAGGCACCGGGAAGAGCCGGGCGATGAGCCTGACGAGGGTGGACTTACCGCTCCCCACCGGACCGACGATCCCTGTCTTCGTTCCCGCCGGCAGATAAAGTGAGATATCGTGAAGCACCGGACCGTTATCGCCGTAACCGAATGTTACTCCCTGGAGCCGGATCTCTCCCCGAACCATGGCCGGCAGGAGCGGCGCGACATGGTCTCCGATAACGGCCTCCGCATCCAGCAGTTGGTTGATCCGGCTTAGTGATGCGGCGCCCCGCTGCATCAAGGTCAGAATCCATCCCATCATGACCGTCGGCCAGACGAGCATGGCCAAGTAGCCATTGAAGGCCACGAACTCTCCCAGGGTAATGGTTCCCTTGATGACCATGCTCCCCCCCAGGAAGAGCACAATGAGCGTTCCCGCGCCGGTGGCGCTCCCCATGATGGGAAGGACGACCCCCCTCATCCTTGCCAGTTTCATGCTGAGAATCCGATACTGTTCATTTACGTCATTGAACGCGGCGCACTGAGCTTCCTCGCGGCAGTACCCCCTGATGACGGCGACGGCGGTGGCGTTTTCCTGAATCTGGTTGGAGAGCGCGGCCAGTTGTTCCTGAACTTGCAGGGACCGGCGAAAAATCCTCCGGCTAACCCGTTTGACCAGGAAAATCATGACCGGAAAGGGGGCCACGGCGCAGACGGTGAGGAAGGGGTTGATGCTCCCCATGATGATCAATGCGGCAACATAGAGGATGCAGGTGTTGACGCAACTCTGAACTCCGAACCCCAGGAGCATCCTCACGTTGGTGAGATCATTGGAGAAGCGGGAAAGGATATCGCCGGTTCGTTCACGGGAGAAGTAAGGGAGATCCATAAGCAAAAGCTTGGCGTACATCTCTTCCCTGATCCGGAACTCGATGCTCCTCCCGGCATTAAGCATCGTGGTTCGAGAGAAGATCCGGATGACACCGTGAAGCAGGGCAGAGAGGATGATGAAGCCTGCGTACACCCCCGGCGAGCGTCCGCCCCCGGGATGCTGAAAACTCTGCACCGCCAGCTTCAGAAGCCAGGGTATGAACAGCGCAAAGGCATTGGTAAGGAGCAACAGGAACAGGCCGAGAAGATAGGCGTTTCGACACTCCTTCATGTAGCCCAGTAATCGGATCAGTCGTTTGATGGGTTACTCCTTCATATGTCGTCATGGGGGGATTTGAATCCGCCTCACCTGTTTGTACGTGACTACCCCGGCCGATGTCAAAGAATTTACAGGAATCAGAACGTTATTGCCAAAGTTGATATTGATTTTCAATTTCTAAATGGTATTATCTAATTGCAGTAACACTACGTCGAAAGGGGGTGTTCAGTCATGAGAGGGAGCGCGCTACGGTCTGTGGGAAGGGAGGAAACCCCGTCGATTCCGGTGGAAAGAGGCGAGACAGGCGCACGGGGAGTGGAAGTGGGTCGCGGGGCAACCATCCCGGCAGTTTTTGAGCGTATGGAGCGATTGATGGACGAGCTGTTCCGCGGAGGCTTGTTGGGTCGTTTCGGTGAACCGTGGGATCGGTTCGCGCGGGAAGTCGGGTTCGGGGGCGAGGGGGGAGTCAAACTCGACATGTTTGACGAGGATGCGGCGTTGGTGGTAAAGGCGGATCTGCCGGGAATCACCAAGGATGACCTGAATGTCAGGGTGGTGGAGGGGAATCTCCTCATCAGCGGTGAGCGTCATCATGATGAGAAGGTCGAACGGAAGGAGTACCTGAGGGTTGAGAGGAGTGTGGGAACCTTCAGCAGGACTGTCCCATTGCCGGAGGGGGTGAGCACGGAAGAGATCACCGCCACGCTCAAGGACGGCGTCCTGGAGATTCATATTCCCCACAGTGAAGTCAAGAAACCGGTGGTGCATATTGAAATCAACTGAGAGTGGGCACTCCGAGCGAGCGCCGGACGGGCTTACCGGCCCGGGAAAGGGGGAAAGGAGACTTTCCCCCTTTTACTCGTGTCACCCCGACGGTTATTCCCGCGCCGGCGTGATCCCTCTGTCGCCGTGATTCCTGTTGACAAATTCCATCCGGGCATGATACGAATTTTAAGATTAATGAATCAAGCTACGCCGTCAGCTACCTCCCGATGAGCGGCAACTGTTTCTCACCCACCAGGTCGGCATAGGTGCGAAAAGCGACAGTGGGGGTTATCTCCACACCTTCAACACTGTTTGATCCGCCACTTCCCTGACGAGTAACGGAGTTATTCCAGTTTGTTACGAGAAAGACGCCGGATGGCCCGGCTTTTGCTATGGAGATGAGATGCGTCGGAAAACGGCGAAACCGCCACGGAGAGAGTGCGGATGAAAAATATTAAGAACACAAAGATGGAGCTTTCCCAGGAGACGATGAACGTGGGATTCATCAAAAAGGTGGAAACGCTCTCGGGAAGTTCCGTCCGGCGCTGCTTTCAGTGCGGGAAATGCTCTGCCGGTTGCCCCATGCGGTCATTCATGGATCATCCCCCCAACCGGATCGTCCGCCTCATTCAACTGGGACAGTGGGAACGGGTTCTTGCGGGTCGCAGTATCTGGTATTGCGCCTCCTGCGAGACCTGCTCCACCCGCTGCCCCAACAAGGTTGATCTGGCAGCCATCATGGATGCCCTCCGGAAACTCTCCTGGGACGCGGACGGCCCCTCCAAGGAAAGCTACGTACAGCTTGCCAACAGGCTTTTCATCAACAACATCAAGCAGTACGGTCGTCAATATGAGATGCGCCTGGCCGCGGTATTCAACGTGAAGAGCGGCCAGTTCCTCAAGGACCTGATGCTGGGCCCCAAACTCCTCTCCAAGGGGAAGCTCAAGATGTTCCACTCGAAAAACAAGAACCTGGCTGAAATCGAAAAGATCTTCAACCGGATCGAAGAGATGCGAAAGAATGGTGATGCGCCTTAAAGGCGGGGACCGGGGACCGGGGACCGGCAGGGGAACGAAATGACCGCAACGAAAAACGTACTGAACTACTCCTATTATCCCGGCTGTTCCCTCCATGCCTCGGGGAAGGAGTATGACGAATCCGCCCGTGGACTCTTCAAGGCGCTGAAGATCGGCCTCCAGGAAGTTCCCGACTGGTTCTGCTGCGGCGCAACTCCGGCCCACAACGTGGACGAACTCCTCTCCCTGGCCCTCTGCGCCAAGAACCTGGAACTGGCCGACAAGGTGGAAGGTGACCTGGCAGTGGCATGCGCCGCCTGTTTCTCCCGGCTCAAGACGACTCAGCACAAGCTGGGAGAGAATGAAGTCAAGCGGAAGCAGGTGGAGCAGGCCATCGACGGCAAGGTCTCCCTGAACAAACCGGTCAAGCACCTCCTGGAGATCCTCGCCCGTGACTTCGGGCTGGAAAACTTGCGCGGAGCGATAAAAATACCGCTCACCGGACTGAAGATCGCCACCTACTACGGCTGCCTCCTGACCCGTCCTCCCGATGTTCCTCAACTGGACTGCGTGGAAGCCCCCACCATCATGGAAACGGTCGTGGAAACAACCGGGGCCGAAACCGTCGCCTGGAGCCACCGGATGGAGTGCTGTGGCGCCAACTTCACCTTGTCGCGCCCCGGCGTGGTGCTGAAACTCACCGGCGACATCCTCGCCTCCGCCAAGCGGGCGGGAGCCGATTGTCTCGTGGTCGCCTGCCCTCTCTGCCACGGCAACCTGGATATCCGGCAGAAAGAGATCGAAGAGGTCACCGGAGAGGAGTACCACATGCCGGTCTTCTACATTACCCAGCTTCTGGCCCTGGCATGCGGCGTCAACCCTACAAAACTCGGCTTCGGCAGCATGATCGTCAGCCCGAACCCGTTGCTGAAGGAAAAGAATCTTTTATAATCAACCACAGAGACACGGAGGCACGGAGAAGATCGAAACCCTTGACAAGATGTGCGAGCTAATGATCCAGGATTTTATTCTGGAACAAGATCAAGATTTTTTCTTATCCATCCTGTGAACCCTGTAAAATTCAGATTTAAAGTTTTTCTCCGTGTCTCCGTGTCTCTGTGGTGAACGATTTCATGAGGTTGTAAATGTCCCGAATTGGTGTCTTTATCTGTCACTGCGGAGAGAACATCTCCCGCACGGTGGATGTGGAGCAGGTAGCCCAGGCGGCCCGACAAATGGTGGGGGTGGCCTATGCCTGCGACTACAAATATATGTGTTCCGACCCCGGCCAGACCCTTCTGAAAAAGGCGGTGGCCGAGCAGCGACTGGAAGGGATCGTGGTTGCGGCCTGCTCCCCCCGGATGCACGAAAAAACCTTTCGTAACGCGGCTCAAGGAGCCGGGTTGAACCCGTTTCTCTGCGAAATGGCCAATATCCGCGAGCACTGCTCCTGGGTTCATGACGACCGTGCGGAGGCGACGGCAAAAGCCACCGACATCGTCCGGATGCTGGTTGAGCGGGTTCGAAAGAACAAGAAACTGATCCCCATCACCGTGCCGGTCACCAAGCGGGCGCTGGTCATCGGCGGCGGCATCGCCGGGATTCAAGCGGCCCTGGATATAGCCGACTGCGGTCACCAGGTGGTTCTGGTTGAACGGGAACCCTCCATAGGCGGCCACATGGCCATGCTCTCCGAGACCTTCCCCACCCTGGATTGCTCCCAGTGCATCATGACCCCCCGAATGGTGGACGTGGTCAACCACCCCAACATCATCCTCCATACCTATTCAGAGATCGAGAGTGTTGACGGCTACATCGGCAATTTCTCCATCACCATCAAGAAGAAGGCCCGCTCCGTTGACATGGCCAAATGCACCGGTTGCGGCGTCTGCATGGAAAAGTGCCCCCAGAAGAAGATCCCCAACGAATTCGACAAGAATCTGGGGTTCCGCCCCGCCATCTACGTCCCGTTTCCCCAGGCGGTCCCCAACACCCCGGTCATCGACCGGGAGCACTGCACCAAATTCATCAACGGTAAATGCGGGGTCTGTCAGAAGGTCTGCGGCCCCGGCGCGGTGGATTACGAACAGCAGGACCAGCTGGTTGTGGAGCAGGTGGGGGCCATCGTGGTGGCAACCGGCTTCAAACTCTACGACATTGGGGAAAAACCCAAGGGGTCGGCCATCAAGGGGTATGGCGAATTCGGTCACGGCAAGATCCCCGACGTCATCGACGGCCTCACCTTTGAGAGGCTCGCTTCGGCCAGCGGACCCACGGGAGGGAAGATCGTCCGCCCCTCCGACGGCAAGGAACCGAAGCAGGTGGTCTTCGTCCAGTGTGTCGGCTCCCGGGCCCGGGAGAAAGGGATCTCCTACTGCTCCAAAGTCTGCTGCATGTACACCGCCAAGCATACCATGCTCTACAAGCACAAGGTTCATGACGGCCAAGCATATGTCTTCTTCATGGACGCCAGGACCCCCGGCAAAAGCTATGACGAATTCTGGCGGCGAGCCATCGAGGAGGAAGAAGCCGTCTATATCCGCGGCATGGTCTCCCGGGTTTACCAAAAAGGGGAAAAGGTGGTGGTCATGGGGAGTGACATCGCGGTGGGGGTCCAGGTGGAGATCGAAGCCGACTTGGTCGTCCTGGCCACGGCGATCCAGCCCCGTGACGGCGCCGACACCCTGGCTCAGAAGCTGGGGATTTCCTACGACAAGTACCACTTCTACTCCGAGGCCCACGCCAAACTTCGTCCGGTAGAGTGCGCCACCGCCGGCATCTACCTGGCTGGGGCCTGCCAGGGGCCCAAGGACATCCCCGAAACCGTTGCCCAGGCCTCGGCCGCCGCCGCCAAGGTGATGACTCTCTTTTCCAAGGATAAACTGGAACGTGAGCCCATCGTGGCTCGGGTCAACGAAAAATACTGCGTGGGTTGTTTTGCCTGTAAAAAGGTCTGCGCTTATGGCGCCGTGGAAGAGAAGGAGATCCGAGACCGGCAGGGGAACCTTATTCGGGTCGTCGCCTATGTCAATCCCGGCGTCTGCTCCGGTTGCGGCACATGTCAGGCCACCTGTCCCTCAAAGAGTGTGGAACTGGATGGATATACGGACGAGCAGGTCATGGCCATGCTGGAGACACTTTAAACCGGTTCTACGTTCTAAGTTCTACGTTAAAAACCAGGAACGCTTCCATCTTCTCAACGTAGAACATAGAACATAGAACATAGAACGGATTTTTTATGCCCCACGATTTTGAACCGAAGATAGTCGCCTTTGTCTGCACTTGGTGCACCTATGCCGGTGCCGATCTGGCAGGAACGAGCCGTATGCTCTATCCCTCCAACGTCCGGGTGGTCAAGTTTCCCTGTACCGGACGAATCGATCCGGTCTTCATCCTCAAGGCATTTCAAAAGGGAGCCGACGGTATCCTTGTATCCGGCTGTCACCCCGGCGATTGCCACTACATGGCCGGAAATTTTCACGCCCGGCGGCGCTTCGCCGTTTTCCGAAAGCTGCTGGAATTCATCGGCGTGGACCTCAACCGGCTGGAGTTTTCCTGGGTCTCCGCCGCCGAGGGGGGAAAGTGGGTGGAAATCATCACCCAGATGACCGAGAAGATCCGGGCCATGGGACCGCTTACCCAGTTCACCGATCTGGCCGATGAGGAACAGTGGTCCGGAGCCCTCGGCAACCCGGAACTCAAGGCAGTTTACGACCAAGTATAACGACACAAAAGCCTTTCCACGAAGGACACGAAGGGTCACGAAGAACTTCAGGAATGGGCTTGGCGGTACTTCGTGCGTCTTCGTATACTTCGTGGATAAAAGGTTTGAAAATCATGAATAAAAGTTCGGAAAAAACGAAATCCACCGTCACCATCGACACCAGCGGCTACGAAGTCGCTACCCAGGAGATCCGCAGCGAGGCGAAACGGCTTCTTACGGAGAAAATCGTGGATGCCGTGGTGGGGTACCAGGGAGGCCGTCGTGGGGGGAGCGCCGTGCCGGTGGTCATCACCGATCCGGACCAGGCGGAAAAGCTCGTCTTCTCCGCTGCCTGCGTCAACAACCTCTCCATCTACCTCACCAAGGCCAAGAAAGAGATCCGCGCCAAGGGAAAACTGGCCGTGGTGGCCAAGGGGTGTGATCTTCGGGCGCTGGCCGGACTCATGGGAGAATCCCAGTTCAAGCGGGAAGAGGTAGTCATTATCGGCGTAACCTGCGCCGGGGTTCACCGAGCAGGGACTCAGCCCGGCCAACCGCTGACCGACAGCACTATCGCCAAGAAGTGCCGGGAATGTTCCGTGCATATCCCCGAGGGTTCTGATCTCATCGTGGGAAAACTCCCTCCGTTGCCCAACCTTTCCCCCACGGAAAAGGAGCTCATGGAAAAGCTGGACGCCATGACTCCGGCCCTGCGGTGGGAATTCTGGAAGGAGCAGTTCACCCGCTGCATCCGCTGCCTGGCCTGCCGCCAGGTCTGTCCCTTCTGCTACTGCGAGCAGTGCCTCTGCGACCGTGGGCGCCCCCAAGCGGTGGACACCTCACCTCGCCCCTCCGGGAACATGGGATGGCATATTGTCCGGGCCATGCATCTGGCCGGGCGCTGCGCCGGTTGCGCCGAGTGCGAACGGGTCTGCCCCATGGATATTCCGCTGAACCTCCTCAACCGGAAGATGGCCGAGGAGCTGAAGGAACTCTACCACTACGAAGCGGGACTGAAGCCGGTGGAAAAGGGCCCCTTGACCAGCTACGACGAAAAAGACGACCAGAGTTTCATAAAATAAAGGGCTTATCCACGAAGGGTTTGACTTATGGCATTAACCATAACCGAAGAGAACCTCCGCACGCTCATCGACCGGCTCATCAAGGACGGGACGCGGGTCATTGGGCCGAAGCGGGCCGGAGAGATGACGATCTACGAACCGCTTTCACGCGGCGCCGAATTCGCCCCCGGACCCCTTCCCCGGCGCTCCGCCAAGGAGGCGTTCTTTCCCTTGAGCGAAACCATCCTCTCCTTCGAGAAAGGGAAAGACGGGCTGAAGGTGGATGATGTGGACACCAACGCCTTCCCCCGAACAGTTCTCGTGGGGGCGCTCCCCTGCGACGCAGCGGCCCCCCAGGTCATGGATGCGGTCTTCTCCTGGGATTACAAGGACGAATTTTACCTGGAGCGGCGGCGGAGAACCACCATCATCGGTTTTTCCTGCACCTCCGCCGACGATTCCTGCTTCTGTACCCTCGTAGGCCTTTCCCCCACGGCTACGAAAGGTTCCGATCTCTTCCTGACCCCGCTGGTGGGGGGGGGCTACTCCTGCCAGGTCGTCGGCGACCGGGGAGGAGAGCTCCTGGCCGGATACCCGGAACTCTTTACCGAATCCGCCACCGTCACGCCGGTACCCCCGGCGGAGCCGGAAGGAACGCCGGTGGACCTGGCCAAGGTCAAGCTCTGGCTGGAAGAGCATTTCGAGGACGAGATCTGGGAGGAGGTTGCCGACCGCTGTGTCGGCTGCGGAGCCTGCGCCTTCCTCTGCCCGGCTTGCCACTGCTTTGACATCGTGGATGAAGGGACGGAACAGAAGGGGAGCCGTAGAAAAAACTGGGACGCCTGCGCCTTCAGCAAGTTCACCAACCACGCCTCGGGGCACAACCCCCGGGATGTCCAGAACAAACGGTATCGCAACCGCTTCATGCACAAATTCAAGTACTATGACGACAAGTTCGGTAAGACCCTCTGCACCGGCTGCGGCCGCTGCATCCGCTACTGCCCCGTGGGGATCGATATCAAGGGAATACTTGAGGAAATCGGTTCTAGGTTCTAGGTTCTAGGTTCAAGGCGCTCATAGTGATGCATTCGCAAATTCTAAAAACCAACATCTTGCGTCGTGCTTCGACAAGCTCAGCACGAACGGATTTTCAACCAGTTACAGTTCTTATAGTCCGTTCGCCCTGAGCCTGTCGAAGGGCGCAGTGGACTTTTTGCGAGGCCATCAATAGTAGGTTGGGGTGAACAGGTTCATCGTGAACCCCAACTACGCTATGCTGGGGTTCACGATAAGGCCGTTCACCGCCAACCTACAAAGTTTATTCCAAAGCTGGAGCTTGAGAACAATAAAATCAACTACCTGAAAGCTACCGGCATGAGAGTGGGATTACTCATCAATTTCGGTAGTCCGGGCAAGTTGGAATGGAAACGTCTGGTGCTTTGAGATTTTCTTCGTGTAACTTCGTGTCCTTCGTGGATAAAAAGGGTTTTTATGAACAAGAACATTTACCTCCCCCATCTGGCCACCATCACCGAGATGCGGGACGAGACCGCGGATATCCGCTCCTTCAGGCTGGTCTTCCAGGATGAGAAACTGCGCGACAGCTTCACCTTCCGCTCCGGACAGTTCGCCGAATACTCCGCCTTCGGGGCGGGCGAGGCCACCTTCTGCATCGCCTCCTCACCCACGCGAAGCGGCTACATCGAATGCTGCTTCCGCTCCGTGGGAAGGGTGACCGACGCCCTCCGGGCGCTGGAGGTGGGAGACACGGTAGGTATCCGCGGCCCCTACGGTAACTCCTTCCCCATGGAAGAATTTTACGGCAAGAACATGCTCTTCGTCACCGGAGGGATCGCCCTCCCCCCCCTGCGCACCGTCATCTGGAACTGCCTGGATCAACGTGACAAGTTCGGCGACATCACCATCGTCTACGGCGCCCGCTCCGAGGCTGACCTTGTCTACAAGCACGAGCTGAAGGAGTGGGAGGAACGGACTGACGTCACCTTGGTCAAGACCGTGGACCCCGGAGGTAATGGTCCTACCTGGGACGGCAAGGTAGGCTTCGTCCCCACCGTTCTTGAACAGGCCGCCCCTTGCGCTGAAAACAGCATCGCCCTGGTCTGCGGTCCCCCCATCATGATCAAATTCACCCTCCCGGTGCTGGAAAAGCTCGGTTTCTCCGATGACGCCATCTACACCACCCTGGAGAACCGGATGAAGTGCGGACTTGGCAAATGTGGCCGCTGCAACGTGGGAAACATCTACGTCTGCAAGGACGGACCGGTCTTCACCGCACGTCAGGTGAAGGCCATGCCCCAGGAGTTCTGAGGCGGCAGACATGTCAACTCCTCACCTCCTCCTCATCGCCTGGCTCCTCGTCTTTTGTTTCGGCCTCCTCCTGCGCGCCCTCAACCTCCGTTATCTGAAGCGCCATGGCGCCGTCGTTCCCGCCGGCTTCCAGGACTCGGTGAGTGAGGAGACCCTTACTAAAACCTCCGCCTATACCTTGGAATGTAGTCGGGTGGGGCTCTTTGAGTCAATCCTGGACGCCGCACTCCTGATCTTCTTCCTCTTCGGCGGCCTCCTCCCTATCTATGACCAATGGATCGCGACCCTCGCCGACAACCTTATCCTCCGGGGGCTCCTCTTCTTCCTCGTCCTCTTCGGGGCGCAACTGCTCATAAGCGTCCCCTTCAGCCTCTATACCACCTTCCGCCTGGAAGCCCGCTACGGATTCAACACCACCACCCCAAGGATCTGGCTGACTGACCTACTAAAGTCCACCCTCCTCTCTTGCATCCTCATGGGGCTTCTTCTTGCCGGCGCCCTGGCTCTGATCCAGGCATCCCCACACTGGTGGTGGCTCTGGGTCTGGCTGTTTTTTGCAGCCGTCACCCTTTTTCTCATGTACCTCTCCCCTTACGTCATCGAGCCTCTCTTCAACAAGTACCAGCCGGTTACCCTGGAGGGACTGGCTGATGAAATCACCACACTCATGGGGAAAGCGGGACTGACCGTCAGCAAGGTGCAGCAGGTTGACGCCTCCAAACGGAGCAAGCATTCCAACGCCTACTTCACCGGCATCGGGCGGGTGAAACGAATCGTCCTCTACGACACTCTCATCCATCAGATGAGCCACCGGGAGATCCTGGCGGTGCTGGCCCACGAAGTGGGGCACTGGAAACTTGGCCACATCCGTTGGCGACTGATCCGGACTGAGCTCTTCGCCCTGGCGATTTCTTTCCTCGCCTGGTGGATGATCAGCTCCGGACTTCTCCCCCCCCTCTTCGATCTTCCTCCGGCCCCGGAAAGCTCGTTCATGGCGCAGTTGCTTCTCCTCTCGTTCCTGGGGACCCTGTCCGGGTTCCCCTTGACCCCGCTTTCCAATTGGCTCTCACGTCGACACGAACGGCAAGCGGACCGTTTTGCCGTGCAGCTTACCGGCGATCCCGACGCCCTGGCCTCGGCCCTGGTCAAGCTCTCCACGGAGAACCTTTCAAATTTTCACCCCCACCCTCTCTACGCCGCCTGGCACTATGCCCACCCCCCCGTGGTAGAGCGGGTGGCCCGGCTTAGGAATGACACCAGACCATGAATAAGCCTGAACTGCTGCAACAAATCATTGCCCGACTGGCCCATGATCTGGATCTCTTCCTCTCGGCAGCCAAAACCGCCCACAAAGCAGCCACCCACGAGGAGAGCGTCCCGGACAACAAGTACGACACACTGGCCCTGGAGGCATCCTACGTTGCCCAGGGGCAGGCGAACCGCGCCCAGGATATCAAGCGCTCGCTGGATATCTACAAGCAGCTTCACCTCGTCCCACGGGGTGAAGTGATCCGCCTCACCTCGCTGGTCACCATCGAGGCCGACGACGGGAGCCGCAGAGAGCTCTTCATCGGCCCGGCGGAGGGGGGACTGAAGATCACGGACGATCGTACGGAGATCATGGTCATCACCCCGGCTTCCCCCCTGGGGAGGGAGCTTTTGGGAAAGAGCTTGGGGGATGCAGTGGAAATAGAGGCCGGTCCCAACGTCATCGGCTACGAAATCGTCGCGGTGGGATGATGCGCCGTATGGACTAAACAAGACCATCAGCTCTTATCGTCATCCCGCACACATGCCGCGGCCGGAGGAGCGTTGCAGGCGGCCTCCCAACTGGTGGCGACGGGGGGGGAGAGCACCGGGAAGCCTTGCCGCCGCGCTGGTCTCCTTGGCAGTCGCCCTCGTTCCGGCAATCACGGCCATCCCGATGTCAGCTCGTCCATCCTCACGGAGATCCTACCGTTGACCAGAGGGAGGTTCATTCGAAGTTCGGCGCCCGGTTTTGGCGGGGTATGCCCCCTGAATTCATAGATGGAGATGACGGAAGCGCCAAACCTCCCCCCCCTTGTTGAAACCGGGATGGCTTTCAAGAGTCTGAATCTATCCGTTTTCACCTCGTCCCTCAGCAGATTCAGGGACGACGAATGAAACTCACCTCCCTGCAGTACAACATGATCAATCCCCAGGTCCGTCATGACCTTGTAAAGATCGCCCCTCCGGGTGATCCTGTTTTCCACAATCTTGTTGTAATTGGACGTAGCCAGTATCTTGTCGGCACGCAACACGAGGCTCTTTCTCCAAGGATCAAGAGACCGGGTAAAGAAACAGAAGTAGCCGGTATCCAGATCGGAAGAGTAAAGGACGATTTTCCCCTTCCCCTCTTCGGCCAGATAACGCGCCGTGTCCCGATACCCCTCCATAGGTTCCGACTCCATGGCGAATGCGGTTACAAACTGACTCGCCACCATGGCCAGAATGCAGATGGTGGCGACAACGCTCCATCGTCTCCCCGGCAACGACGGTAGAAGGGCCATAAGGAGACAGAAGGGGGGGATCCAGTAGAGTGAATACCTCGGCTCCGACGGTCCGATGCAGACAGCCTGCAGATAACAGCAGCCGATCCAGAGCAGGAATAACGCAACTCTTCCCTCCTTTCGCCACAGTGCGATGAAGAGGGAAATGACGGCTGCCGTGAGGGTAAACGGAGCGAAGTGGTACATCCCAAGACACTCCAGGGGATAAAGGATGCTTTCCCGACGGAAGCCATGGAGGAGCGATCCATGGGTCAGCCATGACAGGTTGTGCGAGCCGAACCGCAAGGTCAGGACAATCAGCCCCGAGAGACAAAAGGTGGAGAGGAGGAACCGCGGTGCGGTCAACGATGATCTGAACCTGCGTACCCCTCCGGAAGTGACGCCATGGAGCAGGTATACGGCAATCATGAACAGCGTCTGGGGCCTGGCAAGCGCGGAGAGGAGCAGTGACGTCAGGAACAGAGAAAGGGTGCGCTCTCTTCCGCGCGAATACCGTTCAAACAGGTAGACGGTTATCATGACCATGGAGAGGGCGGGAATATCGGTCATGACCGTTCGGGAGTGCCGGACGATAAAGGGATTCGTCACCAGCAGGAGCGAGGAGAGGAACGCGACCTTCCGGTCGAAGACGAGCCGGATCAGGGCAAACCACCCCCGAATCCCCGCCAGGAGAAACGCAAGGATGACGACTCTTCCCGAAAAAACGGAAACCCCCAGGAGTGCAAAGAAAGGGGCTTCCACCATGGGGAGCAGGGGTGGATGAAATCCCAGGGAAAGAGCCGGATAGGCGGCATAGTACCGGTAAAGAAAACGGAGGGGGTCGGCCAGGGGGAGCTCCCGAAAAAAATCCAGGATCAGCGCTCCATTCATGAGATGTCGGGACATATCCCCGTTCATGCTGATGCTCCCCTCACTGAGCATCCCTTTGGTAGAGAGGGAGAAGATTACAGCCGCCAGCACTCCTCCCATGACCCAGGATGAGACGAGTGGCGAAATGGATTTTTTTTCTTTTGCTCTTTCAGGCATCAGCACTCTCATCGCGCCATTGGGGTACGGTCAACAGGGCATTTGAGCCAATCACACAATCCCCGATCCCGCCCAGCCGCTTTCTTTATAAAATTCATCAATGGATCGGTGTTTCAAGGGATTGTCCCGCAGTTCAACCGCTTTTTTGCAGAGCAACTCAAGAAAACGGGCAGGGGGAGAGATATCCGGAACCGGCGCGTCCCAATTAATCCGATCCATCTCTCCAAGGGAGTACGCCTGAAAGAACTTCTCCCCGATTTCGTAGCGCGAAGGGTCGAAAACTTTTCCGGGGCGGAGCAGGACTGAAGGAGTACCGAAGGCAAGACAGGGAAAATAACTATGTATCCGGGTCGTAATGACCAGCTTTGCCCGGGAGTACCGCTGGAGAAGCTCTTGGGCCGCGACTACTCTCCCGGCGGAGAGTTCATCATCGCTCAGGTACTCAGCACCGCAAAAAAGCGCCCTGTACCGCCTCTGCAGTTCGGTTGTTACCTGGGTCGCCGTCTCACTCCATTTCCGGAGAGCCCCCCGTGACCGATACTCTTTTCTGAATCCTGAATTCGAGAGGTGGGTCAGCTGAATGGCGTGCTCTCGTAACGCCTGGGGAATGAGTTTCAAAAACTGCCTGGGGAGATCCACAAGATAGACATTCTCTCCCCGCGACTCCTGCTCGCACTTCAGCGTCCAGGTGAGGCATCCGGAGAAATAGGCGACGACTCCCTGTTGCCTGAAAAGTTCCAGGGTATGCAGGTCGCGGCAGCCGATGGGCTCATGCCGCTTAAAATGCATGACCGCTTCCGGCGAGAAGATCCATGAGTCGGCAAGGTGAACCGATAAGTAAAAGGGGTGGAGATTGGGGGGAGGCGGGAAGTTACGCGGATCATGCAGGTACCATCCGTTGGCGATGAAAAAGGAAGGGGGGTGATCCGCCGCAAGGAACATCCGCTCCCGATCCACGTAATAGTCTACGCGAGGCAGATACTGCGCCGCCGCCAGGTTCTGGATCTCATCCCCCAGATTACTGCTGAAGGTTTTAAAGAGACTGTACTGCATCGGCTCGTCTCATTATTCTCTCCCCCCGGGCACCGGAACGCCCTTCCCTTGCGTAAGGATTCCGGTGCTTTCCCCCACCGCCTGCCAGACGAAACCGACCAGATTCGCGACCTCCCATACCCCCACCAGCAGCAACACTCGCCACCGCATCCCGGCGGAGAGACGGTTCAGCGGCTCACGGAGCAGGTGGGTGAGTCGTCCGTGGAGCCTCGTCTCCGCACCCATTCCGCCGCCCCGGTGGCGGCGAAGCCTGTGGTAACGCCACGCACCCCGACCGTAATTAAAATACTGACGGATAAATCCCGAGAGCGACGTCCGATGCTCGTGCCGGACGACGGCAACGGAGCAGGCCACCAATCGTCCCCCCCGGGCTCTCCAGCGGTCCATGAAATCGCGATCCTCCGAAGCGATCAGGCCGAATCTCGCGTCGCATCCCCCCATATTCAGGTAGTCCCGCCGCTCCAGAATAAAGTTCAGACCAGGGAAAAAGGTCGCCTCTCCGTTTACCGGATTAAAAAAAGCGAGAACCACTTCGGTGATAACCTGACCGGCAACGGCACAGGCGTTCTCCCCATCAACGTTCTCCACTCCGCCACCCACGATGACCCCAGGATTATGGGAGATCGCCATGACCAGCTGCTCCAGCCACTGAGGCCGGGCGACGCAGTCATCATCGGTAAAAGCAACCCAATGTCCCCGGGCCTCCGCCACGCCACAATTACGCTGACCGGCGGGACCGAGATTCGGCCCCACCAGATGCCTGATCCGAAGGATACCGGAAAAATCCTTGATAACATCGTGGACGGGAATGTGGGAACCGTCCACCACGACCACCTCGAACCGTTCCCGAGCAAAACTCTGACCCGCCAGAGAGTAGAGACAGCGACGGAGGCTTGCCGGTCGGTTAAAGGTCATCACCACGACGGAAACGTCTATCTCATGACTAAATAGTCCGGTTGCCGAAGCTGGAGCCGCTGTTTTCATCTCATTACTCATTTTTTTCGCTCCGCTCCCACGGAAAAACCAGGGTGAGGAAGAGTTACTTCACCTCTGTCCTGACACGTTCCAGACAATCGGACAACTGGGCTGTCCGCTGCTGAAAGATTCGATCATGGCTCAGAAAGGGAGTTTTACCCACGGCGGAGCGGATGACCAGCGCAGCCGCGGCGACCAATGCCTCATCTCCGTGCTCCGTCGCCCGCAACCCGACTCTCAGCAGAGGATGTACGACTCGGTCAAGAACGGACCGGTTGAGCAGGGAGAGAATCCGCCACGGGATGCTGTCGTCGCTGTTACGTAACCTGAGAAAATCAGCCAGGGCTCCGTCCCCGGTCGGTTGCAGTGAGGCGAATCTTCTTCCTCGCAAAGGAAGCGTTTTACCACGAAAACTCTCCAGCGCCGTACTGGCGGGGAGAAACACCGGTTCGTAGGGAAGTCCAAGGGAGCCGGTCCAATCCAGCCATTTGAACGTGTTTATCTCCGGTGAGGTCACCAGGGGAATCCACGGCACGCGCAGGGTATCGGCTACGATGGCGGCATGCATGGCATCGGCCAGCACCAGCCTGGCCCGTCTGATTCTTTGGATGCTCTCCCTGCTTGCATCCCGCGGATCCACGAACTCTATTCCCGCCAGAGCAGAGACTTCACGCCATTTCCCGGTTTCCAGGGCAAAATGATGGGGCATGAAGAGCACACCGGATCGCTCTGCCTCGGGAAGCGGCGCGTATTCCGGCAGAAGCGCCAGCAGCGCGGCGCCGTCGGTCACCCCCTTGGCCGCGGGAAGAGCCAACGCTTTTGCCGTCAAGGGGCCCCGGACGCAGACGATATCCCACCGGGAGTCGCCAAAACCGCGGGGTGGCGATTGATACCCTGCCCCGCTGCTAAAAACCAGATACCTCCTGGCCTTGGGAATGAAACGACCGATAACGGTCCCGATCCCCACCAGCACGGTTCCGTCGTCGGCGTCCCAATGGGGAGGAAGGAGACGGTTCCAGAGCCAGCCGTTGAGGTCATCGCCGAAATTACCTCGTGGGGCATGATGATAATGAAGGAACATGGTTCACGATTCTCCCCCGACACTCCTACCCCGCTCTCATCCCCGGACCCAACCGGGGATAGTGAAACCGGCTGATGAGAGAGTTGGCGCCTCCCTTCCGTCTGAGCCAGAGAGCCTGGCGAAGGGCCTGAATTCTTGATCCGTTGAGCGGACCATGCAGGCATTCTACAGCGCCCGCCACCAAAGGAGAGTGACGGCGGCGACTCCGAAACAGAGAGGAGAAAGCCGGGACACTCCATGCCCCGGAAATCCGCGGAGATAAAAAGCCAGGGCCACCAGGAAGGCTGACCAGGCCAGCCGCCTCAGCCAGCTTCGCAGGGGGCGCAACAGTGCGCGACGATCATCATCGGCCAGATGCACGGTCAGCTCCCCCTGCTGCAGGGTATCAACCAGGTGACGGGCCTTGATCAGAGAGAGGGGGAGCTGCAGCAGCTCGTTACCGATCACCCCCCAGAGACTCTCCTTTTCCCCCAGAGCGCGAGGAAGATTGGCCTGGAGGATGGGAAGTATATCCTTGATGCCGTTAAAATTTTCAATATGACTGGTGCCAAGCCCCTCTATGATGGAGCCGACCCGCATGATATAGATGACCTCCTGGGGGAGCTTGAAGGGGTACTCCTTCAGGGCGTCCAGCACCCCGAATACCAGCTGCTGCATGGAGGAGGCGTTGAGATGCTCGCTGTCGAAAATGCGAAAGATCTCTTCCGCCAGACCGGCAAGCTCCTCCGGGGGGGCGCTGTCGGTAATAATCCCCAGCTTCCTGGTAGCCTGCACCAACAGTTGGAAATCCCGCTCGTAGGCGGCCTTGACCATATTAATCATGGCCAAACGGGTGGCGTTGGAGATCCGGCTCACCATGCCGAAATCCAGTAACACCAGCTCACCCTTGGTGGTCACCAGCAGGTTACCCGGGTGGGGATCGGCATGAAAATACCCCCTCACCAGCATCTGCTCGGTATAGAAGAGAACCAGCTTTTCCATGATCCCGCCAAAGGAGAGCTCCAGCCGGAGCAGGGCCTCCCGGTCGTCGAAGCGGACCCCCGTTTCGAAACTCATGACCAGGGCGTCGCGGGAGCTATGCGGGGGATAGGGGAGCGGCATCCGGACGCCGGCATCGGGATAAGCTTGGCGGAATCGCTCCAGATTGGCCAATTCGACCTGCATGTCAACTTCCTGGAGGATGGTCTTGCGGAAGGCGGCCAGGACCGCCTCGATGGAGTTGCGGGTGTACTCGGAAAAGAGAGGGCGGAGAAAGAAAAGAAACAGTCCCAGCAGGCGGATATCCTCCCGCACGGTTCGCTGAATCCGGTTCCGGCGGAGCTTCACCGCCACCAGTTCCCCGCTCTTCAGCCGGGCTCGATGGACCTGCCCGATGGAGGCGCAAGCCAGCGGCTCCCCCTCAAAGCTCTCGAAGCAGTCACCACTGCCAAAGGCTCTCGTGAAAACCTCCCGAAAGTCTACGTCCGACATGGGGGGAAGCCGGTCGTGGAGCTGCCGCAATACTCCCAGATACCCCTCGTCGAAGAAATCGGCTCTGGTGGCCAACACCTGAGCCAGCTTGATGAAGCTGGCGCCCAGCCCTTCCACCGCCGACGCCAGCGCTCCGGAAGAGAGCGGCCTCACCCCCAGCCAGCTCTCCCGCCGCCGAATCAGCAGAAAGATCGTCAGCAGCACCCGAAAGATCGTGTAGATTCGGACCGGATTATACAGACGGAGCAGCAACAGAGAGGTCACAGGGTCAAGATTCTCCCCGGCGCAACCGGGCCAGCTCTTCCCGAAGTTCGTCCATGTCGGCGCGAGTCGCCAGACCCAGCTCCTCAATAGCCTCCTTCAGCAACTCCTTGATGCTCCCCTTGAGCTGTTCCCTCTCTTCGCTCCCCTTGGCCACGGCCTGGCCGAAGAACTCCCGGGCCTTCCGGTCGCTCTCTTCCCTCAAGCCCTTGGTGGATTCACCGGCCTTCTCAATCTTCTCCTTGGCCATCAGGGCGCTCCCCAGGCCAAAGTAAAGCAGCTGCTCAAGTTTCTCTTTCATGGTCGTTCTCTCCTTTTCCGCCATCCAGCTCCGCCAGCAAGGCTTCATGCGCCGCAATGGAGGCGTCAACTCCAGCGTTGCCCGCAGCCCCCCTTCCCGTCCAATCGTTCCCCTGCCTGACATAGAGACTCTTGAGGGTCCGTCTGATTTGTGATTCCGCCTCGTCCGGATTTTTTTTGTGCATCTCCACCAGAAAACCATAGGTCGCGGCAAAGGTATCATCATAATGCTCATCAATAAAGTCAATCATGGACATGACCGGCTTCCTCCCCACGTAGTTCTGGACAAAAAACAGTACTAGTGTTAATTTCACACGTTAAATATTTTTTGTCCAGGACAAAATACCCCCTCAGGATGACCATGCTCACCCCTTGGAAAGATTTTCCCCTGACGGATTTCAGCACCATCGGCGTCAGCTCCTGTCTTCTTGGAGAGCAGGTCCGCTACGACGGCGGCCATAAGCATGATCGCTACATCACCGATAACCTGGGGCGCTGGTTCAACCTCCTCCCCGTCTGTCCGGAGGTGGGGTGCGGGCTGCCGGTCCCCCGCGACTCCATGCGCCTGGAGGGGGATCCCGCCGCTCCCCGACTGGTTACCCGCAACAGCCGGATGGATCGGACGGACAGGATGCAGGCATTCTGCCATGCAAAGGTCGTGGAACTGGAAAGCGAAGAGCTCTGCGGCTTCATCTTCAAGAAGGATTCCCCCAGTTCCGGACTGTTCCGGGTCAAGATTTATCATGACGGCATCGCCACAAAGAACAGCACCGGACTCTTCGCCGCCGCCATGGCTCGGCATTTTCCTCTTCTCCCCATGGAAGAAGAAGGGCGTCTCAACGACCCGGATCTCCGGGAAAACTTCATAGAGCGTCTCTTTTGCTATCGCCGCTGGAAGATATTTCTGACGTCCGGACCCACGGTGGGTCGGCTGGTGGAATTTCATGCCGGCCACAAGCTGTTGATGATGGCCCACTCCCCCGCGATCTATCGCGCCACGGGAACGTTGGTGGCCAACGGCGGGAATCTGCCGCTGCCGGAACTGCTGAAAAGCTACGAAGAACTATTCATGAATGGGTTGGCACAGCACACCACCCCCGGGAAGAACGCCGACGTGCTGCGGCATATGATGGGATATTTCAAAAAAGAGCTCACTACCGGGGAAAAAGCGGAACTTCTGGAGGTCATAAAGGGGTACCATGACGGGTTGACCCCGCTGGTGGCTCCGCTGACCCTGCTACGGCATTACGTGCGGAAATACGATCAGCAGTACCTGCTGGGGCAAATCTATCTGTCACCCTATCCGGCGGAACTGATGCTCCACCTGGAACCGAAGCTCACCCCGCTGGCGCTGCCAAGGCTGCACCGGCACTCCGCCGCGGATCCGCGGCAGCAAGGAGGCATCCTCATGAAGAGGAGGGAGAAAATTGATCAGACTGATCCGGCTGTGCAAGAGGCGTAATTCCGGTCCGTCACATCTGTCCGTTTCAGCGTTTGTCTCCCCTTTATTCAGCCAAGTGTGGCCAACTCACTACAGGCTCCGGTGGGGGGGTGAACTTCTCTCCCCCATGTTTGGGACAGTACGACATCGGCTGGCTCCCCATGATGTAAAATTCCGCCCGTCTTTGGGGGCAGTCAGGGGTCGCCAGATAGCCGGTGGCGGGATCGATGACCAGAGAGACGACCCCCTCCGGCGTGGGGAACTCCAGTGCCGGTTCTGCTTTCAGGGCCGATCGCATAAACCGCTCCCAGATGGGCGCCGCCACCGCACCACCGGTAAACCCTTTTCCGCCGGGCCTCGGTTTGTCATACCCCACCCAGACTCCGGTCACCATTTTGGGAGTATATCCGATGAACCAGGCATCGCGGTAATCGTTGGTAGTGCCGGTTTTCCCGGCGGCCGGGCGTTCCATGCCGAATTTTTTTAGTGATCGGGCGGTACCGTAGATCAGCACGTCCTTGAGCATCTGAGTCGTAACGAAGGCTACGGCAGGTGAAATCGCCGGGACAACCACCGGCGGGTTCTCGGTCCAGAGCCGCCGGTTGCGATCAAAAATTCTGAGAATGGTTCTCGAGGCGGGCTTTTCTCCCGCGTTAGCCAGGGGAGAGTACGCCTGTACCAGGTCATGGAGGGTTACCTCCTCTGTCCCCAGGGCTAGGGAGAGGTCATTGCGGTTGCGCAGGGTAAGCCCCATCTTGGCGGCATAATCAACGGCATAGGGTACCCCGATGTTTTCCAGCAACTTCACCGCGATGACATTGTTGGAGTGAACCAGCGCTTGCCTCAGGGAAACTTCCCCCAACTGCTCTCCTCCGTAATTCTGCGGCCGCCAGGGCTCGCCTCCACCCCGATCATAGGCCACGGGGGCATCATTCCAGAGGCTGCCGGCGGTAATCCCCTTTTCCAGGGCCGCGGCATAGATCAGCGGTTTCATGGACGAGCCTGGCTGACGTCGGGCAACCAGGGCGCGGTTGTAGGAATCCTGTTTGTTGTCCACCCCCCCCACCACCGCCAGAAGATCCCCTGTCGTCGCCTCCATGCAGACCAGTGCCCCCTGCAGCTGAGGATTGCGCTTTCTGACCCCTTCCCGCAGACTCTTTTCCGCTAATTTTTGCAGGTTCAGATCCAGGGCCGCGGTAACTTCAAGCCCCCCCTGTTCGATGATCAGCGGCCCGTACTGCTCATTGAGTCGGCTCCTGATCTGCCCCAGATACTGGAGGGCCTGACCCGCCGGCACGACGGTGGGGGGGTGAGTGCGCAGATTTGTCAACTGCACCGGGGTGATCATTTTCAGATCCGCCATCCGCGTCAGAACCACACCCCTTCGAGTCGCCACATCGACAGGTTTCCCCAACGGATTGTAGCGACCCGGGTTCTTCTGGACGCCGGCCAGAATGGCGCATTCAGCCTCGCTCAGTTCCTCCGGGCTCTTGTCAAAATAGAGCCGGGCCGCCTGGGCGACCCCCCAGGCCCCGTTCCCGTAATAGATCTCGTTAAAATACATCTCCAGGATCTGTTTTTTTGTATAACTCTTCTCGAACTCAATGGCCAAAAAACCTTCTTTAACCTTCCGATCCAGGCTCTTCTCCCCCGAGAGGAATTTATTCTTGATGAGTTGCTGGGTAATGGTGGAGCCTCCCTCGGCCAGTCTCCCCTTGACCACATCCTTCATCAGCGCCCGGGCGATTCCCCGCACATCGATCCCGCCATGTTCATAGAACCGCGCATCTTCCACAGCCACCACAGCCTGTTGCAGGAATGTAGGAATCCGATCGATGGAGACCCAGTACCGTTTCTCCGGCAAAATTCGGCCCACAAACTGACCATGACGGTCAAAGACACGGATGGATGAGTAGCCGGTGGGGAGTGGCGGGTACGCGGGAAGGATCTCCACCCCCCGGGCCGGCGAGGCGAGGAGGAGACCAAGGAGCAGGGATACCGCCAGGGTGGCGCGGCGGCAAAGAAAACGGGACGAAGGAAATGGAATGAGCAAAGTAGTTGGGTACTCCTGCGGGAATGCCGGTGGTCAGAAGTGGATCAGGAAAAAAAATGGAACGCGGATCAGATCTGATTGAGCAGATTGACGCGGATCAAACAAGCCGGTTCACTCTCCGCGTAAATCCGTACAATCCGCGTCATCCGCGTTCCATTGCAGTTTTGACCTGTTTCGGTCGATCGTTTTGCTACGGCAGAACCTTCTGGATCTTCTGCGTATCCAACCCTTCAATAATCAGTCCCGAGATGATGAAGGTCGGCATCCCTCCCACCTTGGCTTCCTTGGCGATCTGCTCATGTTCAGCCAGACGTTTTTTCCCCTGTTCCGTGATTCCCTCCGGCTTCTTCCGGTCAAGGCTCCCTCCCATGACCTGGGTGAACGCCCTTGCTCCGTCCGTAGCGGAGAGAATGGCTTGCGCCTTGGCGGGAGCATCGGGATGCATGGGGAGGGGGACCAGGAAGATATACCGGGTCACATCGGTCCGCTTGCCGAAGAACTCCTCCGCCTTGCGGCAGTAGGGGCAATCGGGATCGGTGAACTCAATTACCGTGATCTTGCCGGAACCGACCTTGAGAGCCTTATCCAGATCCAGCGTGTCCAGAGCGAAAGCCGGCAACGGGGCAAGGGTCATGAGGAAAAGAAGGAACAGAGGGGCCAGCAGTTTCATAAAATCTCCTTTGATAGTTATCGTTTATCCACCCGCGATTTTAACCGTGTAACCATGACTCTTCAGTTGCTCCAGCAACAGTTCCCGATGGTCCCCCTGGATCTCGATGAGACCATCCTTCACCGTCCCTCCCGTACCGCAACGCCGCTTCAACTCGCCGGCCAGGGATTTTAACTTCTCGTCATCCAGGGGTATCCCGGTGATAACCGTGACGGTTTTCCCCCCGCGCCCCTTGGACTCCCGACGAACCCGGACGATTCCATCAATGGCGATGGCCACGGATTTCTTCCGGCAGACACATCCCTTCACCGGCTTGCCGCAGGCGGGACAGATACGCCCCAGGAGGGAGGAATAGACGAGAGAACTATCGGATAAACGCTCTTGAGCCATGAGGGGGTAATCCTGTGGATTCCAAAATGAACCTGATGGTAATTGCTTCCTGAGTGCAGGTCAAGAATTAACCGGATGTCGCCGAACTTTATTTTATTCCGGCGGCGCCATGCCTCGCCGCTACCCGTTCCACTGCTCCGCCATGAAGACGGAATTGACGGTGAGGCCTCCAGCTTCACCGGGAACAACGCATGTTAGCTCCCAGCAACATGAAAGGTGACTGCATGTGGTTAATTTTAGACAAGAATCACGGCAAATCCTTTGACTTTTACCGAAGATAGGGGAATAGTATGCACCATTCATCATCCATAGGGGCGTACAATGCTGGACAACTTAAAGATAGTCACTCGTCTGCTTATCGGTTTCGGATTGGTGTTGACGCTGTTACTCGGAACGGGTGGCGGTGGAGTCTGGAGTATGCAGAAGATGTCGTATACAACGGAGAGGCTCAAGCTGGAGTATAAAACGGTCGTCTATTCCCAGCAATTACTGACTTATATCCATAAGTTGCGACGTTTTGAAAAAGATATTTTTCTCAACATCGACTCCCCGGAAAAAATCGTCGCCGACAAAAAACAGTATGATGAAGTTGTTGAGCAGTACAATAAACGGTTTAAAGATCTGACGGGAGTTGCCACGGAACCGAAAGAAAAAGAGTTGATGTCGGAAATTAAAAAAAATAGCTCGATCTATCTCAGCGGATTTAACGGGCTGTTTGCAAAGATCCGGCGGGGTGAGGTCACGGACAAAGAAGAAGCAGACCGCCTCATGGGGGCATTCAAGGAGGCGACTCACCAGTCGGAAATCCTGATTGCGGAACTGGCGGAAATTAACTCCAAGTGTGTGGATCTGGTGTTGGCGGAAAGCGCCACTACCAGAAATACCGTCATGGCCGTGCTGGCGCTACTCATAGTCACGGCACTGGCCGCCGCAATTTTTATCTGTTTTGCCACCGCTCGCTCTATCATCGTTCCCCTGGAAATACTCACGAGGCAGGCGGATCAGCTGGCCGACGGCGACTTGACCATTACCATCGGCTATGACTCACACGATGAAGTCGGGCAACTGGCCGGTTCTTTCCAGCGGATGGCGGAAAGCTTACGCAAGAGTATCTCTCACCTCAGCGAGACCTCATCGCAGGTCACCGCATCATCCATTCAACTTCAATCAACCGCTGCTCAAATAGCAATCAGCGCCGAAGAGGTCGCCGCGCAGACCCATTCCGTCGCCACCGCCAGCGAAGAGATGTCGGCCACCAGCATCGAGATTGCACGCAATTGCTGCATAGCCGCCGAAGCGGCCCGCTCCACCGCCGACTCCGCCCATGCCGGGGCCAAGGTGGTACAGGAGACCATCACCGTCATGAACACCATTGCCCAGCGGGTACGTCAGACATCCACGACCATAGGAGCGGTAGGCGTCCGCTCCGAACAGATCGGCGCGATTATCGGCGCCATAGAAGAGATCGCCGACCAGACCAACCTGCTGGCGCTCAACGCGGCTATTGAGGCGGCTCGCGCCGGGGAACAGGGGAGAGGCTTTGCCGTCGTCGCTGATGAGGTCAGAGCATTAGCCGAACGGACCACCAAAGCGACACGAGAGATCAGTGTGATGATCAAAGCCATCCAGCGGGAAAGCGGCGAAGCGGTGGCGGCCATGGAAGTAGGAGTCGAGGAAGTAGAAAATGGCGCACTCTCCTCACAAAAATCGGGACAAGCTCTTGGGCGGATACTGGAGCGGATCAACGAAGTGTCGCTACAGATAGATCAGATCGCCACAGCAGCCGAAGAGCAGACCGCCACCACCAGGGATATTTCCGCTAACATCCATCAGGTCACCCACGTGGTGCATCAGGCGGCTCATGGCGCCGAGGAAACGGCAAACGCCGCGGTTCAACTTGCCGGTCAGGCTCATGAAATGCAAAATCAGGTCCGGGGGTTCAAGCTCTAGGCGGGAGAAAAGAGACTCCGGCTTACGTTTTAAGCTGCTTTGTGGTAACATCCGCGGCATGGTTTCGAAAAAACAGGGGAAAGAGTTCCCTGCCGGGAGAAAGCATGATGTCCACCTGTCGTGATGGAGAACAGAGGGCCAAGATGGAGGAGCAGCGTCGCCTCCATCATGCAAACCGTCTCTACGCCGTCCTCAGCGCCGTCAATCGGGCTATCACCCGCAAACTTGCCCGGCAAGTGCTGGTTCAGGAGATCTGCCGGATACTGGTGGAGGTGGGGGAGTTCAAGATGGCCTGGTTCGGCGCTCCCGACCCCCTGGGGTGGATCGTTCCCGAAGCAATTTTCGGCGACCTGTTGGGGTATCTGTCCACGATCCGGATCTCCGTTCATGATATCTCCCAGGGGCGCGGTCCCACCGGGACCGCTGTCCGGGAAAACCGCCCCATCATCTGCAATGATATCCCGACCAACACTTGCATGCTCCCCTGGCGAGAGGCGGCGGCACGCAACGGTTTCGGCTCATCGGCCTCTTTTCCAGTGCGACTCCCCGGCGCCCTGCCGGCCGGACTGACCCTCTACTCCGCCGAACCCGATTTTTTTTCCGTTGATGAGGAAAAGCTCCTCCTGGATATTGTCGCCGACATCGGCTATGCATTGGAGTTCATTGCCGCCGAGGAGCAAAGATCCATCGCCGAGGCGGAACTGCGGCGTAACCGGCAGGCCCTGGCCCGCACCCAAACCATCGCCCGGGTGGGTGGATGGACCGCCGACCTTCTCACCGGCCTGAGCATCAACTCTCCCCAGGCAAGCCGGATCAACGGTCTCCCTACCTCCCCGATCCCCTGGGAACGGTTTCTTGAACTTGTTCACCCGGAAGATCTCCCCCGGCTCCATCAAGCATGGCATGACTCCCTGACAACCGGAAAGAGCTGCGACCACGAGATCCGGATTACCGTCCGGGGAGAGATCAAATGGGTGCATAACGTGGCGGAGTTCGAAAGCGACGACACCGGACGACCCGTCCGACTCCTGGGAATTATCCAGGATGTGACCGAACGGAAAATCGCTCAAGAAGCAGCGGAAGCCGCCATTCGGGCCAAGAGTCGCTTCCTGGCCAACATGAGTCACGAACTCCGGACCCCCATGCACGGTCTCCTGGGGATGATCCAGCTTGCGCTGCACGGACATCTGGATGAGGAGCAGCGAGAGTGCCTGGAGTTGGCGCTGTCGTCGGGATTCGGCCTGGTTCGGATTCTGGATGACATCCTGGATCTCTCCAGAATCGAGGCGGGAAAAGTGGTCTTGGGACAGAAGCCGTTTGACCTGCGCGACTGCATCACCAGCACCGCTTCGCTCCTTCTTCCCGAAGCGCGCCGCAAGGGACTTCGGCTGACCATCACCCTGGCGAAGGAGCTTCCGGCCACCGTCACGGGGGACCCGGTCCGGCTCCAACAGGTTCTTACGAACCTCATGGGGAACGCCATCAAGTTCACCTGCAAAGGAACAGTGCTTGTTCAGGCGGAGCCGGGTCCGGACGGGATCACCATTACCGTCAGCGATACCGGCATCGGCATCCCCCAAGAGAGTAGAGACCTCCTCTTCAAACCGTTCAGCCAGGTTGATGACTCCTCCACCCGTTCCCACGGCGGAACCGGTCTGGGACTGGTTATCAGCCAGGAGATCATCCGGATGATGGGAGGGATCATCACCTTTGAGAGCGACGAAGGAGTCGGGAGCAGTTTCTCCTTCACGCTCCCCTCGCTCTCCGGGGAACCGTTGCCCCTTCCGTCCCCCGTCACCTCTCCTCGCACCGGGAAAACCGAAGCGGGGCTCAGGGTAAAGCATCCCCGGATTCTTCTGGTTGAAGACGAGTTGATCAACCGGACGCTACTGCAACTGGGGCTGGGCAAAAGGGGTTTTGAGATTCACACTGCCGAAAACGGCCAGGAGGCGCTGAATAAACTAAACGAGCAGGAGTACGATCTGATCATCATGGATGTACAGATGCCGATCATGGATGGGATTACCGCCACGCTGAACATCCGGGCGCGGGAACGGGGGAGAGGAGGTCATATCCCTATCCTCGCCATGACCGCCTACGCCTCCATCAGCGACAGGGAGTCCTGTCTGGCTGCGGGAATGGACAGTTTTCTTGCCAAACCGGTTGATCTCAATGAAGTCATCCAGGTCATCGGGCAGCTGTTGGAAGGCGGGGGCCCATGAACTACCGAAGTTTTACGGCCTGATTTCGATGGTGGCCTCTTTTTTCATCTCTCCCAGCCACTGATTGAAACGCTCATCGGATTTCTTCTTGTAGAGCTTATCCTCGATTTCCGCCCTCACCGCCTCGAACGTCTTGGCTCGGCCCGGTATGCGCTCTTCCAGCTTGATGATATGGAACCCCGAAGAGGTCTTGATGATGCCGCTCACTTCACCCGGCTTCAACCGCTCCAGCAACTGAACGAACTCCCCCTGCATGTCCCCTTTTTTGAAAACACCCAGGCTTCCGCCGTCCTTGGCCGTTGCATCCTCGGTATATTTACTCGCCACCCCGGCGAAATCCGCGGGGAGCAGCGCCTCTTTTCGGATCGCCTCCACCTTGGCCGCCAGCGCCTCAAACTCTCTCTGAGTACTGTTCGGAGGAATCTTGACGAAGATATGCCGGGCGCGGAATGACTCCTCCTCAGTGAAGAGGGGCCTGTTGGCCTCGTAGTAATCGCGCACCTCCTGATCGCCCACCTGTATCTTGGCCTTGACTTCCTGGCTCACCAGCCTCAACCGTTCCAGTTGGTCCCGCATCTGGCTTCGATACTGCTCAAACGTAAGCCCCTGACCGGCAAGCGCCAGCATCAGAGCCTCCTGGGTCAAGTTGTTCTGCTTCTTGACATCTTCGATGGACTGACGCAGTTCGTCATCGCTCACCTTGATGCCCAGTTCCTTGATCTTCTGTTCGGCGAGCTTTTTATCAATGAGCCCCTTGACGACATTCGCCCGGAGTTCACGACGCGCCGTATCCGTAACTCCTCCCTTCTTCTCGGCATCCCTGAGAGGGGGCTTCAGAGCCTGCTCCACCTCCCAGGAGGTAATGATTTCGTCGTTGACGACGGCAACAATGCTCGTCAGGGGGACAGGGAGCGGGGAGGCAACCGTTGAGAACGGAAAAAGGGTCATCATGAGGGCGCATGCGCCGAGGGAGATCTTCATGGCAGGCAAACTTTCCTACTGCAATTGTTGAAAGAAACCGGGGGAGCATGAACTCCCCCGGTCATGGGACTATTTCTTCGGTTCCACCGGCTTTGCAACCGGTTGACTCTCGTCTTTCTTGAAGGTGGGATCCTTGATCTCGATCTTGGCGTTTTTCTTGAGATCAGTCTTAACCTTTTGGAAGACCTCCTGCTGCTTGCTGGGAAGAATCGCCGCCTTGATCTGCTCTTTCACCTCTTCGAAGGGGGCATAGCCGGCGGGACGCCTTCCCACTGCCTTGATGATATGATACCCGAAGTTGCTCTTGACAATACCGGATGTCTCCCCATCCTTCAGGGCGAATGCGGCTTTATCAAACTCAGGGACCATCTTTCCCTTGTCAAACCAGCCCAGATCACCCCCCTTCTCGGCGGTGCTGTCGGCGGAGTATTTCTTGGCCAGGTCGGCGAAGTTCTCCCCCTTCTTCAACTTGGCTTCGACTTCCTGCGCTGTTTTCTCGTCCTTGACCAGGATATGGCTGGCGCGGATCTGCTCGTC
>CAIYUY010000315.1 GCA_903929485.1 uncultured Desulfuromonadales bacterium
AAGACACTCTTTCCCTACACGACGCTCTTCCGATCTGAGTCCCCCCCTTCCCCCGTATCCCGGACTTCGTCCGGGATACGGCACGTCCTGATTTGGGGGAATTAAGAAAGAAAAGACGACGGGACACCAGGCGGGGAAAAGTAAAATACAAAAATTACAAATCAATCACTTCGGGGTCGTCAGCGTTTTTAACTCGCCAGCAGCCTTAAGAAGTGCGTCGGAAAATTCACGGTGAATAACCAACGTCACGCCTTTTTCTTCGATCCGCTGACCTTTGATCTCCCAACCAATCGCACGCACAAGGGCAGCGAGTCTTTGAATCTCATGATCGAAAATTGTATAAGCCATAACTCAGACCAAACTTCAACGCTGACCAGATTCCGAACCGGGACCGCTTTTTTCTTCATTCTCATTATCATAAGTCTCAGCAACCACAAGCTTCCAGAAATTCAGAACATCATTAGCCCCCTGACGGTGAGCAGACTGAAGCGCTTTAGTATCATCACTCAGCTTAACTGACAAAGCCTTCAGGTCGGCATCCTTCTTGGAAGCAAGTTGTTTGCGTTCAGCCTGATATTTAGCGGTTATTATCCTATTTTCTGCAGGTGTTCCCACGAGCCACCCCCTTCGTTTATTTTAATCACGCGTTAAGCGCGTCAATCTCTTCCTTTTCTTTGGCCTTCAGATCCAACGAATCTTCAAGAAATTTCTGCTTTCGCGCGTCAACGTCATTCTTATGCTTCGTCTCAAGCACGGCAATATCCGCCTTTCGCTTCGTCTCAAGCGTCCTGAGATCACTATCCCGTGTACGAACTAATTGCGTCTGAAGCAGAGCATACTTCTTTTTAATTGCAAGCTCATCAGCATACGTGGCCATTTTTTACACCTCCTTAGAGCATTTTGAATACTTTATAAATCCAGGGATAAAACTCATCAAATGCAAAATCATCAGCACTGAAAAAATCCCCATCGGTGTCCTCCAGTTCCATTTTTTCAACCTGAAAGACCCTCCAGCCCTCTCCCTTGCCACTTAAGGAAACCCCTTCGAGTTGATAACCCCGCAAAAGGGGATTTCCCACAGAACTGACACCGACACAAAAGGGAGCAACCAAGCGATCAGAATCACCATAATGAAAGACAATCAGTTTGGGCCAGTCCATGGCATCAAGGATTGTCTGAACTTTTAACCTGGAATCATCAGACAGAGCTTCAAGATCGGCATCTTCAACCCCCCTAGGACCTTCCCAAACCGGATCATCAGTGCTCTTTTTGTTATATGCTGGATTCGACAACTGCGCTCTTCCTCACCCTTTTTTTACATTCAGGACAGACAACCAGACTCTTAACGTGATGGATCTCACAAGGACCATTGCAGACCTCACAGGTCATAAAAACAGGCTTTGATTCACCTTCACTACTGACGATAGAGGGACTCCCATCATCAGCATAATACGTGCCAGCTTTAGTTTTCCTCCAATCATCAACCCACAAGCTTGCGACGGGCGGAGTAATCCCGTTTCCGGCTGCCATCTTGAAATAAAACATGAAGGATTCGGCATCGTCAATCTCCATAAGCTTTTCAAGACAATTTAACGAAATCTCTTTACGGTCAACAGCCCTCCGAACTTCATCGGAACACTTACCGAAAGCCAAATACCGCACAATCGTATTTGGTGACTTCCCGCACTTCCTGGCAATCTCCTTTATGTTTAAACCACCCTCTTCATGAAGGAGAAGATACATCGCGGCCTCTTCAGACGGAGTCAGGTTTTCCCTTTGAAGGTTTTCAATCCCACGAATGATAAACATCTCACGGTCATCAACGTCCTTGACGATAGCCTTGATCTCTCTCCGATCAAGAAGCTTGTGGGCAAGGTAACGCCGATCACCGGCAATAATTTCAAACCGACCATTCTGAGGCCTAAGAATGATCGGCTGAAGCAACCCGGTTTCCCTAATAGATTCAGCCAATTCGCGAACCCTCTCGGGATCAATCATCTCGCGCGAAATCTTAACGGGACGGTCAATCATGTTCATCGGGATAAGCTGAATTTGATCCTCAGACATACAAAACCCTCCTATACAGTTGTTTAGTAAGAATAAGCACATTAGAGAAAGAAAGTCAACAGAAAAGTCAAAACCCGGACGGCATCGAGGCAGATGGTAGGCCTTAAGCAAGGGTCGCGCCAGGAAAAAGACCCTGTCACGCCCCTCGCACCAGGCATCATTTGAGGCCGTCTATAAGGTAGCTGTCGCATCGATCAAACTTTTTTCCCTCTCCAGATACAGGGTGAGAGAGGGAAAAAAGTTTTATGGGGTACCTTGGTTGAAGGGAGGTGAGTAGCTTGGACGACAAGACGAAGGATCGATTGGTGCGGGTGCTGGACATGGACGAGACAGAGCTGAGGGCCGCGATGATAGCTGTCGCAAACGGAATCAGTGTTGACGAGGCAATCGACGGGGCATATAATTACATGAGACGGGAGGCCATGAAGCTCCAACTCATCACGGAATAACAACCTATGGAACCCGCTTAAGTCCCTGCGGCACAGCCGGGGCCGGGCTTAGGTCGAAAGGGTAGGCCACCATGTTACTGTCTGCGCTCTCCTGCGTGGCACTAAACGCCGTCGCGACAAAGGTAGCCGTCCCGGTGCTGCCATCGGGAACGGTTATTGTCACGGCGTAGGGGAAAATTGGATTCTTACCGGGGATAGTGCCCAGGAGGACGCGAGTACCATCGGTTCGATAGAGCTTATAGCCAATGGTCACGGAATCCGTATTGGGATCCCACGCAAACTTCAGCGGGATTGAAGCACCGAAAACCAGCGTAGACAGCAGCAGGAACGATACGGCCATCAGGATTATTCTTTTCATGGATCTCCTTTTTAAACGAGGCCCACGCCGGGATCGCCGGCGCGGGGTTGGGGGAGGAGGTAAGAGATCACGGCGCAGTAGGACGCGGAATCGACAGGATATCAAGTAGTAACCCGACGACAAAGTCGTCCCACACATTCGGCGTCGCAAGGGCATCCAAATAGAGCTTCGAGAGAAAATCCGTCAAAGCGCTCTTGATCGCAGGAGTCAAGACACCGAGAATCGGCAATAGAGCAGACGCAACCATTTTAAGCAACCAAACCCAGACAGTACCCATGTTCTTCATCACCTCCTTTCAACAGAAATAATTGACCTTTACGCCGGGGGTGCCTGCGGAGTGTTGTCCAACACGGCCTTCGATACCGCGCTCATGTTGTTCTGGACGCCGGAAAAGATCGCGTCGACCTTCGCCTGCTGCGCAGGCGACAAGGCACCGGCCAACGCTGCATCTAACATGGTCTTGATTTGACCGGTCAACGTGATCAAGCTTTGATCAACCGTCGTCTGCTCGGTCACCTTCGCCAATGCTTCGTCTAGAGTAGCCATCATGATCACCTCCTTTCTTTGGATTTCTTTCAAGAGATGGAGAACTGAATTTAGTTTTTCATCCACCTCATCCTCATAAGCAGAATGAAAATAAACATGAACGCCAACTTCGATCTTCATAAGAACCTCGTCACGCCCCTGAGGGCTGAAGGTGGTAATGATCTTGCTCATAGATCGCCTGGAGGCCGCAGCTCGCGCAGTCCTTTTCGAAATCAAGATTCTTACCGGCAATCTCAAGGACAACATCAAGGCCGGTCCACATCATGTGAAGCGAACCTTCAACCCCTCCAACGGCTTTATTATGCGCGGGCGTCCGACCCCAGGACGTAACCGAAAAATCCCACTTCAACCGAACATCCAAAACACGCCTTACAAAATCATTAGCCCTTTGCATTTTTAGCCTCCGTGAGCATAACGCCCTCTTTAATGAATTCCGGAAAATCCACAGACCGAAGAGAAACGGCATTCTCCATCACCTTCACCACACCCAGGAGAACTTGAATCGCGGCTTCGCGGGACAAACTACGAATCATTTCCTTTAACGGCCTTACAGCAACTTCCTCCAGTTTCGGCATAGATAATCACCCCCTTTTCGCGAGACCTCTCCTTACTCGAACTTTTCTATGAACTCAGAAAAGACCGGATTCCAAAGAGAACCGGGGCGCTTCTCCCTGATTAAACGCATGGCCTCACGACCCACAATACCCTTCATGATCATCACCCGAGCGCAGACCAGACCGGCACGGTTCAGGCCTTGAGAACAGTGAACCAGGACTTTGTTGCCCCACGAAACCTGCATCTCAATAAACCTGCAAACCATATACAGCAGGTCTGTATCGGGAATAAAAGGAACATCATGAATAGGCCAAAAAAGATAGGTATCGAGAAAATCCATTTCGGGATCAAGGCATCCCTCGAGGTCAACGACACACTTAACGCCCAAATCCTTCACAAATTCAACATCCTCATCAGTCCGAATTTTAGAGCTTTGATAAAGCCCAGGGTAAACCTCGGAAGCAGAAAAACAAAGACGCTGAGCCACAAATTTTGAGACGACATCCAACATTTCGACCCCCTTTCTTAAAAGACCGACGAAGTCGGAGTCTAAAATCTTGGTCGGGTCAAGTTGGAGCAGGCTTTAATTCTCCAGAGACAAGGTTTCGTGTCCAAATTGACCCATCCTTCTCCAAGTAACGCAGATAATCTACTGAAGAACCCACTGCACCGTACAATTTAAGTGCAGGGTTTACTTTATCTTGAGCCACAAGTGGCACACCTAAAGGCGTTAAAAAACGCCTCGCCCGAAACATCATTTTCTTCATCAAAGTCTTAGCCTTATCGCAGACCAAGTAAATCGTACTCTTACAAACCATCTTTTTACCTTGTCCACGAACATGACGATTCTTTCGCCAAATCAAGCCCAAATCAACCGCATCCCTTATCGCACGGCTCAAAGTCCTCAAAGAAGTCTTTATTCCTTGATAAACGCGAAGCAATTCAAGCATCTTTTTAAGAGTAGGATAGAAGTACTTGCTTTTATAATGCTTCGCACCCATCCCCACCATCTCAATAACCCCCAACATAATCTGATACCTTGAAGACCTTCGCCCCATCATGACTCCTTCACCTCCTCAGAAAATAGAACATCAATACACCTAACGCAATCAAACACAAATTCTAGACCAGGATACATTGCGGGTTCACTTTTACCCTTTACCCATGCACCACAAGCAGATACTTTAATTGGCAGCCAACCATCCCTTATAAACCAATGAACCCCACCGAATACCTTTTCTTGTTCCCAACCCATAAATGCCCCCACGTCCTTAATCATCCACGTCGAGACGCTTCCTAATCCTGTCGGAGTAGCGGTAGATCGCTTCGCTGGCGTATTTACTCTTAACCCAGTTCGGATTGGCACCGAATTCACCGGCGCAGGCAAGACAGAACCTAAGCGAAGGGAACCGCACACCGGTTTCAACATCGCTTATGTACCGCTCGGAAAATCCGAACTTCTGGGATAGGGAAATACGCGAGAGGCCCCGAAAGAGCCTCATCTTACGGAAGAAATCGGGCAGAGTACCAGGTCTTGAAAGTCTTTTACTGACCTTGTACAATGGGATCTGAAGACAACCGCAACCACCGGGGATTAGATGCATCTTTTAGGCCGTGGAAGATAGGATCCCCGGGAACCAGGGGACCCAAGTTAACATAATATTAAGAATTATCAGACTCGACACCATCGCCAACACGACGCTAAGAAAGACAACCCACAACCGCATCACCCCCTTTCAACAACACCAATCAGAATATCTTCTTTTCAAGCCACCGAAACCGATCTTTCAACCAACGCTCGTTTAACGCAATCGCAACAAGAAACAAGACCACCCCATATCCGTGACTACCTTCAAGAGCAAACAGAACCCCATAATAAAGCTGAATAATGGTCAACACCAAACGAACGATCTTCAACACGGGAAAACCTCACACTAAAAACACCTTCATGCTAAAAAGAAAACAACCCCTTGTCAACAAGAATCGACTTCAACTGGTTCAATTGAAGTAGTTGAAGTAGTAACAATTTGGTGCAATTTGGTGCAATTTGGTGCAATTTGGTGCAATAGAGTAAAAAAATACTTGACAAGTAACAAAAATTGTCACATACTTCGAAAAAACGTCAGTGTGTGACAAAAATTGTCACATAAATCCAAAGGGAGGGAAGAAAGATGGCCGATATCAAAACAACGGCAGCGATTCAAGAGAAGTGGGGAAGGGTAACGCCCACCAGGACCGACGATTACCAAACCGGCATCAAGAACCCAAAACGGGACTGGGCTCAGGCCGCATCGGCGGCCAAGGCGTCATGGGCCGGAGGTGTACAGGCCGCAGTTTCCAACGATTCCTTCGCAAAAGGAGTCAATAAGTCCGGAACCGCCAACTGGCAGGCAAAAGCGACGGCCAAGGGACCGAGCAGGTTCGCCGAGGGCGTTGCAATGGCTGCGGGAGACTACGGGACGGCATTCGCACCCTATGCGGACACAATCAAGGCAACGACCCTGCCACCTCGATACCCAAGGGGAGACATCAGAAACCTGGATAGGGTGAAGGTCATCGCAACGGCCCTGAGAAAGAAAAAGACCGGTTAAGCGTCAACCCATAACCCCACACAGCCCAGGAAAGGAGGCATTCGATCATGAATTACAGATGGAGCGAAATTCTCTCCGCTGAAAGCTACGCAGCAGCGGGAACGAAAGTTATAGACATCGACCTCATGGACCCGATCACCAGGATCTCGATCCTCATGAAACTCACCAACAACGGCTCGGTCCCGACCGACCACCCAGCAAAGGTGCTAAAAAAATTAGAAGTGGTAGACGGCTCGGACGTACTCATGTCGCTCAGCGGCATAGACCTCCAGGCGCTCAATTTCTACGCCAACGGGATGCAGGGTTACCAAAACCTAATCTACCTGAACAACGTCATGGCGGTCATCCAGTTCGACCTATATTTCGGTCGCTTCCTGTATGACCCGGACTACGCCTTCGATTCCTCGAAGTTCAAAAATCCTCAACTGAAGATCACCCACGACCTGAGCCTAGGCGGATCAACCCCCGACGCCATGGAGATGAGGGTGAGGGCGGACGTTTTTGACGGAAAGTCAATATCACCGGCAGCCTTCCTGATGGCCAAGGAGCTGATGAGCTACACGCTTGTAGCGTCAGCAAACCAATACATCGACCTGCCCACCGACTTCCCAGTCCGAATGCTCATGCTTCTGTCAAGGGCTGCGGCAAAGGCCCCCTATGAGCAGTTCAACCAGATCAAGCTGACCGAGGAACAGGACAAAAAGGTCATCCTCGAGGGCTACACCTCCGACTTTCAGAAGGTCATCGAGGGAAACTACCCACTCTGGCTGGACCTGATTTACGGAGCATGCTCCGCGGCAGGAGTGGACCACTTCATCACCCCGACCTTTGACGCATACCCCATGCTCAATTCTGAGGGCGCAGTACAAGCCATCGGGCAGGGAGCCTTCACAAATGGAGGCACAAAAACAATCAAAGGGACGGGCGCAGGAAACTTCCTAGGCACCTTCGTGGGACGATGCCCTCATGGATCGCTCCCCATCCCCATGGGAAACATCAACGATCCTTCCGACTGGTGGGACGTGACAAACCTCGCCAACGCCAGAATGAAGATCACGGCTGGCGCGAGCTGCGACACCACGGCAGCCATGCAGATCATCACCCAGCAGGCGCGATCCTATTAAGCGCCCGGAGGGCCATTATGAGACAAGTCTATAACCGTAGCTTCACTGTCACCTGGTTGACGGGCGACAGTGGCTACGTTTTTGCAGACAGGATTGAACCAGGATATGTCCTTCACATCCATTCATGCTCAGCATACTCCCCCGGCCGGGCAGCTAGCAACCAGATAAGCATCGGAATCCGCAGCGGAGGACAGGACATCATAGTCACCTCCCAAGCACCCCTTGCAGCGCAGTACGGAATAGACGCGCCACATGATTTCTTCGCGGGAGAGCATGACCAGGTTTTTGGACTATTCCCAAGCGCACACAACGGGGATTCAATCAGCATCCACATAAGCGGAGAGATCATCCCGCTTTGTGAATGGGAGAGAGAAAGGGAGTGACAATGAATGGACATCATTCAATACATCAGCACTCCGAAGGAAACACTCGAGGCCTCGCCACTTGAAACGATCATAAAGCTAACAAAGGGACGCCTCACGGGAGGCTCCCTTTATTTTCCCTCTGGCCCTGCAGGGGCACTTCACTTCATTGCCCGCATAGGCATACACCAAATAATCCCTTTTAACACCGGACAAAATATCGCGCTTGATGATTGCGTCATTCCGCTATCGCTAGGCTTCGACATCGAGGAACCTCCTTTTCTTCTGACCTGTCAGACCTGGAACGATTCGACACTTTACGACCATGCTTTAACGATCATTCTAAACCTGGACCCGCACCCAGACGATAAAATGGATCTGAATAAATTAATCGACCGATTTTACAACTACACGACCTAAGGAAGCACATGGCTGAAACACAGGACTACACTAAAAGCTTTCTCACGGAAGACATCACTTCCAAATATAAAATCTCAGATATTGATGATTCACCGAGCACAAAATATTTTGGATTCACCGACAAGGACGGAAACTGGTTCATCATGAAGCTCACGACAACCCAAGTAAGGTACGCGGCCGACGCGTCTGGTTATACGACGGCCTGGACCGACCGAGCAGGACTCACTTATAACTATTTTTACATCACATTCTAGGGGGATACATCATGGCGGGCTATAACAAATTCCAGGATTTCGTAAAGCAGCTTGGACTCAAAAACCACAATCTCAACACGGATACCCTAAAGGTAATGCTCACGAACGAACAACCGCTTGTCAGCGATACGGTTAAGGGCGACATGGTAGAAATCACTGAGGAGCATGGCTACCCGGCCGGTGGAACAGACATTCAAAACACATATGACCAGGCCGGAGGCATAGGAACCCTAACCGGCGTAGATGTCGTATTTACCGCATCGGGGGGCAACTTCGGGCCATTCCAGTTTGCGGTAGTTTATAACGACTCCGGAGCAACCAAGTATTTGATCTGCTGGTGGGATTATGGCTCTGCCATTACAATCCATGACACCGAAACGATCACGGTTGATTTTGCGGCTGCTATTTTCACGATTCAATAAAACAGGACCCAAACATGTCAGAGCTAATAATCCAACCGTCGAACGCCGACAACACGCTGAGACAGGGAGATCCTACCCAAGCCTTAGGAGCCTTTGAGTTCGTGATCGTCTCAAACCCTTCAGGCGACAGATGGAGAACCATACTCCGATTCGACTTCTCATCACTTCCGGACGGCGCACTCATCACCACGGCAACCCTATCGCTATACTATTACGACCAATATTACAACCCGGTCGGAAGAATTTATTTAGCCCTCGAGCTCACCAAAACGGACTGGGAAGAGCTTGAATCTTCCTGGAACAACTATAAAACAGGAAACCCATGGACCGCCCCAGGGGGCGACTACGAAACGCAAAACGAAGCACAAACCGAAATGCCCGCCTCTTTCGGCTGGGTAAGCTGGGACGTTTTAGCCTTAACGCAGCACTTTCAGTCCAACCATTCCAAAATAGCCAACTTCTTACTAAAAGATCAAACTGAGGGGTCAGGAATATTCGGGTCTTTTTTCTACTCCAACAATTACGCGGCCGATCATACCCTAAGGCCGAAATTAATAATCGAGTACACAACCGCAGCGGCCTACGTTCTCACAGCGGAAGCTGGAAGCTATTCAGAAACAGGGCAAACAGAAGCCCTACGCGCAACAAGAAGATTACCTGCGGCTGCGGACTCTTACGCCATCGACGGAAAGACAGCAAACATAAGGGCCACAAGAAAAATAACCGCTTCTTCAACTTCCTATTCACTGACCGGAAAAGACGCACTCCTTAGAGCGCGCAGATTGATGCACGCTGAACAAGGACTATACGCCCTAACCGGTCACGACGTCACCCTATCAACGATCCATAACTACCGCCTCGAGGCCGAGCAGGGTTATTACGGCGAGCCTTACTCTAAAATCATTCTAACCCTCGACGGAAAGCTACTTAAAAAGATCGGCAACATTTATCTACCCTTACAATAAGACGAATCACCCGAGGGACATTAAATGGCAGATCCGGAAGACACGAACAAACCAACAGACGCACAGGCACAGACTGACGCAGAGAAAGCAGCGACAACCGCGACACCAATAACGGGCAAGGTCATCATATTACCGCCGATACCTTATGGGTCACCGATAGTTCCACCGGGATCAAAACCAAAACCAACACCAGCGCCCAAGACACCACAACCAGCGCCGACACCACCGAAGACACCCACACCACCAAAGACGCCCACCACAACTACGAAGCCAAAGACACCAATCGCCCAGGGCCTGACCATCACAACCACACCTTACCCGAAATGGTGGAAAGACGCAGCAGCATACATGATCGATGTAACGGGACCGGCAACCGTCTTACAAATAGCTCCAACGCCAGGGTACAAAACCTACATAGCAACCATCGTCATCGTCGCGACCGGTCAAACAGACGTGACCTTTAATATGGGCGTATTCGGACCAAGCGGCCCCATGCACCTTGGAGGAGACGGAGGTCCCCTCGGCATGGTCATCGCAATGGGAGACTCACCTCTACCGTGCGGCCAGGGCGGATTTTCGATAACAGTAAACGGCCTTTACGTAAGACTTTCAGGATTCCTTACCTATTTTTACGAAAAGGACCAGGTGCAAACAGCGCCAAAATAAAACAGAACCCATGGGAGATCGAATTCAACCAGAAAATAATAGAACCTTTAAAACCGGATCCGGCACATGGACAGGACCCTTTGTGTGGCACTCAGACACACTCGACTTTCACCAGGGTTACATCACGGTCGCGGTACCTATGGGAGGAGGACCAATCGTAATCTCCCTACCACCCCCAGCCATAAAAGTAACCCCAGGAGTAGGCCACGGCTTCGGCGGAGGAGCCCTACAATTTAACGACGGACTTGCGCTAGTACTCTTTGACTGGATGATCACGGATGGAGTATACACAGACTTTGGGGCACACGCACGATCAGCGCTACACAATACCTGGTTGGGAATTCTTGGCATATACGCTGTACCTCTCGACTGGAACGTACACAACACAAGGCTTGACATTTCGGTCTACACACCATCAGGAAACCCAGGCATGATAGCTTTCGATGATTTTTCATTAAGCCCACCAACCAAGGGCACACAATACCTACCCATCATGGGAATAGGGTGAATATAAGAATATGACAATCATCGGCCACGAAACAGCAACACTCGTCGTCGTAGTAGTTCAAGCGATAGGAACCATCACGGCAATCGCACGCGGAATCTACCGCATAGAAAAACGTTTCCAAAGACTCGAAACCGCAATCCTAATCATTATGAACAAGTGCCCACAATGCCCACAGACATTGGACCACCTTTTGAAATAACGTGGCGCGGAGATCCGCAGCAGATGTTGCCATCAGACGTACCGCTATGGCATCTGTTTCTCGACAAATTCGCCACTGAATTCGACAGATTTTACTATAATGTCAAGGTGGGAGGCCCGGACATCTCCAAAATCAAAGCAGACGCGAAACTCGCAAAGATGTGGTACGATGTCACTGCCAAAAGGATAGACGCCATAGGGGAAAGGAAAAAAGACCTCTGGATAATCGAAGTCGCTTCATCCCCGTTTCTCCGGGCAGTCGGACAGTGTTTGTCCTATAAATTCCTTTGGGAGCTGGACCCAAAAATAAAGAAGCCGGCCAGGATGGTTTTGGTGTGCTACTCCTTAGACAGAGATCTAACGATGGTGCTCAAATATCACAATGTTGTGATAATTGAAATCCCTTCACCAACACAACCACCAGCGCAAACCCAGGAAACCCCATAAAAAAGGGATCCGAATGTCGATATCAGCAGAAAATAGAGCTATGAGCACAATTGGGCGGCCGCAACGCTCGAGGGTCGAGATCCCTGACATCGAGGGATTACCCTGGGGAAACGAAAACCATAGCTTCATCTTTACCCCCATACCAGACAAAGGACCCGTGGAAGATCTCTTGAAATAGACCCCATGGGGCGATCAGGTTGGGGATTTAGCGCCGCCCGATCGGGCGGAAACACAAAAAAGGGCACCAGGAGACAAAAAATGGCAGACGACTTTTGGGAAACGCCCCCAGAATGGGCACAGGGACCGGATTTTGACCTTGAACCACCCCCCGAAACCCCAACGGACCAGGAATATAAGGACCAGGCAAGAAAGGACTACCTCGACTGGATAGAATCAAACCCAGACTATCAAGACATACTCGACCAAACACGCCAAGATTACACACCAAAAAGCTGGATATCAAGCCCCGTAAAGCTACCCCGCTTCTCGACCGAAGCATTTAAAGCCATGAAAGAAAAATACCAAGCCAAGTACGGGAACAAAATCGTTATCCCAAAATTTGAAGATACGATCCAATGGAACGCGCCACCCTCGATCACCGCCGAAGAATACGCCGCCCACAAATATGCCCAAAAGCACGGAATCGCCTCGCCCCTCGATGCAGACCAGCTCGCTTACCTAGCCTACAAAAAACAGCAATTTCTAACAATGCTACAATCACCAGACTCAGCCTTCGTACACGACGCGGCAGCAGTAATCACAATGCTCGATGCAGCACAACAAGCCCTCGTCTCCCTCGTGGTCATAGCAAAATTAGCCATAAGAGTGGCCCCAAACCTCCTAAAGGGACTAGAGGGCCCGGTTGGATGGGCACTACTCGGAGCGGACATTTTAAACGTCGCAGACATTTACAGCCAAGTCGGCATATCAAGCAACAGAAAGAAGAGAGCACTTGAAAAAACGGCAGACAGAAACCCCTTCTCGAAAAGAGCATACGCAAGCAGAGCAAACAACCTGTCCCGCGCATGGCCCACAATCGGAGAGTTCATACAGCTCGCACACACCGCAGACCACATGTTCGGCGTCGGGCTATCGCTAGGCGCAATATGCGGATTCCAAACCCAAGCCTTCTTCGAGGGAGCAAAACAAGGAGTCCAAGCCGTACAAAACATCAGAGACACAATACTTTACCCATCAAAGGCAGAAGAAATTTGGGCCGACGCACTAACCACCCTCTCGGCGCTGTGGGCAAGCAGAGACGTCATAGACGTCGCAGGACCAGCAACGCTAATCGAAATAGGAAACCTAGCGCTATCAGCAATAACCCCAAAATTCTTACAAAAGCTCGAAGTAGATGGATATAAGGAATTCCAGAAATACGAAGCAAGCGTACCTTCACCTAAATACGACTGGACAAAAGACTACTTCAACGAATTCGGGTTTGACCCATACGCACAGCTTGACTGGCCCATGATGAATAAACCCACCGCATCAATCGACGACATCAACGACGTCTACCCGGGAATAACCACAGACAACCTCCAAAACTACCTCCTTAAGAACCATGACACCGACGAGGGATTAATATCCTGCCATGGAGTAACAGACTATGTGGAGCAGGCAGTTGACACCTTTTCAGACATACCAGATACCTTTAATGCTCAAGACGCATTCACAACGGCAATGAAAAACATGGCCAGAGCAAACCTCGCCTGGGCATTCGACACACCAAAAGACAAGATCGAGCGCCTCGCAGAATGGATCGGAAAGCACGAGATAGACACCGGAGACGCACCGAGCGCAAAAGAGATCAAGATCCAGGGAATGCAGATCGGCATAACCTTTCCCTTCACGCCACAACAAGGGATCGGCCCCAAGGCAAAAGAACTTTTCCCCGGTTGGTCCGCGATGCAAGACCAGCTAGGGAAATTCAATATCGATCCTTGACCTTTCACCCACCCACCCACCCGAAAATTTTTTTACCTGTCTTTTCTCTTTTTCTTTTCTTAGGGTTCCATGTGGTGTCCCAAAGAAGAAATTCCCCCCAATCAGGACTAAAAGAAATGGGAAGGGGGGGACTCTTAATACTCTTAACGTGAAGACATGAGATTGATGAGAGAGCAGAGCGCCACTTAGCAAAGGCATATTGCGCTTTGCTCTCTAAACGATAATCACATATACACATTAAGAGTATTAAGAGT